>CANQEJ010000008.1 GCA_947594925.1 uncultured Bacilli bacterium
CCCCCCCCGGTTTATTGTAAAGCAGAAAGTTTTTGGTTGACATTTTTGCATGAAAAAAACACTAATTAATTTAGTGTCCATTTCTTATTTATTCAGCAATTTCATCTTCATTATCATCAATAAATTGTTCTTCTAACATTTCGCTTGGTTCATCACTCATAAACTCTTTTTCAAGTTCAATTTGAATATCACTATATTGTTTAGAACCAGTTCCAGCTGGGATTAATTTACCAATAATAACGTTTTCTTTTAATCCTCTTAACATATCTGTCTTACCTTTAATAGCAGCATCTGTTAAAACACGAGTAGTTTCTTGGAAAGAGGCAGCAGATAAGAAAGAATCTGTTTCAAGTGATGATTTAGTAATACCTAACATTATAGGACGACCAGTAGCAGGAACTCCACCTCTTAAGATTACCGGTTTATTTCCTTCGGTAAATTCTCTTAGAGATACTGTTAAACCTGCAACGAAGTCTGTATCACCTTCATCAATAATACGCATTTTATTAATCATACGGCGCGCAATAATTTCAACGTGTTTATCAGAAATATCAACACCTTGAGATTTATAAACTTTTTGGATTTCTTTTAAGATGTATTGTTGAGCTGTAATAGGGTCAGTAACAGCAAGTAATTCTTTTGGAGAAATAGCTCCTTCTGTTAACTTATCCCCTGCTTCTACTGTATCATTTAAACTAACACGAAGTTTGGCTCCATAATTAGTTACGTGTTCACGAGCTTCCACATCATTTTCAACAACAATCTTATATTTACCATTTGTTTCTTCAATTAAAGATACTTTACCATTAATTTCCGCAATAGTGGATTTAGCTTTTGGATTACGCGCTTCGAATAGTTCTTCAACTCTTGGAAGACCTTGAGTAATATCGGCATCTCCACCATGAGCAACACCGCCTGAGTGGAAAGTACGCATTGTAAGCTGAGTACCTGGTTCACCAATTGATTGAGCAGCCATAATACCAACAGCTTCCCCAGTTTCGACTAAATTACCAGTAGCTAGGTTACGACCGTAACAATGTTGACAAACACCGTTTTCGGTTTTACAAGTTAGAATACTTCTAATTTCAACCGTTTTAATACCGGCTTTTTCAATTTTAGCTACATCATTTTCCGTAATCATAACATCTTTATCAACAATTACTTCTTTAGTTTCGGGATTTATAACTTTCTTCGCTGTAAATCTACCTAAAATACGTTCAGCAAGAGGTTCAATAATTGTGTTATTTTTAGAATCAACAAAATCACTAACTTCAACACCAGTTAAGCAACCACAATCTTCTTCACGTACTATGATATCTTGAGCAACATCAACAAGACGTCTTGTTAAGTAACCAGAATCGGCAGTACGTAAAGCTGTATCGGCAGAACCTTTACGAGCACCATGGGTTGATAAGAAGAATTCTGATACAGAAAGTCCTTCCATGAAGCATGACTTAATTGGAATTTCTACTGGTTCACCATTTGGTTTAGCCATACATCCACGCATACCAGCAAGTTGGGTAAAGTTTCCAGCATTACCACGAGCTCCAGAATTCATCATCATAAATATTGGATTTTTATGGTTACCTTCACTAATCTTTTTAAGTTCAGCTTCAACTTTATCTTTAGTATTATTCCAAATTTGAATTACATTATTATAACGTTCTTCTTCCGTAATTAAACCTCTTTGGAATTGTTTATTTACTTTATCAACTGTAGCTTGCGCTTCATTAATAATTTCTTCTTTTTCATTACTAGTTACAACGTCACTCATGGAAACAGTGATACCAGCAATAGTTGAATATTTAAATCCTAAATCTTTTAATTTATCAAGCATTATAGAAGTTTCTGTTGTTTTATAACGTTTAAATACCTGCGCAATAATTTTTTCTAGGGTTTTCTTAACAAATGGATTTACTAAAGGCATTTCTTTAATCGCTGCTTTAATATCAGTACCCATTTCTAAGAAATATTTATTAGGAGTAATACCTTCAATATTTGCATCTGTTCCTTCGTTAATATATGGGAAAGAATCAGGTAATATTTCATTAAAGATTAATTTACCAGCTGTTGTAACAAGATATTTTTGTCTTTGTTCATCGGTAAATAATTTATGTTTAAATGATGAAGTTGGAACAGCTATTCTTGTATGTAAAGATATTTCTTTTCTTTCATAAGCCATTAAAGCTTCATTAGCATTTTTATAAACTTTACCTTCATTTGGTAAATCGGCATCTTCAATAGTTATATAATAGTTTCCTAATACCATATCCTGAGATGGTGTAACAATTGGTTTTCCATCTTTTGGACTTAAAATGTTATTAGCACCTAACATTAAGATACGCGCTTCGGCTTTTGCTTCTTCAGATAAAGGAACGTGAACAGCCATTTGGTCTCCATCGAAGTCAGCGTTGAAAGCCGTACAAACTAATGGGTGTAAACGAATTGCTTTACCACCTACTAAAACTGGTTCGAAAGCTTGAATACCAAGTCTATGTAGAGTTGGGGCACGGTTTAACATTACGGGATGTTCAGTTATAACATCTTCAACAATATCCCATACACACTCATCACGATTATCAATTAACTTTTTAGCACCCTTAATATTATGAGCTAAGTCACGTTCAACAAGACCATGAATAACATGCGGTTTAAATAATTCAAGAGCCATTTCTTTAGGAATACCACATTGATACATCTTTAAAGATGGACCAACAACGATAACAGAACGACCAGAATAGTCAACACGTTTACCAAGTAAGTTTTGACGGAAACGTCCTTGTTTACCTTTTAACATACTAGATAATGATTTTAAAGCTCTATTACCAGCAGCTGTTACACTTCTTCCTCTTCGACCATTATCAAATAATGAATCTACAGCTTCTTGAAGCATACGTTTTTCATTTTGAACAATAATAGTAGGAGCTCCTAATTCTAATAGTTTCTTTAAACGATTATTACGGTTAATGATACGACGATATAAATCATTTAAATCACTTGTGGCAAAACGTCCACCATCAAGTTGAATCATTGGACGAAGCTCAGGAGGGATTACTGGTAAAACATCTAATACCATCCACTCTGGTTTATTATTACTTTCTTGGAAAGCTACTAAGCAATCAAGACGTTTAACAAGACGAATTCTTTTTTGACCTTGGGTATTTTCTAATTCTTTTCTTAAATCAGCTACTTCTTTATCAATATCGACATCAGCAAGTAGTTTCTTAATAGCCTCAGCTCCCATACCTACTGTAAAGCCATTACCATATTTTTCATAATAACTACGATATTCTTTATCAGATAAAATTTGTTTTTTCTCTAAAGGAGCATTTCCTGGGTCAATTACGACATAACTAACAAAGTATAATACTTCCTCTAAATCTCTTGGCGACATGTCTAAAACTAAACCCATTTTAGAAGGAACACCTTTAAAAAACCAAATATGTGAGCAAGGAGAAGCAAGCTCAATATGGCCCATACGTTCACGACGGACTTTAGAACGAGTTACTTCTACTCCACAACGGTCACAAACAACGTTTTTATAACGTAATCTTTTATATTTTCCACAAGAACACTCATAATCTTTTGTAGGTCCAAAGATTTTTTCACAGAAAAGTCCATCTCTTTCTGGTTTTAATGTACGATAGTTAATAGTTTCTGGTTTTTTTACTTCTCCATAAGACCAACTACGAATTTTTTCTGGAGAGGCTATACCAATTTTAATTCCTTTAAATCTATTTACTTCTATCATTACATTTCACCTTCTTCCTTTTCTTCCTCTTCCCCAGGGAATTCTAAATCATCTAAATCAGGTTCAAAATCATCTTCTTCATCTTCAAAAGGTTCTTCATCTAATTGTTCTTCTGGTTCTGGCTCCTCTTCTTGTTTGATATTTTCAATTTCATCTACGCGAATAGTTTCTTCACTTTCTTCTTCGTTTTCAATAGTTTTTAAATCTAGAAGATTATCATCGGTATCAAGAATTTGAATATCAAGTCCTAAAGCTTGGAATTCTTTAATTAATACTCTAAAGCTTTCAGGAACCCCGGCTTGACTTACTGGCTTACCTTTAACTAAAGCTTCATAAACTTTAACACGACCAACAACATCATCAGATTTGATAGTTAAGATTTCTTGTAAGACATGAGCAGCACCATAAGCATATAAGGCCCAAACTTCCATTTCTCCAAATCTTTGACCACCAAATTGGGCTTTACCACCTAAAGGTTGTTGCGTAACTAAAGAATATGGTCCAGTAGCACGCGCATGTAATTTATCATCAACCATGTGGTGTAATTTAATCATGTACATAACACCAACAGATACACGGTTTTCAAAAGGTTCTCCGGTACGACCATTATATAAGATTGTTTTGCCATCGTCATCCATACCGGCTTCTTTCATTTGTTCTTTAATATCATCGATACTAGCACCATCAAATACTGGCGTAGCATAATGGGTACCAATCTTTTTACCAGCCATACCTAAATGTAACTCTAAGATTTGCCCAATGTTCATACGAGATGGAACACCTAATGGATTTAAGATAACATCAACTGGAGTACCATCTGGTAAGTATGGCATATCTTCTTCTGGTAAAACTAGAGAGATAACACCTTTATTACCATGACGTCCTGACATCTTATCGCCGACTTGAATTTTACGTTTTTGGACGATATAAACACGAATAACTTTAGAAACTCCTGGAGGTAGTTCATCACTATTTTCTTTAGTATAAACTTTAATATCATGAACAATACCATCTTCTCCATGTTTTACACGTAAAGATGTATCACGAACTTCACGAGTTTTTTCACCAAAGATTGCATGTAATAATTTTTCTTCACTAGTAAGTTCTTGTACTCCTTTAGGAGTTACTTTACCAACTAGGATATCGCCTTCATGAACTTCGGTACCAATACGAACAATACCACTTTCATCAAGATTTTTACGTGCTTCTTCAGAAACATTTGGAATATCACGAGTGATTTCCTCTGGTCCTAATTTAGTATCACGGCAGTCAATATCCGTTTGTTCAATATGAATTGAAGTATAAACATCATCTTTAACTAATCTTTCATTTAAAATAACAGCATCTTCATAGTTATAACCATTAAATGTCATGAAAGCAACAGTCATGTTCTTACCTAAAGCAAGTTCACCTTTTTCTGTTGATGGACCATCAGCAATAACTTCGCCACGATGAATAGCATCACCCTTTTTAACAATTGGACGATGATTAACACAAGTAGAAGCATTACTACGTTCAAAATTAGCTAAATAATATGTATCTTTACCTTTGGCATTTTTAACAACAATCTTTTTACTATCAGCATATTCTACTACACCATCAGCTTTTGCTACAACAGTTGAACCTGAATCACGAGCAGCGATATATTCAACACCTGTTGCTACAATTGGTGCTTCAGTTTTTAAAAGAGGAACTGCTTGACGTTGCATGTTGGCACCCATTAGAGCACGAGTGGCGTCATCGTGGTCTAAGAAAGGAATACAACTAGTTGTAATAGAGACAACTTGAGAAGGAGCAACATCGATATAATTTACTTTATTACTTTTAACCATAACTGTATCGCCGTTTAAACGAGCAATAACTTGGTCATCAACAATATTATTATCATCATCAATATTTAAAGTAGCTTGAGAAATATAGTAATCATTTTCTTCATCAGCTGTAAGATAAGCAACTTCATCGGTAACATGACCATTTTCAACTTTACGATATGGCGTCATAATGAAACCATATTCATTAATCTTGGCATATGATGATAAAGATGTAATAAGTCCGATATTTTGACCTTCTGGAGATTCAATTGGACATAAACGACCATAGTGAGATGCATTAACATCTCTAACTTCCATACCAGCACGGTCACGAGATAATCCACCTGGTCCTAAAGAAGATAAACGTCTTTTATCAGTAAGTTCAGCAATTGGGTTGATTTGGTCCATGAACTTAGAAAGTTGAGATGACCCAAAGAATTCTTTTAAAGCTGCTGTAACAGGACGAATATTAATTAAAGTCTTTGGTGTCACAGTCTCAATTTCTTGCGTTGTCATACGTTCACGAATAACTCTTTCCATACGGCTCATACCAACACGGAATTGATTTTGAATTAATTCACCAACTTGACGAACACGACGATTACCTAAATGGTCAATTTCATCGATATTACCAATACCATGTAATAAATTTATATAATAAGATATAGAAGCATAAACATCAGAAATAGTTAAACGTTTTTCTAAAATACTTTGATCATTACCAATAATTTTAACAATCTTTTCTTTATCAGCTTTATCGTAAACAAGCATTTCTTGAATTTTATTATATTCATCTAATTCTTCATTAATAATTGTTTCTTTTAAATTAAAGCCAGCTTCAAAAATTGGACGAACTTGTTCCAATATTTCTTTAGTAATAACTGTTCCTTTAGTAGCAACAACTTTTTTACCATCTTTAATATCTTCAGCAATTGTACAACCTAAAAGACGGTCAAGAATATTTAATTTTTTATTAAATTTATAACGACCTACTTTAGCTAAATCATATCTAAATTTATCAAAAAATCTCGTAATAAGTTGGTTTTTTGCACTATCTAAAGTAGCAGGTTCACCTGGTCTTAATTTTTCATATATTTCAATTAAAGCTTCATCAGTATTTTTAGTACTATCTTTTTCTAGAGTATTTTTAATATATTGGTCATCACCAAAAACAGAGATTATATCTTCATCATTAGATAGACCTAAAGCACGTAAGAAAGTAGTAATTGTTACCTTACGCGTTCTATCAATACGAACATATAAAACATCTCTTGCATCAAGTTCATATTCTAACCAAGTACCTTTATTAGGAATAACTTCGCCAGAAATAACTGGACGACCATTTTTATCTATTTCTCTTTTGAAATAAATAGATGGACTACGAACAAGTTGTGATGTAATAACACGTTCTGCTCCATTAATAATGAAAGTTCCCGCATCAGTCATCATAGGTAAATCTCCTAAGAAGATTTCTTGTTCTTTAACTTCGCCTGTTTCATGGATAAATAAACGGGCTTGTACCTTTAAAGGTGCAGCATAGTTTACCATTCTTTCTTTGGCCTCTTTAATAGAATATCTTGGCTCATCAAAAGAATAATCTCCAAATTCTAATGAGATATTACCGGTAAAACTTTCAACTGGAAATAAGTCATCAAATATCTCTCTTATTCCCTCTTCTAAAAACCAATTAAATGATTTTTTTTGAATTTCTAGTAAGTCAGTTAATTCTAAGGTGTTTTTTGTTCTAGAGAAAGTTCTTCTTTCTCTATGGTCTCCAAATTTTGCTAATTTAAATGCCACTGTTTCACCCCTATTGCCTATAAATTTTTTAATTTTTAAAAGTGTTAATTGTCCTAGAAAAAACAATACGTCACCAATTTAAAATTCTACCAACATTATCCAGTAATGTCAATAAGTTTTAGAAATTCTGACATAAAAAAACAAACTTTTTAAAAATCTATTTAAAAAATTGACATCAATTTGACAAAAAAAGAAATTACTATGTAATTCCTATCATTAATATTAATGCACTAGTCTAAAAACGTCATCAATTTGTGACCTTGATAATATAAAAGCCTTTGCTTTTAGCTACTACTGCACATGTATATTTTTCAGCTAAGATTTTCATAACACTTTTAGCACCCTGGTCTTTTCTAATAACAAACCAAAGCTCCCCTTTATCTTTTAAGTGACTAACACTATCAAGAAGTAATCTTAATAAAATATCTTTACCAACTCTAATAGGAGGATTAGTGATAATAACATCAAAGTTATCAGTAATATTAGTAAAGCCATCACTTAAATAAACTGTTGCGACAAGATTATTACTTTTTAAATTCATTTTAGTTAAATGAATAGCTCTTTTATTAACATCAACCATAGTCATATTAACATCTAACATCTTTTTTAAAGTAAGACCAATAAATCCATAGCCGCAACCTAAATCCAGAAAATCTCCTTTTTTAATTAAAGATGTTTTTAAAAATGTTTCTATTAAAAACTTACTACCATAATCAATTTTATCTTTAGCAAAAACACCATTATCACTTGCTAAAGTTAAGCTAGTATCACCATAATTATATTTAATATATCTAATTTCACTTTTTAAATCTTCGTTATTGGTAAAATAATGTTCCATGTTTTTCTCCATTTACTCTTTAAATTCAAAGATATAATCTAAGATTTGAACTTCATCGCCACGTTTTGCTCCAGCTTTTTCTAGTTCTTCTTCTACTCCCATACCACGTAACTTACGCGCAAAACGTAAAACAGCTTCATCTTCGGTAAACTTAGTCATTTTAAAAAGTCTTTCAATCTCAGCACCTTTTAAAACCCAGACACCATTATCATTAGTAATTGTATAAGGTTTTTCATTTTGGAATTTATAAACTATATAACTTTCATAATCTTTTTCATCATATAAAGAACTATCTTTAATACTTTCTACTTTTTCTAATAGTTTAGTAATTAAATTGTCTAAACCTTCTCCTAAAGCTGCACTTATTTCAATTATAGTTTTATGAGGATATTTTTTTTGAAAGCGTTCTAAGTTAGCAGAAGCATTTTCTAAATCCATTTTATTAGCAATTATAACTTCTTCTTTTTGAGCTAGTTTAGGACTGTAATTTTCGATTTCTTTACGAATAATTTCGTAATCATTAAGAGGGTCACGTCCTTCAAAAGCTCCCATATCGATTACATGGGCTAGAAGTTTTGTACGCATGGCATGACGTAAAAAGTCTTTTCCTAATCCCGCACCTTTACTAGCATTTTCAATAAGTCCGGGTAAGTCTGCTAGAACAAATGATTTATCATACATTTTAACTACCCCTAAATTAGGTGCTAAAGTAGTAAAGTGATACGCTGCTATTTTAGGACTAGCTGCACTAACACGGGCAAGAATTGAACTTTTTCCGACACTGGGAAGACCGATTAAACCAACATCAGCTAAAACTTTTAATTCACATTTTAAAATTCTTTCTTCTCCTGGTTCACCATATTCAGAAAACTTAGGAGCAGGTTCACTTTGGGTCGCAAAAGCTTTATTTCCTCTTCCTCCTCGGCCGCCATGAGCCACAATAAACTCTTGTGCATCTTCGACTAAATCGACTAAAACAAGGCCCGTATCAGCATCAGTTATTGTTGTTCCTTGCGGTACTTTGATGGTAACATCTTCGGCATTGGCTCCATGCTTATTACTACCTTTACCATTGACCCCTTTTTGACCTTTAATTAATTTATTATATCTTAAATCTACTAATGTTTTTAAACCTTTATCAACTTTGAAAATAATGTCACTACCCTTGCCGCCATTACCACCATCAGGTCCTCCTAAAGGAATACATTTTTCCCGACGAAAAGAGGTGCAACCATCGCCACCTTTTCCAGCTATTACTTTTATTTCAATGTTATCGACAAACATAAAAATCACCTGCGCTTTATCTTATCATAATTTCTATTTTTAGCCAAGATTAACTACTAAAGGAACATTTAAATCAATTGGAGAAGCTGGAGGTAAAGAAGTAGATACTACTTTTCCATAACCATTTACTTCAAAAGGAAGTCCAATCATTTTACATAAATTAACTATATCATTACGTGACCAATTAGTAACATCAGGCATAGTATAAGTATTTTCATTAGTTAAAATAAATACTTTATTTCCAGAAACTAGTACTGTATTTTTTAAAGGATATTGATTAACTACTTTATCTCCATTACCTAAAACAATTGGTACTAATCCTAAATTATTTAATTCATCTACAGTACTACTTACATCTTTACTTATATAATTCGTTAAATTAATAATTTTACTACTATCTAAAGCACTTTCAGTTTCAGTTATATTTTTATATTTAGCTACTTCTTCAACTACACTTTTAACAAGACCAGCTACTTGAGAAATTGGTCCAACAAATTTTTTCGTTGCTATATATAAAATATATTGGGGATTATCTTTAGGGAAAATTCCGGAAAAAGAACGGATATAATCATACTCACCCGTTAAGTAGCCTCCAGTAGGAGAAGCTATTTGGGCAGTTCCGGTTTTACCAATTAAAGTAATATTATTAGCTTGGTAATATTTGGCATCAGTAAGACCACTATAAACAACATCATACATTAAATCTTTTAATTTATTAGTTGTTTCTTTACTAGCTACCGTAGCAACTTCCGTCTTTTTATGGCTTTCAATTACTTTTCCTGTTTTAGAATCAACAATTTTATCAACTATATAAGGTTTTAACATAACACCATCATTAGCAACACTCGTTAATCCCTGAATCATTTGAATTGGCGTAACTAGAATACCTTGACCAAAGGCCGCATTAGCTAGTTCAATATCGTATTTAAAATTAATTTGGCCAGAAGCTTCTTTGGGTAAAGTAAGACCAGTTGGTTCACCAAAACCTAAACGGGTATAAAACTCTTTTAATTTTTCTCTTCCTAATTTAAAAGCTAAATTAGTAGCAGCTGTATTTGAAGAATAAGCAAATCCTAAATCAAAACTTATTCTTCCCCAACCTACACCGCCATTAAAGTCTACAACTTTATCATCACCAACATTTATGGTTCCAGACATATAGGTATCACTACCATTATAGACACCATTTTCCATAGCAGCCATAAAAGAAAAGACTTTCATGGTACTTCCGGGTTCATAAGTATAGGAAACTAAAGGACTTATATAACTTTGAATATTTTCTAAAGTATTTAAATTAAAAGTTGGACTAGAAGCTGTAGCGACGATAGCTCCCGTTTTGGCATCAGCTACTGTTAAGGTTAACCACTCAGCTTGGTAATTTTTCATTAATTCATTAATGGAATTTTCCAGTAAGATTTGAATATTGTTATCGATGGTTAAATAAATATCTTTACCAGAAACTGGTTCTTCAATAATAGGTTTAGTATTAGGCATTTGGTACCCATTAATATCTTTTTGATATTCGGTATAGCCATCTTCCCCTTTTAAAATATCATTATAATATTCTTCAATACCCATTTCCCCTTTTATTTCACCATCTTCATCAGCTTTAGCATAACCAATGATATAAGGAGCAAATGCACCCATTTTATAATAACGTTTAGTTGAAGAAATAAAACTTATTCCTGGTAATTCTAAATCTTCAATTTGGCTTTTTAATAGTTCGGTTATACCTCTACCACCAGGACCTAATTCTACTTGATACGCATCTTTATTTAATAACTCTAAAATTTGTTCTTTACTCATATTAATTAATGGTGCTAAAGCTTCTGCAGTTTTATCTTTATCTACTACGTGTTGAGGATTATCAGGATTGGTTGTTCTTTTTTCAGATAAGTAAGCAATAACGGTATAAGAATTAACACTCTGGGCTAAAATTTCCCCATTAATATCATAAATTGTTCCTCTATTAGCATATAAAGTTTCTTTCGCCGTATTACGATTATTAGCAAAAGTTGTTAAATTTATTCCATCGACATTTTTACTTGTTGCCACATATACAATTCGGTAAATTATTAAAATAAATAAAAGAACAATACCTAAAATAAAAAACTTATTTATTTTAATTGTATTGTTCTTTTTTCGTTTCATAATGTTCTCCTTTGCAAGCTATTCAGTAATCACTTTAATATTATCATTATTATATGACAAACCTTGCTCAGTTGCAACTTGTTGTAATTTATCTAAGGAAGCTAGTTCATTGATTTTCATATTTAAACTTTCATTAATTCCAGATTGAGTTTCAATCTTTTCTTTAACTTGTTCCAGCTCAATATTAGTTTGAGAAAGCATTGCTTTGGTAAAAACACTAATTAAAGGCGTAGCAATAAGTAAAACAGCAAAAAGAAAATATATTAGCTTTTCCCCTTTAAATAATTTTATCTTTTTTCCTTTTTGTTTGCTCATAATCTACATCCTTTCAATTACTCTTAATTTAGCACTTTTACTACGTGAATTTTCTTCTAACTCTTCCTTACTTGGTAATATTGGCTTTTTATTGACTATTTTAATTAGAGGCTTATATTCATCGGGTATTTCCGGTAAACCTTTAACTATATCATTAACCTCACTATATTCTTTAAAAATATTTTTAACTATTCGGTCTTCTAAGGAGTGAAAAGTAATAACTGCTATTCTTCCTCCTTTTTTTAGAAGTTTTATCGCATCGGGTAGCACTTTTTCTAAAGCCTCAAGTTCCCCATTAACTTCAATTCTAATGGCTTGAAAGATTTTTCTTTCGGGATGGTTTTTAAAAAAGTAATTTGCTCCCACTGCTTTTTTAATAATTTCGACTAATTCTAAAGTTGTTTTAATACTTTGCTTTTTTCTTTCTTCTTCTATTTTTAAAGCAATAACTTTAGATAGCTTTTCTTCCCCATAAGTAAAAAATATACGGGCCAGGTCCTCTTTAGAATATTCATTAACAACTTCATAAGCACTAAATGGTTTATCTTTATCCATACGCATATCTAAAGGTGCATCATGCATAAAACTAAAACCACGCTCTTCGTTATCAATTTGCGGACTAGAAAAGCCTAAATCAAATAATATTCCATCAACCAATTCTATATTTTCTTTAGCTAAAACTGTTTGCATATCTTTAAAGTTAGCATGAAAGATTTTATAGTTCCCCCCAATTTCTGATAAAACTTTATCAGAATACTTAATTGCTTCGCTATCAGCATCAAAGGCGAATAAGAAGCCCCTTTTTAATTTTTTTAATATTTCTTTACTATGTCCTGCATATCCCATTGTGGCATCAATATACAAGCCATCTTCTTTGATATTTAAATTACTAATTGCCTCTTTTAATAATACGCTATAGTGTAACATTAAAAATCAACTTCCATAAAAAGATTTTCGGCAATATCTTCGAGTTTCTCGGCATTGTCATTTAAGAAAGCATCCCAAGAAGCTTTATCCCAAACTTCAATTCTATCGTTGGCGCCGATTATAACACACTCTTTTGTTAAACCGGCATGACCAACGAGTGGGGAGGCAATATTTATACGACCTTGACGATCGACTTCAATTAAAGCAGCACCAGAAAAGAAGGACCTTACAAAGATACGAGCATCTTTTTTTGTAAATGGTAAAGTGTTTAATTTCTTAACTATTTTTTCCCAATCTGCTTGGGAATAAATATATAAACACTTCTCTATTCCACGGGTAATAATGAATTTATCTCCTAAAGTCTCGCGAAACTTAGCAGGAATTATCAAACGACCTTTTTCATCAAGGTTATGATGATATTCACCCATGAACATTTAAATCCCCCACTTTCTTCCACAATGTACCACTGCTTAATTAAATAATACCCTAAACTATATTTTTTGTAAATATTCTTTAACTTTTTTTTCAAAATTTCTCAATATTTGACATTATTTTGTCAAATAAAAAACTTAAGCTTTTTTGCCTAAGTTAATTAATCATTAAAAGACGGGAATTTTTATTTTTCTTACGATATAATGCTGCAACAGTTTGTTTTATATCACTTTGATATTTTTTTATTAAAAGTTTTAAGTAACTAACATCTTCTTTTTTAAGATAATATAAATTTTTACCTACGTAGTTACTTGCTTTTACAAGCTTTATATCACTTTCCTTAGTTATGTAAGTTACGATATCATCAGCAAGGAACAGTTTAACATATTCTTTAGGCATCTTTTTCCTCCTTAAGATTTATTTTGATAAGTTAAACAAATAGCTTTTTCTAATTGGGTATCATTAATATTAGTTCGTTTAGAGACAGCCATAAAGTTTTGTTCATATTTTTGTTTTAAGTTAGCAAGAACTTCTTCTTCCCTAGCAACGTATTGACTTTCTAAATATTTTTTCTGTTCTAAAAATAAAGCTTTGCTTTCCTCTAAAAGTTCATATTCTTTTCTTAATGCATCTATTTGTTTTTGAATTTTAGCAAAATATTGATAAGGTATCTGCGGTTTTTCAGCCATTTTTAAAAACTCTTTTTCATTTTTAGGAACATAGCCTTTTATAAAGTCTAAATCACTTATGATAACATTTCTTTTATCAATTAAACCTTCTCCATAAGATTCATATTCAATAACAATATTAGCTGAAGTTAGATTATAAGCATAAATACTTTGTTCAAAACCATATTTAAATTGCATATTACCATCGGTAATAATTCCGGATTTTCGATTTGGTTCTAATATGAAACAACCTTCTCTATTTAAATTTTCTTGGGGTTTTAAATTAAAATGAGGAAATGTTTTTAAAAGATAAGCTAAATTATCTAGGTATTTATCTATAACATTTATATTATCTTTAATATAATCTAAAAAGCTCATAATATCTTCTAACTCTTTTTCGCTCATATCTAAAACAATACTTTTTAATATATTATATTGATCTAATAATTCAAGTAAATCTAAATTTCTTATTTGCATTAAAATATCCATATGGACATCATTAATTAAAGATAATTTCTTTTTATGAATTAAATCTTGCCATCTAGTTCCTATATTAAGAGATTTAGCTTGTAAGTATTTATAAAACCACATAGGAGCAAAAGCATCATTAAAAGCTCTTTTCTTCATATGATTTATTGTTTCTAAAAGATTATGTAAATCAAAAGTATTAATTTCTTCTTCTTTAATCATATTTATTAAATTACTAGCTATTTTTGTCTTTATTAGCATAATTACACCTTCTTACTAATTGGTACTATTTTATAGCATAAAAGAAATTTTGGCAATAAAAAAACTAGTTATCTAGTTCTTTTATCTTATTTAAAAAATCTTTGCTTTTTAAATAAAGACCAGTATATCTTTCATAATAGCGATTTAAAAAAGTGTTAATCTCTCTTTTAGTTTCTTCTTTTATTTTTAAATCACTAATACTTTTAATATCGACATAATAATACATGCGTAACATTTTTATTGTATTAGGTTTAACAATAAATTGATTAGTTAAACAATTTTTACAAACATAACCACCAATATCTCCATCAATAGTTACAATATCTTTAGTACTGCCACATTTATTACAAGAATCTAAATTTAAAGATACACCTAGGTAATCTAACATTTTTATTTCTAGTATATTAGTTAAAATCGCGGGGTCTAAACCTTGGTTGAGTTTTAAAATGGTGTTGATAAAAATGTTATAGACAGTTGAGTCTAGACTTTGCTTTACTACTTGCATAACCAGTTCCGTAATATAAGTAGTATAACTTATTAAAGTTAAATCAGTTTTAATATTACTTAAATCATTAATAATATCAATACTTAAAATTGTAGATAATTTATTTTCTTTATAGTTAATATTAAAACGTCCATAAGTAAATTTTGTAGTTAAAGCTCGTAAAGGATTTTTGATGTTTTTAGCACCCTTGGCAATCATCCCGATTATACCATATTCTTTTGTATAAACATTGATAATTTTACTTGTTTCTTTATAGGGAATTTCTTTAACAATAAAACCCTCAACCATCTTCTGCATATATTCACTACTTTTCTTTTATTTTCTTTTATATTCTAAATAATATTCAATTTTGCCTGTTTTTTTAAACATTTCCCAAGCTTCTTTTTTCTCCATTATTAAACAATCCTTTCTTTTTCTATTTTTATCATGGATTGTTTTGGAAATTTTTATTCAAAATCTTTAAAACCTAATTCTTTTATATATCTTTCTTTATCTTTCCAATTAGGAATTACTTTAACAAATAGTTCTAAATAAACTTGTTTACCTAAAAGTTTTTCAATATCCTTGCGCGCCTCGATACCTATTGTTTTAAGCATACTACCATTTTTACCTATAATAATCTTTTTCAAAGATTCTCTATCGACAATAATATCAACAGCGATTTTAGCTAATTTAGAGTTTTCTTTAAATTCCGTAGTAAGACAAGTAACACTATGCGGGACTTCTTCTTCTGTTAACATTAATATCTTTTCTCTAACATATTCACTAACCATAAAACTAACAGAATTACTAGTTAAATAATCATCTTCAAAATATTTAGTATTATCTTTTAAATATTTTAAAATTATTTTAATTAAACGGTCCGTATTATCTTTTTTTAAGGCCGAGATAGGTATTATTTCAGCGAAAGGATATTCGTCTTTATATTCATTTATTTTATACATGATTTGTTCATCAGATATTTTATCAATTTTATTTAAAACTAAGATTACCGGAATATCGTTTTGTTTTAAAGTACTCATAACGTATTTGTCGCCTTTACCTAAATATTCACTAGCATCAACTAAAAATAAAATAACATCGACATCTTTAACTAGAGATAAAGCTTGTTTATTTAAAATCTTGCCTAATTTATTGATGGGTTTATGAATACCGGGAGTATCCACAAAAACAATTTGGGTATTAGGAGCATTATAAACTCCTTCAATAATGTTACGAGTTGTTTGAGGTTTACTAGATGTTATGGCAAGTTTGGCATTTATCAAAGAATTTAAAAGCGTACTCTTGCCGACATTAGGTCGACCAATTAAACTAACGAACCCACTTTTCATAACTTTCACCCTCACTTCTTTAAATAATTTTAACATAGATTAGCATTTTTGAAAATTAAAAAAAGACTTAAAGTCTTAGATTAAATGAAACATACTCATAATTTTAGGAATAAAAATAATTATGCCAATAACAGCAGCAATCATCGAAAAGACAAAGGTTGCTGCCGAACCACAGTCTTTAGCAATCTTAGCTAAAGGATTTATTTCTAAGGTAATTAAATCGACAGTAGCTTCAATAGCCGTATTAATTAGTTCAGAAGCTAAAACAACTCCTAAAGCAATACAAAGAACTGCCCACTCCATATGACTAATTTTAAATATAATACCTAAAATTATCGCTAGAACTGTTGCAATAAAATGAATTAATAAACTTTGTTCATTTTTATAAGCATATTTTAAACCTTCAATGGAATATTTAAAACTTTTTAAAAATCTTTTAAATCCTTTTTTCTTGATATCACTTCGGGATATTTGCGTCATTTAAAATCAACTCCTGTAAATTAAACATAACCTCTTCATCTTCTTTTTGTATATGGTCATATCCTAAAAGATGAAGCATACCATGCACAGCTAAAAAAGATAATTCTCTTTTTTCACTATGGCCATAAGCCTTAGCTTGTTCTTGCATTTTTGGTATAGATATATAAATTTCCCCCAGTAATCGTATTTTATTATACATTATTTTTCCATTATCTTCAAATGCAAAGGAAATTACATCGGTAACTCTATCAATATGGCGATATTCCCTATTAATTTTTTGAATAAAATCATTATCACAAAAAGTAATTTCAAATGTTGCATTATCAATATTTAATCTTTTAAGGCCTAATTTTAAAACATCAATTAAATAATCATAATCTTTATATTTATATTCTTCATTAATTGTAATATCAATCAAAATAACCACCCTAATCCTTTATACTTAAATGTAAAATAAGCTATAGCTATAATAATTAAACCACATATAATATTATATAAAATATCTTTTTGGAAAATAGCTGGTAAATGTTTTTTTATCGCATTTAAACCAATATATAAAAGGAAACCACAAATTCCTCCCACGATATTTAAAAGAACATCATCAATATCAAAAGCTCTACCAATTTGGAGTTGAACTAATTCAATAGTTAAAGAAGCAATTGCTGTTAGAACAAAAATATGACTAACTTTCTTCGCTTTAATATAATGCGAAACAAAATAACCAAAAGGTAAAAACATGACTAAATTACCAATAACATTATATTTAAATAATTCACTTTTAAAATCATAGCGTAAGATTTCTTTAAGAGGAATTAAATTAATACCACTACCTCCTAAATCTCGATTGGTAACAAGTTCAAATAGCATTAAACCATATATTATAAATAGTAGAGCTAAAAATTCTTTATAAAATACAAACTTTTCTTTATTAATAAAAAGATAAGCAATGCGCACAGAAACAAGAATAACTAAGAATATTGTTAGCATCGGCCAGATACTATTCAAAGTTTTTATAACTGTATTTTCAATCATTTTCTCCCTCATTTCTAAGACGACCCTTGTTTATACCTTATACTCTACCTGCTTTCCAATACTTTCTTCTACTGAAACAAAAATCTCCACTTTCATTTTACTATTTTTTACGCTTTTATTCAAAACTTTTTGGGTAATTATACGTTCCTTGTCATGTAATTTTAATTTAACCTTACTTTTCGCTTGTTTAAGAGCTTCTTCTAAAGCTTCATTAAGAGTATATTTTTCCTTTGTTACTTTTAATTCTAATTCAGTTTGTTTATAAAAAGAATAACCTAAAATACTAAATAACTTGGTATTTTTGACTTCATAATTTTTAAAACGACTTTTAAAAATAGTTTGCTTTTCTTTACCATTATCATACATTAAATTCCATCTTTTTCGCCCTGTTTGAAGCTTTTTTTCATAATTTAGAGGGATACTTACATTAACAGTATACCAAACTTCACCATAGACTTCTCCCTTAGCACATAAACTATTTTTAACCTCTTCATTAGCTTTAATATCACCAGATATGATAATATCGCCCTTACTAACATAATCTCCTTTATCTTTAAGTTTTTCCCCTTTTTCGCTAATTATCTTTGTAATTATTCCATCTTTTAAAGCGATGATATGACAAAAGTTATTATCTTCTGAAAACTTCGTAATAATTCTTTCTTCAATACGTACTTTATAAGTCATACCAACATTTTCTATTTCTATCCACTCTAGTTTATCTGGATATTTAGCTAATATCTTATTTTTAATCTTTTGTAATTCTTGATAACTTTTTTTAAAAGTTAATCTTTTAATATTATTTTCTTCTAATTCTTCTGTCACTAATTCTCTAATTTTTTTATCAGAGTGAATAACATCGACCCTAACAATTATATTTTGACAAAAACTAAAAATAATAATTCCCAAAAGTAAACATATTAAGAAAATTTTATTATGTTTTAACCAAGGAATAAAACGATAAATTCCTTTATTATTTATAATTTTAATTTGATAATCGGTAAAAGTATCTTGAATTATTAAAACATTTTCATAGTCAGTTGTAAAAGTTATAGTTTCGGCATTTTGATATTTTAGATTACTAATAGCAATATGTTGGCGATAAAGATTAAGAATAAAATGATTTAAAAAAGGACCAGTAACAGCTACTTCTACTTGATGAGTTTTTATTTTATTTATGGTATTTAACATATCTTTAAAACTTGTTCAATATTACCTTCTATTAATATTTCCTTTTCCATCATTTTAACTATACTTAAATTTTGCCCAATAATTGCTACTTTAAAAGTTTCTACTTGTAAATTAATCTCTTTTTGAGAAAAATGTAATAAATCAACATAATTAAAAACATAAACATAATTATCAAAAAGACTAATAAAATAATCTTTATCGTAAAGAAATGATTTTATATTTTCCCATAGTTTCATATATAAATCACCCTAGAAAATTGTATGAAAAAAAGATACTTTTCAGTATCTATTTAGTTAACATTTCTTTAATTTTTTTACTTACTTCACTCATATCTGCTCGAACACCTACTAAAGCACTTACCTTTTTCATAACTACACCCATATCTTTAAGACTAGTTGGTTTAACTTCTTCAAAGACATTAGCTATAATGTTATTTATTTCTTCTTCACTTAATTCTTCAGGTAGATAAGAGTTTAAAACTTCAATCTCAGCATTTAAATTAGCTACTAAATCATCTCTTTTATAAGAGGCATATTCATCTCGTGAAGCTTTTCTTACTTTAACTTGTTTTTTAATAACAGCAATTATTTCTTCTTCAGTAAGTTCACCCTTTTTATTAATTTGTTCACTTTGAATACTTGATTTTAACATCCTTAAGACTGATAATTTAAACTTATCACCATTTTTTAAGGCTTCTTTTAAATCATTATTTATTTGTTCAAGCATATTTTCACCTTAATCTCTTCTTTTATTTTTTTTACGTGAATTTTTAATATTTTCTTTTAATTCTTCTCTTTTTACAATGCCTGGTTTTTTATAGAATTTTCTTTTCTTTATTTCTGAAGGGACACCACTTCTTGCAACTTTAGCTTTAAACTTTTTTAAAGCACCATCAATATTACCATCTTTAACGCTAACTTTTGTCATATCTTTCCCTCCCTTCATTACTACTTGTATTATAACACTCTTAATAAGCTTAGGCAAGAAACAAGTATCTATTTTTCGCAAAAACTATTAACTATCAATAATATAAGGGTCACTACTAGTACCACTACCAGAAATTATTTTGACATTTTGAATTAAATTAATTACAGGTCTTATTGCATTGGTAGCAGTAAGACTACTTTCTTCTAAACGATTATTAGTAGAAACAACGAAAACTTTAACGGTTCCATCATTAGAGCTTGGGGTCATAGTCCAATAAGAACTAGAAAAAGAAAGATAGTTATTACTTGCTGACCCTTCTAAGGCTAAACCTGCAAAATTAGCTTCTTCAGCATTAAGCAAACCTATTTTACTAGCAAAAGGAGATGAACACGCTAAAGATGGAACACCCATACTAATATTTTCATAGCCAGCAAAATTACCTGTAAGAGAATTCAAATTCATATTATTACAAAAATTTCCATTACTCTTAATAATTCTATTAAATGAACCTAAATTATTATTATACCAATTATCAAGAATTTCTTTAATGGTACTGCTATCATAGGCAGCCATAATTTCTCCACCTTCGTTATGATTATAACTACCTGAACTAATACTAGAATTTAAAATAAGTCTTATGGTATTATCTTCATTAATACGCACAATGCGCCATACAAAACTAGAAGTATCAGATAATTTCACATAGTTATTTTCAACATTACCTCTAAAATAATAACTTGTTTTATCATCAACACTTGTTTCATATAAACCACTAGTATTATTTCCAGCTGGTAAAGTAAAATCATTAATGGCATCCCCTGGCAAATTTTCTTTAATTTTAGTCAATAATCGATTATCTTGTTCAAAAACTAAAGGTAAATTAGTTTTTCTTAAAATTAAACGGGCATGAGAATAATTAGCTAAAAGACCCATCATCAATAAAACAAAGCATAGAAAAAAGGAATAAATAACAGAAATAGCAATAAAACCATTTTTCTTTTTCATCATCTATTCCTCCTTATTCTCTTTTAATTATAAACCAGAATAAAAAGAGACACAAGAAAAAGAAGATTGCTCTTCTTTAACTTAATAGTTAATATTATGGATAAAAGTTCCTACTATTCTGCCAGCTTTTAATAAAAAAGTTAAAAGCTCACTAAAGCCAAAGCACAATAAAGGAATTAAAACAATAAATAGACCAATTTGAACCAATTTATTATTTTTTAAAAACTTTAACATATATTATTACTATAAATTCTTCTTATAGCAGTTCCTAAACTCCTTCCTACATCCATAATACTATCAATAACGTGCACAATGGCATTAAGCATTGTGGCCGATATTCCATCGCCTCCTACTACCTTAATTAATTCTTCTTTTTCTAACTTCATATTTCCTCCTTTAACTATTACAACTTAATGGTCTTACTATACCATCAATAACCCCTATTAAAAAAACTACCCCTGCCCCAATTAGAGCACATGCTCCAACTGATAAAGAACCACCATTAATATCCATTAATTCATTTGCATCTAATTGTTTAATAATATCAACTCCTTTAAAATAATAATTTCCAGATTTTACGAATTAATTTCTCTTCTTTTATTTTGATTTTTACAGGTAGATATAAGTTGTTTATTTGATACTTTTTCGGCAAATTGATATTAAGTTTTAATAATTGATAATTGCTTTGATAAACTTCATCATATTCTAAAGCTCCAATACTTTCTATAGCTACAGGATAACTACTTTTCTCTATAATAATTTTTTTAATTTTTTGCATTTGTTTTATATCATTTAAAGAGCTATAAAGGTAATAGGAACATTTCTCTTCACATGTAATTATTAAATTACTATCTTGATAGTCGGTTATTTTATAAAGACAACTAAAAATTATAAAACCTATAAACATTAACCCAATAATAAGAGTAATACTAAAATAATTTTGGGGTTTTAAGCTTAATAAATAACCTTGGTTATTTTGGTAATAATCAACCATTTAAAAGCCTTTCAAAATCAATAACTTGGTCAAATAACTTTTCATGATTACGATGGCTCACATAGATAATAGTTTTATCTTTATACTTTGTACAAATATCTTTTATTATTGTCTTTTCTAAATCTGTTTGTACTTCACTTAAAGCTTCGTCTAAAATTAAAATCGCTGATTTGCGTATTAAAGCCCGCGCCAGTAAAATTCTTTGTCTTTCTCCTCCAGAAATATTATTTGTATGTTCACTAATCATTGTTTCATACCTTAAAGGTTTCTTGCTAACAACCTCCTCTAAATGACATATATCACAAATCGTTTTAAACCGCTCGGTACTAACTTTTTGGTCAAGAACAATATTATTATAAATAGTATCAGAAAATAATTTTTCTTTTTGAGAAAGATAAGTAATATTACTTCGTATTGTATTAAGTCCATAATCTAAAATATTAATATTATTAATTTTAATTGCTCCTTTCTGAATATCATAAAGACGAAACAACAACTTACAAGCTGTACTTTTACCACAACCAGATTTTCCTTTAAACATAACTTTTGTATTCTTTTTTATCTTTAAATTAAAATCCTGAAATACGTAATCATATTGGTTATAACTATAGCTTAAATTTTCAAAAACAATATCCCCCGGTATAAATTTTTCATTTAAAGTTTTTAAATTTTCCTCTTTTATATTAATAAATTCACTAATTTTATTAAATGATGCCTTTAAATAATTTATCTTTGGTAATAAATCAATGATATTTTTTAAAGGGTCTAACATATATATTAATAAGGAATTAAAAGTTATTAAATCGATGAGAGTAAGGTGTGATTTTAAAATAAAATAACAGCCAAAAGAGGTAACCAAACAAATGCCAATTTCTTTAATGAAATTTTTAGCAAAATTATGATAAGTAATAAACTTATTAAACTTAAAAGTATCTTTTAAAAATAAACAATATTTATATTCTAACTGTTTTAAAATCATATCGGGTCGATTAAGATTTTTTAAAGTAGGAAAACTATCAATCTTTTCAATAACTTCATTATTAAAATCTGCTTCATACTCGATATTGCGCATTACTTTCTTATATATAAGAGGACTAAATAATAAGCCAGCTATAATATAAAAAGCTATAATTATTAAAAGAAGTAAAAATAATTTGCTGTTTATATTATAAAGAAAGAAACTTGCAGCAATGCTTAATAATAAATCTAGGAAGATTGTCACAAAGACTTTAGAAAATAAATCTTTAATCGCATTAATCTCTCGAACTCTACTAACAATCTCACCCGTAGTTCTATTATTAATAACATTTAAAGGGAGTAAAAAAAGGTGATTTAAAAATGGTATCATAACTTGTAAATCAATATTTTTATTTAAATAGTTTTCATAGTATTCTTTTAAATAATTTAATATTACTTTAAAGATAGCTAAAATTAAAAAGAACGTAATTAATATTTTTAAAGCGCTAAGATTAGTGTTAGTTATTTCATTTAAAGCTATTTTAAAATGAAAACTACTAATAATACTAACTATGGTAAACATTACACTCGTAAGAAGTAACTTAGAAATAAGATGCTTTTCCTTTGGGACTAGTTTCAAAAGATAATGGATTATACTTTTAGATTTTTCTAGTTTGGGCAGTTTAGAGTTGGGGGTTAATTTAATAATAACATTAGTCCAAAGAAGACAAAAAGCATCAAAATTCATAGTTACTAATCCTTTAGCTGGGTCCATAACTAATAAATTATTTTTTTCTTTATTGAAGTTATAAATAACCACAAAGTGACTATATTGATTTTCCATTTGCCAATGAGCAATAACTGGAAAAGAGATATCTTTAAGATTTTCTTTTTCTACTTTCAAACCCATTGCATCAAAACCATATTTCTTGGCAGTTTCAATAAGATGAAAAGCCGTTGTGCCTAATCTTGTTGTATAAGTATCCATTAAAATTGTTTCTAAAGGAACATATCCATCATAATATTTTAAAATAGAAAGTAGACAACAGGCACCACAGTCTTTCAAATCTCTTTGTTTAACAATAACATTTTTAGCCATTTTTTCCTCCCTTCATTATATATATTATAGATAACTTTTCAATTTCCTTTTTTTTCTTGCAAATTTTTTTAAAAAAGTAATATTTTTTTTAAATTAGCATAATAATTACTATAATACATTGGAGGTGTTAACATTGATTAACAAACAAAATTTATGGTTTTTAACCCTATTTAGTTTAATTTTAGTTTTAAGTATTTATTACTTAACAATGCCCGATGAAGTTTTACAAACTATTAAAACTGAAAATAAAGAAACCAAAGAAACCGTCGAAATCAAAGATAGTGATGTTTTAGCAGCTTTAAGAGTAGAAGCCGATGAAGAAACTTTAAATGAAATGAATACCCTACAAGAAGTTTTATTAAATGAAAGTGCTACTGTAGAAGAAAAAAATGATGCCTATGAAGCTTTAAAAGAATTAAATCAAAATAAAGGAAAAGAAGAAGAAATAGAAAAAAGTATTTTAGAAAATCATAAATTAAAAAGTTTTGTTAAAATTAAAGGTGACCAAGTTCAAGTTGTCATTTCAAATAAAAAACATGATGAAGTCTTAGCAAATAGTATTATTAGAACTGTCCAAAAAGGTTTTGAAACCCGAATGTATATTACAGTAAAATTTCAAAGTTAACCCTTTTTAGGTTTTTAACTCTCACTTATATATTCTATTATTCATAAAATAAAATGGATATGGTAATAAATTGAAAGTGAGGTTAAGTCATGAAAAAAAATATTCTAACTGTAAGAGAACAAGAAGTATTTGAACTTCTAGTTTTAAATAAATCTACTAAAGAAATTGCTAATTTTCTTGGTATAAGTGAAAAAACAGTCAGAAATCATATATCAAACGCCATGCAAAAACTTGGTGTCAAAGGCCGCGCTCAAGCTGTTGTTGAGCTCATAAAATTAGGGGAATTATCTATTTAAAAGTCTTCATGACTTTTTTATTTTGGTATATTTAAAATACTCATTAATATAATTTATTAGGTGATTTAAATGCTAAAACGCGCTTCTTTAAGAAAATTAACTATTGCCACTTGTGCCCTATTAATTTTAGGAATTTTATATATATTTCCTACTAAAAATGACCAAAGATATGAAACTACTAAGAAATATATTAGTGTGGATGAAAAAAAGAATAATATTTTTTTAATTGACGAAAATAATTATGTAGCTATGACTGATATTGCTATTAATAATAATGATACTATCAAAAAAGCCAAAGAAATATTAGAAACTTTAGTAATTAATAGTAAAAAAAGTGAATATATTCCCAATGGTTTTAAAGCTATTATTCCTAAAAATACGAAAATAAATAATATTGAATTTAAAGATAGTTTATTAAAAGTTGATTTTTCTAAGGAAATTTTAAATGTTTCTTTAGATAATGAAGAGAAAATGCTTGAATCTATTATTTATTCTCTTACTAGTATTAAAGAAGTTAAAAAAGTAATGTTATTTGTCGATGGAAATATCTTAAATGAACTTCCTAATTCTAAAAAGAAGTTACCTGAAACCCTAGACCGTAGTTATGGAATTAATAAAGTTTATGATTTAAATAATTATAAGGACACTACTAAAACAACTATTTATTATATTAGTAAATTTGCTGATAATTACTACTATGTGCCTATAACTAAAATAAATAATGATAGTAGAGACAAAGTGGAAGTAATTATTAGTGAACTTAAAAGTAACCCTATTTATCAAACTAATCTTATGAGTTACTTAAAAGCCAACGCGGAGTTACAAGATTATGAAATTAAAGAAAATAGTATTAATTTATCTTTTAATGAAAACTTATTTAGTGATTTAGAAAAAAATAAAATTAAAGAAGAAGTTAAATATACTATATCTTTATCTATTAAGGATAATTTAGATATTGATGAGATTGTATTTTTAGTCAATGACAAAGAAATTGATAAATGCTCGATAAATGCTTGAAAATCTAACTAAAATGGTTTATAATCATTTTACGAAAGCTTGCTGTCCTGATAGCTCAGCTGGATAGAGCATACGCCTTCTAAGCGTACGGTCGAGGGTTCGAATCCCCCTCAGGACACCATATTTGTTAAATTATTTGCTTTAATAGCAAATTTTTTATTTTAAAAAAAGTATATTTGTTCGACAATTTTCGATTTGTGTATTATAATTATTTATAGAGATATAATTTTATAGGTGTGCCTCCACGACTTTATATGTTGAGGGGGTGATAAGATGCTAGCATATAATTTTAATTCGACATTAATGGTATGGAATTTATAATTGCTTTTGCAATTATACTTGCTTTAATTTTCTTTATCATCATAGCATTAGCTATCATTTTAAAAAAATAAAAACACCTATTTGATTAGGTGATAACCATAGTGGAGATACATCTACGCCAAAAGATTATATCTCTTTTTCATGTTTTATAAAATTATGAGGATAGAATAAATAATATCCTTCCTACTAATATTATATATCAATTTAATATTAAAATGCAATCAAATAATATCAACTGAATATCAATTAGTACCCCTATTATACACTATTTAATTATTATGTCAAATAATCAGTTGTAAAAGACTTAAACTTTTCTAGTATAATTAAATTTATTTCAATTTAAAAATTCCAATAACAAACATGGGAGGAAAAAATATGATAATTAAAAATAAATTACAAAGTATTAAAGCAATTAATGATTTAGGACTAAACAAATTTCCAGAACAATTATTTAATAATGATGAAAAATCTAAAGTGGAAGAATTTTTAAAACACTATCCTGCTAAATATTATGCTATTAGAGATAAATCTAAAGCTGGCGGCATATTTAAATTAAAAGTTGATTTTGACAAAGTTTCAGAAGAAATAAATGATTATAATTTATTTACTATAAATGTAAGTTCTATAAATTACGTAGACAACCAGTTATTAGTGGGAGAAATAGAATTCTTAAGCAATAATGAAGTTTATGCAACATTAACTACAAGTCCACAAGCATCAGTCAGAGATGCCTTAGAACAACCAGAATTTAATATTAAAACAGATATCTTTAATAATGCTTTATTAAATAAAATTCCTCATTTTAATTTTATTTATAATTATATTATATCTCATAATTTAAAAGATGTAATTGTTGAGTTTGCCCTTTTTAATAAAGAGGTAGGTCTTAAAAAAGAAAAAATTATTATTTATGAATTAAGAACGCATTATTAAAAAACTACTTTTTGAAAAAAGTAGCTTTTACTTTTAAAACAATCTTCTAGTTCTTGGTTTACCACATGGACTTGGACAATTGTAATCAGAATATTGACAACGACATTTATCTAAATAATCATTTACTAAAATATTATAAAAATCTTGATATTCTTCTTTATCTTTTAAACCTAAAGCAATATCTTTTAACATTTGATTAATATAAATGTCTGATATCTCTCTTTGTGCTTTAGTGCATGCTCTTTCTTTACCTATATAATTAATTAAGTTATTTAAAGGTAAATTAATATTAACTTTTAAATTTTGCCCTTGCGGATATTTGCCTTTAACTTTATACATATCATTTATATATTCTTGTTCATATTCACTACCCTTAATAATTTCTGGAATTACAAAGGTATACTCATTAGGAACAAGACACTCATCATAAGAAGTACGATGACGCATTTTTTGAGCAAATGCCGAAATAGACATCAAAGTATTATAGTTAATACTTGCTCCATATTCATTAGGTTTATTAATACCACTAAATTTATTATCTTCAGCAAACATGCTTAGTTTAATTTGTTTATTATTTTTATAAAATAATTCTCGATTATCGGTAATTTTATTAGCTAATTTTGGATTTAAATTAATAACATCTTCACACTTAACTAAAACTTTTAAATCTTTTAATTGTTGGACAAATTCTTTTGCCGCCGGAACCGCAATTTGTTTTAACTCTGTATTAGGATTTTTAATCATTTCTTCTAAAAATACCCCTATTTTTTGCCATTGATAGAAAGGTGCTGTATAAGCTAAAGTAGTTTGAACCCCTACTCCGACGAAGTTACGAGCATTTTCTTGAGCAATCTTTCCCATTGCCTTTAAAGCCTTTTTTTCATTATTAGCATTTGTAGCCATAAAATAATCTAAGTATTTATCTTTAAAAATTTTAACAAAAATATTATACCATTTAGTATATAAAGCATATTCAATTTCCGAAATACTATCACATGGTTCAATCTTAGTATAACGTAAAGACCTTTCACAAGCTGTATATTGGTGTTGGTCATTTAAAATCATATTCAATATTTTAGGAGTATTAATTAACTCTAAAGATATTTCATAATGTTCACTTGGAGTACCATGGTCATCAGCAAAAGTAGATGTTCCAATTCTAATTAACTTTTCATCAGAATATCCTCGTATAATATCTGGCGTTACATCACCATCTTCATAACACCAGGCACCTTTAATACCACTATATCTAAATACTTGTTTTAAATCTACTTGTTTCTTATCAGGTGTTAAAAATCTGTTTTCTTCATCTAAACTAACTTTCATATAAAAACCTTTCTACAACACCCTTTTATCCTAAATAAATTATAACATCACCGCCAGCTTTTTTAAAGCCTTACCGTAAAAGTATTATCTTCTTTTCTTTATTTTTTTACGGCCACTTTTTTACTTTCGTTTTTTATTTTGTTTTTTATTCTCTTTTATTCTGCTTCTGATGATGGTTCAGTTGTTGTTCCAGATGTATTTGAAGCATTATAATATGTTGTTCCTGTTCCTGTTATAACATTTAACTTAGCACTAAATGATTTTCCTTGATTACTATCTTGGTTACTATAGGTTTCTTTAAATGCTACTGAGAAAGTATACGTATGTGTTTCTCCAGGAGTTATTGTTCCATTTCCCAAATTTTTTGTACCACTAGTTTCTGTGATTGTTCCATCAGTAACTTTTGCAACTGTAGTTCCAGATGCAGATGTAGTACCAGAAATAACACCACTCAAGCTATATGTCAATTCTTCATTAGTAATATTATTACTTATTTCTACTAATTGAATTGTATATGGTGCACTTGTAAATCCACTTCCACCTTCTGATTTAATAGTAAATGTTTTATCTGCACTTTTTGCCCCAGGTAATGCATCTTTCAAAGAAATATCATTGCCGTCATTATAAGTTATTGTTCCTATCGTTGCTGTATTTACTATGATTGAACTTGCACTATCTGTTCCTGTTACACTTGCTGTGAAATACGCAAATGTGGCAATTAAATATATATAATTATTTTAAGACACAATAAAAGATAAAGAGATAGGAATACTTATACATAACGAAGTAATATTATTACTTATTTCTACTAATTGAATTGTATATGGTGCACTTGTAAATCCACTTCCACCTTCTGATTTAATAGTAAATGTTTTATCTGCACTTTTTGCCCCAGGTAATGCATCTTTCAAAGAAATATCATTGCCGTCATTATAAGTTATTGTTCCTATCGTTGCTGTATTTACTATGATTGAACTTGCACTATCTGTTCCTGTTACACTTGCTGTGAAATACGCAAATGTGGCAATTAAATATATATAATTATTTTAAGACACAATAAAAGATAAAGAGATAGGAATACTTATACATAACGAAGATTATTAGTTTTTTTTAATTCTCTTTATCTTTTCACTTCTATATATAAACGTTTACACGTTTATACCACTTTTAAGATACAGCAATAGTTATATTCTCCTTCCTACATTTAAAGGAAGACGAAACAACGTCTGTATCATGTCTTTTGAGTTATTCTATTCGCCATTAATAGGGTTTAATAATAACCCAAGGACCAAATCTTGTTTCCAATCTAAATTATTATAGATTTCCAAAGTCTTTTTATTATTTACTTCTTCTTACTTTGGCTACTTCCTCTCTTTATTAGATACTATCCAATAAATCTCGGTATAGTGATATAAATTTTTTATATCAAAATAATTCTAGTAGGAATCTGGCAGAACGCCGTTTGTATTGTTCACGTTGTTGTTGTTGATGTTGCCATTATTGCCATTGAACTCATTGGCGTTAGACGAGTTGGAATTATTAGGCGACAGGCAAACTTGAACTCAATATTTCAGATTTGACCCTATATAAACAAACTACGTTTATACCTTATTTTAATTTGCCCAAGACTTTGACGGAGCAAAGTCTTGGCATTATTCGCTATTTTATCCTACGATAAATGGATTATTTTGAGACCCGTCACCAGAGGTGATTAGTGTATCAGCATTTAGATTGATAACTGGACGAACGACATGGTCAGTATCGTAAACGCGGTAGTCGTTGATGCCCCCGCCAGTACCGCCATAGAACTCAATGGCGTTAGATGAAAGGGCACTATAAGGCGACATTGACCACATCCACCAATAATACTTATCGTTGTTTTTTAAATATTTTAATAGATAATTATCTCTTGTGGCTCCATTATAAGACATACCAGCCATATTCATTTCATCTGCTGTTAACAACCCTACTTTAAGCTTATATACTCCACCATAGTTTCTTTTTTCGCTTCCGCTTTGTTTTGTTGGGTCTGGACATTGTAGCGATGGTTTTTTATCTGTATTTAATCTTTTATATGGACCATAATATAACGTACTGCTTTCACTTCCAGAACCATATGATGTATCGTTGCAAAAACTTGTTAAGGCTATTTTATCATTGAAATCTTTTAAAGTCGTATTATACCAATCCTCTAAGTAACCTTTTATAGTGGAATTAGTTCCCATGTTTTCTGAGTTAGTCCAACTATTTCCGCTATAATCGCTTGAACATGGTTTATCATGCGTACAAGGTTCACTATTTTCATACGTATATCCTACATACTGATATCCATTATATGTTTCATTAAACGCTGACCCACCAACGGGGTTATCTGTTACAAGTCTTATTGTTCCATCTCCATTTATTCGAACAATACGCCACATTATTGGTTGATTTGATGTTTGCATAGGCTCAGACTGAATATCTTCAATACACTCTTGAGCAGAACCATATTCATAATCTATTTCATAATTATTATTACAATCATTTTCGGCAGCGTCATATGAACCATATACTGTAGCCATAGATTGGTCATGACCTACCATATATAGGTATGCGTTTTCCTTATTTGTGCCTAGTTGAACATAATTATTTTCTACATTTCCTCTAAAGTAATAACTTGGTCCTTCATCATCAAATGATAAATATAGTCCACTCTTATCACTTCCTGATGATGAATTTGGATAACCTTTACTAAAGTCTGGTTCTTCTGTTATTACAGCATATTCTTTTCCAAATATTTTTGTTTTTAAATCGCCTACTCCAGCTCCTGTTTCGATTGTTATTTTAAATGTAAAGCTTTTATTCTCACCCTCTGTTTCTGATGTATCTTTATCCATCCAACTTCTGATTTTTACTATCTTAGTTTGTTTTGGACCTACTACTCCTGTTCCTATTATATATGATGCTTCATTACTAAATCCTGATATTTCTCTTTTTGTGGTTGGTGTAGCTTGTGATAGTAACTTATAATCGTTATCTACTGCAACCTTTAAGTGTTCATCTTTTAAAGTCGAACCTTGTTCTTTATTTAGTATTACATTATATGTTGACACTGTATCACACTTATTTGTAATTTGTACTTCATATGGTTCATTTTTTAAGCCATCTTCATCTTTTTGAGGATATCCATTTTGTATTGATATTCCATTTCCATTAGTCTCTGCGTAACTTATTTCAAAACAAGCATATGTATTTTTATTTACTCCTGTTTGAATATGTGTTCTACTCCATATAGCATAGGTAAATGTTGTTATTGCGAGTATCAACATTACTCCTATTACAGTTATTATTGTTATTTTACGTTTTCTTTCCTTCATTACATTTATTCCTTCCTATCTTTACATCTAAGTCCATTATACCCCCCCCGGTTTGTTGTAAAGCAGAAAGTTTTTGGTTGACATGAAAAAACTTCTCGTAATTTGAGAAGTTTAAAAT
>CANQEJ010000009.1 GCA_947594925.1 uncultured Bacilli bacterium
TATAATAATCTAACACTTTTTATTTTGCAATATTTTTTAAAGATAAAGACTTTTCGTTAGAAATTTGGTACAATTTTAATTAGGAGGAGATAGATTTTGAAAATAAACAATGATTGTGCAAGAAAAATTTTATTTGAAGTTGAAAAGATTCCTTATGGTGAAACTTTAACTGTTGCAAAATTACAAGAAAAAATATCAGATTTTTCTATTGAAGATGTTTTAAATATAGTAACTTTGTTTAATAAGGAACATTATATAACTATCCTTGATAAAGCTAGTTATGATGATAATGATTTATTTAGAGACAACAAAGTTAAAGGCTTAACTGAAAAGGGGTATAAAACTCTAGACTTAATAAGAAGTGATAAAATTTGGAATTTAATTAAAGAAAAAGTTAATAATTTTGAAGAATTATCTATTTATAGCATTTTTGATATTGCCAATAAAATTATTAATGTTCAACATAATGAATTATTTGATTTGCCAAAAGATTTATTAATTCAAAATAATAGATGGTAAAATTATATACGCATATTGATAGTCAATATGCAAGTGTGTTTTCTAAATTGACAAAATAAAACTACTTTCAATTTCATTTGAGAGTAGTTTTTATATTTAATCTCGAATTTTCCGAGTTTGATATCAATTTGGTGGAGTAGAGGGGAATTGAACCCCTGTCCAAAATAAAGGCTAATGCAAGTCCTACAAGTTTAGTTAGAATTAAATTTAGTTACTAAATCGGATCTAACACACCAAGTTTAATAACATAGTTTAGTAAAAATTCATTATTAAAACCTAAACAATTTTAATAATATATCTTACTAATATAATCCCCTAAATTAACCCGTAAGAAAGATTAACTAGAAGAGCTTCTTATACCTAAATTAGATTAGGCTGCTACAGGAGCAAAAGAAGCGAAACCATATTCAGTTTCGTCATTTAATTTTAAAATGCATTTAAGGTATGCCTACCACTTGCACTCACATCTCCAAATATTCTGTCGAAACCAAGCTACCCCGTGCGAAAATAATAACACATTTGACATAAAAAAGCAAATGTAGTATTATATTGCCTTAAGAAAAAAGGGTGATTGTATGTACGATGAAGTAGAATATACTATAAATTGGGGCGATAAGTTCAAAAAAGGAATAATAGTAGCTTTTGTTTTATTTGCTATTATCTTTGTAATTTTACTCATTAAACCTAAAAACAATTTAAAAAATACCAACTATTTTGAAGATAATATTAATACTATGTTAAATGTGGCAAAAAATTATTATAAAGAACAAGATGTCCAAGAAAAAATAACTTTAAAAGAAATGGTTAATAAAAAAATGCTTCTACAATTCGTTGATGAAAATGGTCGTTATTGTGATACTAATAATAGTTATGCTATAAGAAGAAATAATAAAGTAGAAGTATTTCTAAAATGTTCTAACCAAGAAAAAACTACAGAAAGTAATATAATATAAAAAAATGGCTATTCCATAATAGAAAGGCCATCTTTTTTTATGTGATTAATAAATTTTTCTTTAAAATCTTGTAGCTCTTCAGAAGTTAAAGTTGCTTCATCACTACCAACAATATATCTAATCGTATATTTATTTTCTTTTTCTCCTACATATCTATCAATAAATTGTAGTGATTTAATAATTGGACTTTTAAATTCTTTTAAAGTTTTGGCAATTGTTTCATATTTTTCTTGTTTTGCCATAATAATTGTATAATCTAAACTAACCGTTGGATATTTACTAATATTTTCATATAAATATTCTTTTTTATTAAGTAAGACATATTTATCAAAATCAATAGTAGCTTTTAAGAAGCATTTCTTTTTTGCTAAACTACTAGCTTTTTCGCTTTTTAAAACACATATATTACCAATTATATCTTTACCATTATAGATAGAAAAACTTAAATTATCATTATAATAGGTAAACTCTTTACTCTTTTTAAAAGTAACATCTAGGTTATAGAAGGTTTTAAAAATTGTAATAACTATTTCTTTTAATTTGTAAAAGTTTTCTTCAACATTTTTAACATTATCAGCTAAAACAATCGCTAAAGCTCTTTTATTTTCTCCTTCAATAAATTCTGTCCCAATTTCAAAGATACCTACTTTATTTTGATATTTTAAATTATTTTTCGCAACTTCAATTAAGGAAAGAGCTAAGTCATCTCTTAAAATATTATCTTCACTTTTGCCTAATAATTTAATATTATCTTTTTCAATACCTAACTTATTTAAAAAGGCTGTTTTATACCAAAGATAAGTATGAACTTCATTTAAAGCAAACTTGGTCGCTAAAAGTCTTTTTACTTCATATTCTTTAGAACCAATTGTTTCTAACTCATCAAAAGTAAGTTCTAATTTTAAAGGTTCAGGACGAATATTTTCATAGCCATACATACGGGCAATTTCTTCAATTAAATCTGCTTCTAAAGAGATATCTTTAGTTGCTCTATAAGTAGGGACTGTAATATCAAAACTATCTTTTTTCTCTTTAACTTTAAAACCTAAAGTTGTTAAAATTTTATCAATAAATTCCGCAGAGATATCAACACTCATATATTTTTTTAAGGTTGCTTTTTTTAAGGTAATCTTTTTTTCTTTTAAAGGATTAGGATAAACATCAGTTATATTGGAAGTAAATTCAATTTCTTTATCAATATCTTTTAATAGTTTAGCAAATCTTTTAGTGGCAATAATAGTCATATTAGGGTCTAAAGATTTTTCATAACGAGCTGAAGCTTCTGTTCTAAGTCCTAAAAAGGTTGCAGTTCTTCTAACACTAGCAGCATCAAAAGTAGCAGATTCTAAAATAATGGATGTTGTATCTTCTAAAATTTCACTATCAAGTCCACCCATAACCCCTGCTACAGCAAAGTAATCTTTATTTTTCTTAATCATTAACGTATGAGAATTTAAAGTACGTTCTACATTATCTAAAGTATAGAACTTATCTCCATCTTTAGCTGTATCAATTTCAATACTATTTACTTTACGAGCATCAAAAGCATGCATTGGTTGACCAAGTTCTAACATTAAATAGTTAGTTAAGTCAACAATTAAAGAAATACTACGCATACCAGTATAATATAAGAATATTTGCATATCTAATGGCGTTTCATTAGTACTAATATTATCAATTTTTAAACCAGTATATCTTAAACATAAAGGATTTTTAATACGAATATCTAAATCTTTTTTATTGTTAGGAATTTCACTTAATTCTAAAGGTAAAAGTTCATGAGAAGTGATTGCTGCTATCTCGCGTGCTATTCCATAATGTCCCCATAAGTCTGGACGATTAGTTAAGGATTTATTATCTATTTCGACAATAATATCTTCTAAAGGTAAATATTCTTTAATATCTTTCCCTACTACATAATCATTTGGAAGTTCTAAAATACCTTCACTGCTATCAGCAAAGCCTAATTCTTCGGCACTACACATCATTCCGAAGCTTTCTAAACCAGCCAATTTACGTGATGTTATTTTAAACCCGCCGACATGGCCACCAACATTTACTAAGGGAGCTTTCATACCAACTTTAACATTAGGGGCACCACAAATAATTTGTAATTTTTCTTTACCATTATCAACAAGTAATTTATGAAGTTTTTTAGAATCTGGAACTTTTTCACACTCGATAATTTGGGCGACAACAACACCATCGATATCTTTACCCTTAACTGTTACGCCTTCAACCTCGGCGGTTCTTATCGTAAACTTATCCCAAATACTAAACCAGTCAATCTTTTCACTATTTTTAATATAATTTTTAAGTCTATTACATGAAATTAACATATCTTCACCTACTCTACATTAAATTTATCTAAGGCACGCAAGTCACCTGAATTTAAAATACGAATATCATCAATTTTATATTTCATCATAGCTAGTCTTGTAATTCCTAAGCCAAAAGCAAAACCTGTATATTCTTCAGGGTCAATACCACTTTCTTTTAAAACGTTAGGGTGAATCATACCTCCTGGGCATAACTCTATCCAACCACTATTTTTACAAGTTGGACAACCTTTACCTCCACAAATAAGACAACTACAATCAATTTCTACTCCTGGCTCTACAAAAGGGAAAAAGCCTGGACGAACACGCACATCAACATCGGTTTTAAAAATTGCTGATAATAATTCTTTCATTGTATACATCAAGTTACCAATTGAAATATTTTTATCAATAACCATACCTTCTACTTGGAAGAAAGTATTTTCATGCGAAGCATCTAAATCTTCATTACGGAAACATCTTCCTGGAGCACATATCTTAATTGGAGCTCCATATTTTTGCATCGCATGAACTTGGTTAGGAGATGTATGGGTACGAAGTAATTTACCATTATCTAACCAATAAGTATCTTGCATATCACGCGCAGGATGACTTTCGGGAATATTTAAAGCTTCAAAATTAAAATACTCAGTTTCCATTTCAGGCCCACTTACAACACTAAATCCCATTCTTCTTAAAATATCAGTTACTTCTTTAGTAACAATCGTAACAGGATGTAATGAGCCTAGATGAGCTGTAACAGGTAAAGTTTCATCAAAAGATATATCACTACTAACATTAACTTCAGCAATACGTTCACTTATTTTATTTTCTAAATCTTTTTTGATTTTATTAAATAAAGAACCATATTGTTTTTTATCTTCAATACTCATATCCTTAAGTCCACTCATGAGCTCAGCTATTTTACTTTTCTTTCCTAAATATTTTGCTTTAATATTTAAAAGTTCACTTTCTTTTAAAGCTCCTTTAATATCACTTAAAGCATTTGATACTAATTTTTTTAATTCTTCTTGCATCATTTTCCCTCCAATAAAAAAATTCTAAAACAAAGGGACGCTTTATCGCGCGGTACCACCCTTATTCTAGAATATCTAGCTCTTTTTTAAGATTAACGCTCTTATAACGATAAAACTCCAATGTTTGAATTTCTTTAATTAGTTTATCTTTAAGTAATTTCAGCTTTTTACTTAATCTCTTTTTGAAGAACTCTAATTAAATACTTAATAACATTATCTTCGCTTTTTACATAATTTATTCTACCATAATTTTAAGGTTTTAGTAAATACTTAATTTCTTCTATTTCATATAAAGGTTTATTAACCATAATTTCTCTATACCATTTAAAATAAAACTTTTCAAAATTAAATACTTGTTCTTGATTTTTAAGCTTTTTATCTATTCTAAAAAACATCTCTTTTACTTGCGCAATTAAAACTTCTTGAAATGATTTATTAGAATAATACTCTAATAATTGCTTTAACACATTATCATAATCCATCCAAGAAAAATCATTAGTATAATGTTGATGACAAGGCCCGCCGATTTGACGCGGCTCAACAGTTAATCCTAAAGATGGGCGTTCATTTATATTAGTAATAGAGCAACCCTCATCCGTCAAGTTTATGCATGGGCCACCTTTTGAGAATAAATCAACAATTGGACTATTAACATTTCTCGCCCTTAAATATAAAAGATATGACCAATCATCACCATAAAAACCATTAAACGGTTGCCCAGAAATAGATATTTTACCTTGATCTAAAAGACCTTTTAAATAATCAAATTCCAAACTTTCAAAATCACTAGGAAGATAAACACAACCCATTTCTTTACAACAAGCACCTTTACAGCGGGCACACATCTCTTTATTAAAATATTTTTTCATACTATCACCAAATTTGCCCTTTATTCTAACATAAAAGTATAAAGAAAAAAAGTTCTATAAAGAACTTTTAATAATTTTCAGCTTTTAATTCCATGAAACTTTCTGGATGTTTACAAACTGGGCAAACTTTTAAGGCTTCTGTACCTACGTAAACATGACCACAGTTACGGCATATCCAAACAGTTTCTTCACCTTTTTTAAATACTAAATTATTTTCAATATTACCAACTAATTTTAGATAACGTTCTTCATGATGTTTTTCAATTGCTCCAACACTTTCAAATAGGAAAGCAATTTCATCAAATCCTTCTTCTTTGGCAGTTTTAGCAAATTCAGCATACATATCTGTCCACTCATAATTTTCCCCTTCAGCTGCAGCTTTTAGGTTATCTAATGTGGAAGGAATATCGCCTCCATTTAAAGCTTTAAACCATAATTTAGCATGTTCTTTTTCATTATTAGCTGTTTCTTCAAAAATAGCAGCTATTTGTTCATATCCTTCTTTTCTCGCTTTTGAAGCAAAGTAAGTGTACTTGTTACGAGCTTGACTTTCTCCAGCAAAAGCGGCCATTAAATTACTTTCAGTTTTACTTCCTTTTAATTCCATTTTTTATTCACTCCTTCTATAAAATTATACAAAAATTTAAGAACTTAAGCAATATAAAAAGGATATTAACCTTCTAATATCCTCATTAATATTTCAATTAATTCTGTATCCATTACTTGTCTTACATACAATTCATTATTTTCAAGTATTTCTTCCATAACTATCTTATCTAAAGCATTTTCTTTATGAGCTAAAGCATATTTAATACCGCCATAGAAAGTAATATTATCAATAATATATCTATCACCATTTTCTAGTGATACAATTGTATCTTTTGTAATTTCCATATCCCTTTTTATCCTTTCTATTTCTACGCTGCTCTAGTTAATACTGCTGGTTCTTGTTCAAATGGTCTATATATCAAGCCATCATATATTTGGTCTTGATTAAAATTGTTAGTATCTTTCTTAATTGGTTCAACACCTACAACTTTATATTTTGGACTTTCAGTTTGTTTTGCTTCTACATTTGAATTAGCAACAAGAGGAACAATACCAACCACTTTATATTTAGGAGCCTCTTTTTTTTCTTCTTGCTTTTCAATTGGTGCAAAAATTAATTTATCTATTTCCTTTTCTGGTTCCTTATTTGTTATTTCTAACTTTTCAGAAGCTTCTTCTTGAGCTTTTTGATTTAAAGTCTCTAAATCATTACTCAAATCAACACCGATATTTTTAGTAGAAACCATTACTGGTTCTTTTTCGCCTTTTTTAGCTTGAACCTTAGCAACTGTTTCTTCCATATTAATATCAAGGTCTATTGGTTTTTCTTCTACTTCTTCTTTTTCTTGAGTTTTTTTATTATTTTGAAGGTCTATTTTATTAAGTAAATCGCCAATAACATCAAAGCTATCAACTTCCGTTTTTATTTCTTCTTTAGTAGGCACCTCTTCTTTAACAGGAGCAACTTTTTCTAATGGTGTTACTTCAATTGATTGACTTTCTAAAGGAGCTTTAACTTCTTCCTTTTTAGGAGCTTTCTTTTCTTGTTTTAGCTCATCAGCATACATGATTTTTAAACCATCAAAAATATCATTTTTTAATTGCGTTGGTGTATAATTTTGATATTTCAATCTTTTACTTAGATATACTTTTTCATCTTTTAATAATTGTAATTTCTTTTCATGAGATGCTCTTAAAATATAATTTTTTATTGGTTTACGAGCTTTTTTATGAGCCATTAAACTTTTCATTTCTTGTTTATAATTTTCAATTTCTTCTTCATATTTAGAAATTAAATTTTGTAACTCTCTATTAGTTTGAATTATAGCTTCAACATCTACTGGATAATTACCAATAATCTCTTTTTGCTCTGCTAAAGTATTTTGATGTTGAGTATAATCAGCTTTCATCTTACTACGCGTAATTTTATCTAACTTAGCACTTTGTTCTAAATAATCTAAAGAAGCACTCATTTCTTTATTATATTCCGCTTGTAAATCGCGGTGTTGACGTAAGAGAATAAGAATAACATTATTATTGCTTTCAATTAATTCTTTTAAAACACCTATTTGATTATTTTTACTATTAATTAATTTCTCTAAGTCAGATAAACGACTATCTTCAGATGGTAAAGATTTTAAAACATAACTTTCTTTAGATATCGCATTTTTTAAATCTTTCATTGATTGTTCTAAATCGGCATATTTTTCTTGTAATGGTTTAACTTCCCCATTACGAATTACAATCGACATAAAAGGTTTAGAACGAACCAAATCATATAATTCTATAACTTTAGATTTTATTAAATTATAATCAGCTTTAGCATCCAATAATTCGCCAATTTCATAGGCTAGATATTCAGGAGATTCTATAATTTCTTTTTTTCTTGCTTCTAACTTAGCTAATTCTTGTTTATCACTAGCTAAACGGTCTTTCTTTTGTTTAATAGATGGAGCATCTTCTAATTCTTTATTGGAAGCAAGAGTTAACTCTAGACGTTCAATTTCTTCTTCACAATTATTAATGCTTTCTAAAATATCATCTTTATCTTCTATTAATAAATTAATAGAGTTTTGAATTCTCACTTTACTATTTTTAGTTTCTTCTAATTTAGCATAGATATTATCTTTTTCTTCTACATTACTTTCCGCATAACTTTTAAGTTCACGACGTTTTTTATATCCATCTAATACAACAACAAATTTATCTATTTTATCTTTTTCTTCTATTAATTTTTGCTCTTCTAGGATAACTCTATTTAACTCGGATTTTTCTTCTTCTAATTTGCTATTTATTTCATCTAAACGAACTTGATATCTATTTAATTCGGCTCTTCTTGCCGCTAAAGAAACTTGATAAGGACTTTTGGCTTCATTATAATCTGCTTCATTTGGGGTTGAGTTCTCAATATCACTTTTAAGCGTTTGAATTTGATTGTCTAAGTCTGACATTTCTAGTAACAAAGCATTAATACTTAAATCTTCTAGTGAAGCCATGTCTTCTAAATATCCAACTCTTACCATTATAGCTCGTTTAGTATTGTTCTTCATAGAGCACTCCCTTATTCTATACTATTAAAATAATAACATATTCTCAAAGTTAATGCAATAATATTAATCACCAGAAAATATAATTAATATGAGGCGAGATTATGCACAAGTTCCCACCTAATACAAATCCTGAACTATTTAGTGCAATTGGTTGCATTGTTGGTTTAATCATTGAAGATGACTTCAATGCTAACGAACTTAACTCAATTGGAAACTGGCTTATTTTAGTGGGACAAGTTCTATTAACAACTGCCGCTCAACAACAACTTATTAATGCTAGATACTCTAATAATGAGGGCAGTAATATTAAAAGTGATGCGAATAATCACTATAAGAAAAATCAAGAAAAAGCTGACAAAAGTGATGTCGATAGATTAGCACGAGCAGTAGAATTAATGAACCAAGAATTAGCTAAATTAAAAGAAGAATAAATTACTTTTTTCTAAAGTTTTGCAAGTGTGTTTGCAAAACTTTTATATTTTGACACTTTTGCAAACGAAAAAGCAAAAATTGGATAATAAAAAAAGAACTAAACTAGTTCTAATTTTACTTCTAAAGCATCGTCGCCGATTCTTTCTTTTAATTTAATAATTCTTGTATAGCCACCATTTCTTGTTTCATAACGTTTAGCTAAATCATTAAATACTTTATTAACAACTTCTTTATCGTTATGTAAGAAAGCTAGGGCTTTACGACGAGACACCAAAGTTCCTCTTTTACCATAAGTTATCATTTTATCAACAAATTTACGAACTTCCTTAGCGCGAGCTTCAGTTGTTACAACAGATTCGTTCATAATAACATCTTTAGTAATACCAGCAAGCATGCTACGACGAACTCTAGATTCTCTACTTAATTTTCTATATAACATGTTTTACCTCCTTAATCACGGAACTCTAGTCCCAATTCTTTAACTTTATCAATTACTTCTTTTAATGATTTTTTACCTAAATTACGGATTTTAGTAACTTCAACTTCTTTTTTCGAAATTAAGTCTTGAACAGTATGAATTCCTGCTCTTTTTAAACAGTTATATGCTCTTACAGAAAATTCAATTTCTTCAATAGGAGTTTCTAAAGTCTTTGTTATTGTATCAATTTTCTTTTCAGCCATCATACCAGAGAAATCACTAATTTCATTTAAATCAGTAATAATATTAAAATGTTCAATTAATATTTTAGCAGCAAGTGCCATTGCTTCTTCAGGAGTTGTAGCACCATTAGTATAAACTTCCATTACTAATTTATCATAATTTTCGTTTTGACCTACACGAGCTGGTTCAACTTCATAAGCAACTCTTTCAATTGGTGAATATAAGGAATCTATAGGTATCATACCAACTTCTTTAGATTCAATTAATTTTTGATTTTCTTTAGCATCAACATATCCACGACCACTAGAAACAGTCATCTTCATATCGATTTTTCCACCTTTTACAAGGTTACAAATAACTAAATCTTTATTAATTATTTCAATATCAGCATCAGTTTCAATATCGCCAGCTGTAACTGGACCTTCTTTGGAAACAGAAAGACGCATTATCTTTTCTTCTTCAACATGACTTTTAATTACAACACTCTTTAGAGCTAAGATAATTGCTGTTACATCTTCAACAACACCATCTATTTTTTGGAATTCATGCATTACCCCATCAATTTTAACACTAGTAATTGCACTTCCTGGTAAAGAAGATAACATTACACGACGTAAAGCATTTCCAATTGTTGTTCCAAATCCTCTTTCAAGTGGTTCTAAGACGAATTTACCATAGTGATTATTATCCATATATTCAACTATTTTAAATTCTGGTTTTTCAAATCTTATATTCATTTTTAAAAATTCCTTTCCCCTAATTAATTTCTTGGACGTTTTGGTGGACGACAACCATTATGTGGTATTGGTGTTTCATCAGATATAGATGTAATTTCTAGACCAGCAGTTTGTAATGAACGAATAGCGTTTTCACGACCTTGTCCTAAACCTTTAACTTTAACTTCTACTTTAACTACACCAGCGTCCATAGCAGCTTTAGCTGCAGCTTCTGAAGCAAGTCCTGCTGCAAATGGAGTTTTCTTTTTACTTCCTTTATATCCAATAGTTCCTGATGAAGCCCAAGAGATAACATTTCCATCTTTATCAGTAATACTAACAACAGTATTGTTAAATGTTGAGTGAATATGAGCTACTGCTTCAGGAATATTTTTCTTAATTTTTCTTTTTCTTCTATTATAAGCCATTATTTAACCTCCTATTTACCTACTTTTTTCTTGTTAGCTACTACTTTACCTTTACCCTTACGTGTACGAGCATTACGAGATGTTCTTTGTCCACGTACTGGAAGACCTTTTTTATGTCTGATACCTTGGTAACTATTAATTTCCATTTTATTTTTAATGTTCATTTGAACTTCACGACGTAAATCACCTTCAACGATTTCTTTATCGATTTCAGTACGTAAAGCCGTGATTTCATCATTAGTTAAATCTTTACATTTTTTTGTAGTTTCTACTTTTGCAGCTTCACAAATTTTCTTTGCTAAGTTACGTCCAATACCATAAATGGCAGTTAGGCCGATAACTACATGTTTTTCATTTGGTAATTCAATATTTTTAATACGTGCCATAATTTCCTCCTATTAACCTTGTCTTTGTTTGTGTTTTGGATTTTCACAAATTATAAGTGTTTTTCCTTTTCTTTTGATAACTTTACATTTTGCACAAATCGGTTTTACCGATGGTCTAACTTTCATAAGATTACCTCCAATTATCTTTTATTCCAAATAATTCGCCCACGTGTTAAATCATAAGGGGACATTTCAATTGTTACAGTATCACCTGGTAGAATACGTATCATATTCACACGCATTTTACCAGAAACGTAGGCAGTAACTGTATGTCCATTTTCAAGTTCTACTAAATAGTCCCCACCTTTTAATACTTCTACCACTTTACCTTCAACTTCTAATTTTTGTTCCTTTGCCATTTATTCCTCTCCTGTTAATATTTCATAACCATCTTCTGTTACTAGAACTGTATGTTCAAAGTGAGCAGATGGTTTATTATCTCTAGTTATTATTGTCCAGTCATCATCAAGTAAATATATCTTTTCTGTTCCTAAATTAAGCATCGGCTCGATGGCAATTGTCATACCAGCTTTTAAAACAAGTCCGGTATCATATTTACCATAATTAGGAACATCAGGGTCTTCATGAAGATTTTGACCAACTCCGTGACCAACTAATTCTTTAACAACTCCTAAGTGATGTTTTAAAGCATATTCTTCAATTTTAGCCCCAATATTATGAAGTCTTGCACCAGCTTTTACTTCTTTAATACCTTCATATAAAGATTTTTTCGTATGTTCTAAAAGATAGGCTTTTTTATCACTAATAGTTCCGACAGGATGGGTCCAAGCACTATCAGAGTGATAGCCTTTATATATAACCCCAATATCGATAGAAATGATGTCACCATTTTTTAATTTACGATTACTAGGTATACCATGCACAACTTCTTCATTTATCGAAGTACAGATTGAGGCAGGATAACCTTCATAGCCTTTAAATGATGGTATCCCACCCTGACTACGTATAAAATCATCAGCAATAGTATCAAGTTCCTTAGTAGTAATACCAGGTCTAATTTTACTAGCTAATAATTTATGAGTTTCATAATTTATTTTACCAGCTATTTTCATTAACTCAATTTCTCGCTTACTTTTTATACTAATCATTTTCTATGCCTCTTTTATTTTTTCATTTATTTTTTGAAACATCTCTTCTTGCGTTTTAGATGCATCAATTTTTTCTAATATATTTTTATTTTGATAATAATCTAAAATAGGTAGAGTTTGTTCCATAAATACATCAAATAGATTATTAAAAGCTTCTTCTGTGTCATCACCACGAGCTGTTAATGCTCCTCCACAAACATCACATATTCCTTCTTGTTTTGGTTTTAAACCTTCATAGAATTTATTATATGATTTTTGGCAATTAGCACAGATAAGACGACCTAAAGTCCTTTTCAAAGCTTCTTCTTTAGTAATGTCTAAGTAAAATACTACATTAATTGTTTCTTTAATATTTGCCATTAGTTCATCTAAAGCATAAGCTTGATTTAAAGTACGCGGATAACCATCGAAGATTATTCCCTGCGCATTTTTATTTTCTTCTAAATAATCTTTAATCATTTTTAAAACAATATCATCACTAACAAGTTTTCCACTATTAATAGTTTCTTCTAACTCTTTAGCAAATGCATCTTGTTTCTTTATTGCTTTACGAATTAAGTCCCCAGTTGATAAATGTTTAAACCCAAATTCTTTAGTAATTAAATCACATTGCGTTCCTTTACCTGTACCATGAGGAGCAATAAAGATTATATTTTTCATATTCTTTTTCTTCTTGTATAACTACGGCTTACAAGAGAACTTTCTAGTTGTTTATAAGTTTCAATTGCTACTCCAACAACGATTAATAATCCTGTTCCTCCAATTGTTACTGATGAACCTAAACCTGAAAAATGAGAGAATATAATTGGAAGTCCTGCAATAATTATTAAGAAGATAGAACCAACAATAGTTATTTTAGATAAAACATTACTAATGTATTTACTTGTTGGAACACCTGGTCTTACGCCGGGAATATATCCACCATTTTTATTTAAATTTTTACTCATCTCATCAGGGTTCATTGACATAAATGTATAGAAATAGCCAAAGAAGAATATTAATAGTATATATAGCAAGAAACCTGTTGGAGATGTATAATTTATCCATTTGTTAACAAAATCAATAGCTGTTTGGTTACCGATAAAGTTAACAACCGTCGCCGGAATAGCTAGAAGTGTTGATGCAAAGATAACAGGGATAACTCCGGCAGAATTGATTTTTATAGGTAAAAATGAATTCTCAGAGTTAATAACAGCATTACTTCTATTTGCATATTGGATTGGAATTCGTCTTTCAGCAAGTTGAATCCAAATAACTCCTACTATTATTAATAAATAGACAATTACAAAAGCACTAAATAAGGTAATACCTAGAGGTAGCGCATAAGTTCCACTACTAATTAAACCATTAAAGGCTGTTCTAAACATACCTGGCATTGAATCAATAATACCAGCCATAATTAGAAGTGATAAACCATTACCAATTCCTTTTTCGGTGATTTGGTCACCTAGCCACATTAGTAAAGCTGTACCAGCTGTTAAAACTAATGTTGTTTTTAAAATAGTATATACATCTTTTGTACCCAAGAAAGCAATGGAAATTACATAACCTTGAATAAAGGCAAAGATAATTCCTAAATAACGAGTTATTTTATTAATCTTTTGTCTTCCGACATAACCTTGGTCTTTAAGTTCACTAAAGTAAGGAATAATATCCATTTGTAATAATTGGGTAATGATTGATGCCGTGATATAAGGGGTAACCCCTAAGGCAAAGATGGAAAATTGTTGTAAGGCTCCACCAGCCATTAAATTAAGTAATTCTAGAAAACCTAATTCTTTTGTAATTGTTGTTGCCCAAGGAACAGTAATATTTGTACCTATACAAAATATTCCTAGAACACAAAGGGTAAATAGTATTCTTTTTCTTAAGTCCTTATTTGAGGGCTTAAATATTTGCTTAATAGTGGCAAACATTAAATCACCTCAGCTTTAGAACCAGCACTTTCAATTTTAGAAACGGCACTTGAAGAAAATCTATGTGCTTTAATAGTTAATTTCTTTTCAAGATTACCATTACCTAAGACTTTAATGCCATTTAATTCTTTTTTAATAATACCTTTTTCTTTTAAAACTTCTGGTGTAACAACATCACCATCTTTAAAGAATTTATTTAAATCACTTAAATTGATAGTTGCATAACGAGTTGTAAATCTGGCATTATTAAATCCTCTTTTAGGAATTCTTCTAAATAATGGAGCTTGTCCTCCTTGGAACCAAGCAGGAATACTAGCACCACTACGAGCTTTTTGTCCTTTTTCTCCACGAGTAGATGTTTTTCCCATCCCACTTCCGGGACCACGTCCAACTCTTTTACGGGATTTTGCTTCAGGAGCACTATTTAATTCATGTAACTTCATATTATAACTCCTCTCTCTTTTTTCCACGTAACTCGGCAACACGTTCTGGTGTTTTTTGCATTCTTAAAGCTTCTAGTGTAGCTTTAGCAACATTGATTTTAGTATTTGAACCTAAAGATTTAGATACAATATCTTTAACACCAGCAAGTTCTAAGACAGCACGAGCTGCACCACCAGCGATAACTCCAGTACCTTCTTTAGCCGGTTTAACTAAAACTTCGGCACGACCTACTTTTGCAATAGCATTATGAGGAATAGTACGATTATCAATTAAAGCAATTTTTATGACATTTTTATTAGCTGCTTGAATTGCTTTTTTTATTGCTTCTGGAACTTCGTTAGCTTTTCCAGTTCCAATACCAACTAAGCCCTTACGGTTACCAACTACAACAGTAGCAGAAAATCTAAAATGTCTACCACCTTTTGTTACTTTAGTAACACGTGAGATAGAAACAACAGTTTCTTCAAGCAAATTTTTCTTAGAGTCTTTTTCAAATTTTGGCATTTCTTACCTCCCTCTAGAATTCTAATCCATTTTCGCGTGCAGCATCAGCTAAAGCTTTAACGCGACCATGGTAAAGGTATCCACCTCTATCGAAAACGATTCTTTCTATTTTATTTTTTAAAGCTTTCTCGGCAATATCTTTTCCGACTAAAGCTGCACCTTCAACACTTCCGCCATTTTTTAATTTTAAAGCGACAGATGAAGAGCTTACTAAGGTAATACCCTTTTCATCATCAATTATTTGAGCGAAAATGTTGGAATTTGATCTAAATACATTTAGTCTAGGACAAGATGCTGTTCCAGATACTTTACTACGAACACGCGCATGTCTTCTTTGACGTGAAACATTTTTTGATTCTTTTTTTATCATAATCTTAACTCCTTTACCTTATTAAGCTGCTTTCTTACCTTCTTTACGACGGATATATTCACCTTTGTAACGGATACCTTTACCTTTATAAGGTTCTGGTTCACGTACTTTACGAACGTTCGCCGCAAATTCAGTAACTCTTTGTTTATCAATACCACTAATAGTTAGTTCAGTATTACTTTTTGATTCTGCTTTTAAATCACTTGGTACTAAGATTTCTACAGGATGAGAATATCCAGCATTAACAGTAATTTTATTACCAGAAACACCAAAACGATATCCAACACCAACTGCTTCTAATTCTTTAGTATAACCTTGGGTAACACCAATTATCATATTATTGATAATAGCATTAGTTGTTCCATGTAATTGTTTAGCTTGTTTTGTTTCATTACTTCTTTTAACGATTACTTTATTATCATTAACTTCAACAGTGATTAATTTATCATATGGAGCATTAAGTTCCCCCTTAGGGCCTTTAACACTTACTACATTATTTTCGATATTTATAGTTACGCCTTCAGGTATAACTAATTCTCTTTTTCCAATTCTACTCATAAGCATTTTCCTTACCAAATATAGGCAAGTACTTCTCCTCCTAGACCAGCTTCACGAGCCTTTTTATCGGTCATTAATCCTTTTGAAGTTGAGATGATTGCAATTCCAAGTCCATTTAGAACGCGAGGAATTTCATCACTTTTAGCATAAACACGTAATCCAGATTTACTAATTCTTTTAAGACCAGTAATAACTCTTTCTTTCTTATCAGTATATTTTAAGTCAATAATTAACTTATCACCTTTGATATTTTTTTCATATTTATAATCAGCTATATATCCTTCTTCTTTAAGAATTTTAGCAATACCTAAAGTCATTTTACTACCAAGAACTTCGACATTGGCATATTTCATTTGATTAGCATTACGAATTCTTGTAAGCATATCAGCTATTCTATCAGCTACCATTTAAATTCCTCCCTTCTTACCAACTTGATTTTTTTACGCCTGGTATTTGTCCTTTATTAGCTAGTTCTCTAAAACAAATACGGCATAATTTGTATTTACGTAGTACACCATGTGGTCTACCACATCTTTCACAACGAGTATAAGCACGAGATTTAAATTTTGGTGCTCTTTGACTCTTTATAACCATTGATTTTTTTGCCATTATTTATTCCTCCAAACTACTTTCTAAAAGGCATCCCAAAGCCTGCAAGTAACTCTTTAGCTTCGTCATTATTTTTTGCAGTTGTAACAAAAACAATGTCCATCCCTCTAATTTTTAATACATTATCATAATTTATTTCTGGAAAAATTAATTGTTCTTTAATTCCTAAAGTATAATTACCATGTCCATCAAAAGCGGTTTTAGAAACCCCTCTGAAGTCCCTAACACGAGGAAGGGCAATTTTTATTAATTTCTCTAAGAAATAATACATTTTTTCACCACGTAATGTAACTTTAGCTCCAATTGTAGCTCCTTCACGAAGTTTGAAACCAGCAATTGATTTACGAGCTTTAGTTATTACGGGTTTTTGTCCAGCAATTGCTTCTAAATCTTTAGCAGCAGCTTCAATGAATTTAGAATCATGTGCAGCTTCGCCAACACCCATGTTGATAACGATTTTTTCTAATTTAGGAACTTCCATTATTGATTCATAATTATATTTTTTCATTAAAGATGGTTTAATCTCTTTGGTATATAATTCTTTAAAATTACTCATAACTTTACCTCCTAATTAGCTTTCTTTTCTTTTTTAGTAGTCTTTGGTTTTTTATCTTCTGTAATAACTTTAACGTTAGAAACATGGATTGGGGCTTCCATTTCTCTTATGCCACCAGTTTCACCTTGACCATTTGGTTTAATATGTTTTTTAATCATATTGATATTAGCAACGATAACTTTATCTTCTTTTTTAAAAGTTTTTAAAACTTTACCTTCTTTGCCTTTATCTTTACCAGCAAGAATTTTTACTTTATCATTAACTTTTACTTTCATATAAACCTCCTATAACACTTCTGGAGCAAGAGATACAATTTTCATGAAATCTTTTTCACGAAGTTCTCTAGCTACAGGGCCAAGTACACGTGTTCCAACTGGAGTTTTATCTTCTTTAATTAATACACATGCATTATCATCAAATTTGATATAACTTCCATCACTACGACGTACGCCTTGAACGCTTCTAACAATTACAGCTTTAACTACTTTTCCTTTTTTGATGTTACTATTAGGAATAGCTTTCTTAACAGTAGCAACAACGGTATCACCGATATTGGCATATTTACGTTTACTTCCACCTAGCACACGAATTACAAGTAATTCTTTGGCTCCAGTATTATCAGCAACTTTTAAACGAGTTTCTTGCTCTATCATAATGACACCTCCTATAAAACAACAGCTTCGGTTACTACTTCCACAAGTTCAAAACGTTTAGTTTTAGATAGTGGTCTTGTCGCAGCAATTCTTACTGTGTCCCCTTCTTTAGCCACATTTTTTTCATCATGGGCTGTATATTTTTTTGAATATTTAACTCTCTTATTATATAGTGGATGCTTAGTGTATGTTTCAACTAAAACAGTAATAGTTTTATTGTTTTTAGCACTTACAACTTTTCCAACTAATTCTTGTTTTTTAGTATCAGCCATTATTTTGCACCTCCACTTTCTAGTTCTCTTTCTTTAAGAATTGTTTTCATTCTGGCTACAGTTTTTCTTAAATCTTTAATTTGGGAAGGTTTATCTAGAGAACCAGTAGATTGTTTAAGACGAAGTTCAAATAACTCTTTTTTACTTTCAGTAATTTTTGTATTTAATTCTTCATCACTTAGTTTTCTTAAATCTTCTACTTTCATTTCTAGTTACCTCCTTCTTCTTTCTTAACAAATTTACATTTGATTGGTAGTTTATGAGAAGCAAGTCTTAAAGCTTCACGCGCAACTTCTTCTGATACTCCATCAATTTCAAACATAATTTTTCCTTCTTTAACTACAGCAACCCAGTCTTCTACGTTACCTTTACCTTTACCTTGACGAGTTTCAAGAGGTTTTTTAGTTAAAGCTAAATGTGGGAAAATGTTTATCCATACTTTTCCACCACGTTTCATATAACGGGTCATCGCTATACGCGCAGCTTCGATTTGACGGGTAGTAATCCATGCCCCTTCTTTGGCTTGAAGACCATAAGAACCAAAATGTAACTCAGTATTACCTTTGGCATGTCCTTCATAAGTTTGACGATGAGGCTTACGATATTTAGTTCTCTTTGGCATTAGTGGCATTATCTCTACCCCCTTTATTTTTATTTTTAGTAGGAAGAACTTCACCTTTATAAATCCATACTTTTACGCCGATTTTTCCATATGTTGTATCAGCTTCACTTTGCGCATAATCAACGTTAGCACGTAAAGTATGAAGTGGAACAGTACCTTCAGTATAACCTTCAGTACGAGCCATTTCTGCTCCGCCTAATCTTCCAGATGTTGAAGTTTTAATTCCTTTAGCTCCGGCTTTCATAGTATTTCTAATAGCTCTTTTTTGAGCACTTCTAAATGGAGCACGAGCTTCGATTTGCGCCGCAATATTATCAGCTACTAATTTAGCATCTAAATCAGGATTTTTAACTTCTACAATGGAAATATATACTTCTTCACCTACTAATTTAGATATTTTCTTTCTTAATTTTTCAATATCTTCACCACCACGACCGATGATAACACCAGGTTTAGCAGTGTTTATTATAACGTCACATCTTTTAGCTGTTCTTTCAATAACTACTTTAGCTACAGCAGCATTTTTAAGTTCTTTAGCTAAAAATTTACGTATTTTTAAATCTTTATTTAACGTATCACCAAAATCTTTTTTAGGAGCATACCAATTAGACTCCCAAGTTTCGGTAATTCCTAGTCTAAGACCTTTAGGATTTACTTTTTGTCCCATCCTCTTAAACCTCCTTAACTGTGTCACTTACTTTAACAGTAATATGACTTGTTCTTTTATCTCTGCGGTCTACTTTAGTACGTGAACCAAATTTAATTCTTTTATAAACAGGTCCAGGATTAATAAAGCATTCAGAGATTATAAGTTTAGCTTCATCAGCACCATTATTATTAACAGCATTAGCTACCGCTGAGTTTAATACTTTTAAGATTAAACGGCTAGCTTTTGTGTTAGTTGTATTTAAAATTCCTTGCGCAGTTTGAACATCTTTTCCTCTGATTAAATCAAGGGTCATCCTTGCTTTACGAGGAGCTATCATTGCGCTTTTATGTATTGCATATGCTTCCATATCTTATTTCCCTTCCTACTTTTGTCCTGCATGACCTGAGAATTTACGAGTTGCTGCAAATTCTCCAAGTTTATGTCCAACCATATCCTCAGTTATATAAACTGGAATAAATTCCTTACCATTATGTACCGCAATAGTATGTCCAATAAAGTCAGGATAAATTGTTGAACGACGTGACCATGTTTTAATTACTTCTTTTTTATTAGCTGCATTTAAAGCTTGAACCTTTTTTAATAATCTATCAAAGACATAAGGTCCTTTTTTTAAACTTCTTGCCATTTACAAATTCCTCCTACTTTTTCTTACGGCTAACAATAAGTTTGTCAGACGCTTTCTTATTTTTACGAGTTTTAAGTCCAAGAGCTGGTTTACCCCAAGGAGTAACTGGTCCTTTACGTCCTACTGGAGCACGTCCTTCTCCACCACCGTGAGGGTGATCGTTAGGGTTCATAACAGAACCACGGTTTGTTGGACGAATTCCCATATGACGCTTACGTCCAGCTTTACCAAGATTTACAAGTTCATAATCTTCATTACCAACTACACCAATAGTTGCCATACAAGTTCCTAAAACTTTTCTTGTTTCACCACTTTGTAATCTTAACATTACATATTTGCCTTCACGGCCAAGTATTTGGGCACTAGTTCCAGCAGCACGGCACATTTCTGCTCCTTTGCCAGGTTTAAGTTCAATATTATGAACAACTGTACCAACAGGAATATTTTGAAGTGGAAGAGCATTGCCGACTTTAATATCAACATTTTCACCACTTTCAATAATCATCCCTACTTTTAAATCTTTTGGAGCAATAATATATCTTTTTTCTCCATCTTTATAATTTATAAGAGCAATATTTGCGTTACGATTTGGGTCGTATTCAATAGTTGCTACTTTACCAGTTATATTAAATTTATTTCGCTTATAATCAATTAAACGATATTTTCTTTTGGCACCTCCGCCAATATGTTGAACAGTCATCCTACCTTGATTATTACGTCCACCAGTTTTTGATTTAGAAACTAGTAAAGACTTTTCTGGGGCAGATGTCGTAATTTCTTCATTAGCGAGTGTGGTCATGCCACGACGGCCATTGGTCGTTGGTTTATATTTCTTAATTGCCATAATTTACCCTCCTAATTAAAATTCTATTGACTGTCCACTTGCTAGAGTAACAATCGCTTTCTTATAAGTTTTAGTTTTGCCAGTATATTTTCCTACTCTTTTTTTCTTTGATTTAGTATTTAGAGTATTAACACTAACAACTTTAACTCCAAAGGCAGCTTCTACTGCTTTTTTAATTTGAGTTTTATTTGCGCTTCCGGCTACTTTAAAAGTATAAATTCCTTTTTCCGTAGCATAAGCAGATTTTTCAGTAATAACTGGTGAATAAATAATATCAGTATAATCTTTCATTATTTAAGCACCTCCTCGATTTTATTTAAAGCTTTTTCATCTAGAACTAACTTTTCAGCATTAACGATATCATAAACATTAATTTCTGAAGCTATTAAAGCATAAGCATAGCCTAAATTACGAGTAGCCATATATAAATTCTCATTATCTTCTTCAGTAACAAATAATGTTTTACCATCTAATTTTAAAGTATTCATAATGTCTTTGATTTCTTTAGTTTTTAAACTATTTAATTTAATATCATCAACAATTACTAATTCTTTATTTTTTAATTTATAAGATAGAGCACTCTTTAGAGCAAGAACTCTTTCTTTCTTATTCATTTTGAAACCATAATCACGTGGAGTTACACCGAAAACAATTCCGCCGCCTCTCCAGATTGGACTTCTATTTGACCCAGAACGAGCACGTCCTGTCCCTTTTTGTTTCCAAGGTTTCTTTCCGCCTCCAGATACTTCAGCACGTGTTTTAGTTTTATGAGTACCTTGACGAGTAGCAGCAAGTTGTAAATCAATAGCTTTCTTTAAAACGACATCATTAAAAGTTTTCCAGATTGTATCATTTAATGTAACGTCTTTTACTTTTTCCCCTTTAAGGTTTACCATTTCAATCTTAGCCATTATTTGTCACCTGCCTCTTCTTTAGGTTCCTCTTTTTGTTCAGTTTCTTCTTTATCTGGAGTTTCTTTTGTTTCTTCTGGTGTAGTTTCTTCTTTAGAAACTTCTTCTTTTTCTTCTACTTCTTCAATTACTTCATCAGCTACAGTTTCTTCTTCATAACTAATTAATTCTTTAACTGCTGCTTTATCATTTCTCTTAACAGCAGATTTAATAAATACCATAGAATTTTTAGCACCTGGAATACTACCACTAACTAAGATATATTGTAAAGAAGGATTAACTTCAATTATTTCTAAGTTTTGAATAGTAACAGTTTCTACGCCCATATGACCAGAAAGTTTTTTACCTTTCATAACACGCATAGGTCGCATTGTTCCCATAGAACCTGGTCTTCTATGATATCTAGAACCATGAGTTTCTGGTCCTCTTGATTGATTATGTCTTTTAATTACACCAGTAAATCCTTTACCTTTAGATGTTCCAGTAACATCAACATATTCGCCAGCTTCAAAAATACCAGCATCAATTGTATCGCCTAAGTTGTAAGTTCCCTCTACATTTCTTATTTCTTTTAAGAAGCGCTTAGGAGTAGTATTTGCTTTTTTAACGTGACCAATTTCTGCTTTATTAGCACGTTTTTCCTTTTTGTCTACAGCTGCTACTTGAATAGCATCATAGCCATCAGTTTCTTTACTCTTAACTTGAGTTACAACATTAGGAGTAATTTCTACAACTGTAACAGGAATTAATTTTCCATCTTTTGTAAAGACTTCGGTCATACCGACTTTACGTCCTAAGATTCCTTTCATTGTTTTTCCTCTTTTCTACTTATAATTTAATATTAATATCAACACCACTAGGAATATCCAAATGTGTTAGTGCTTCTATTGTTTCTTTACTTGGGTTTTTAATATCGATTAGTCTTTTATGAGTACGACTTTCGAATTGTTCACGTGAATCCTTATCTTTGTGTACTGCTTTTAAAACAGTAACTTTCTCTACTTCTGTTGGAAGTGGAACAGGTCCAGAAACTTCGCCCCCAGTTCTTTTTACAGTTTCGATAATTTTGCCACACGCTTGGTCAAGTATACGATGGTCAAACGCTTTCAAATTAATACGAACTTGTGATTTTGACATTTTTCATGTCCTCCTTTCGCCTATATCTAGTACAGACTCGCTCCGTAACGAATTACCTGATTTAAGAAATCATTTAGCAACAATTCCTAGTGTATCAGCAACCTCGCACATCTAAGCAGTCATACAAAAACAATTATAGCAATAAATTATATGTAATGCAACCCTAAATTTGCCTAAATTTCGAAAAAAATTTGCATATAAAAATTCGTCACAATTTGACGAATTTATCTTCCTTTCGTATTAACAGCATTTTCCTCAGTATATCTTTGCCAATAATTTTCAGCTAATTTTAGATAAAAATCTTCATTTTTAGTTCCCGGAGTATAAATATTAGTATCAGCATTATAGTTATAATCCAAAGGAATATGACATGACCATCTATCTCCGCTTAAATTTAAAGTAACCTCCATTATAAACTCTTGCGGAAATATTTTCTTAGAAGAATTATACTGATTAGTAATACTTTCAATTTGCAAAAAAGGAGTTTGGTCTTCTAGCCCCGGAAAAATACAATTAGTACTACATGGATAATTTAATTCTAAAAGTTTATTGCGATAATATGTGACTAAAATATCTTCGGATATATCCTTTTGATATTTAGCATAATAATACTTACTATATAAATTTAAAAACTCTTCTACTGCTGCAGTTCGTGCTTGGAAATATTGTTCACGATTTTGCGTATATAAAGTATTTCGATTATTTATCTCATCAACAGTAGCTTGAAGCATATTTAGTTCCGTATAATTAATGGTATCAATTAAAGAAATTAATTTTGTAGCATCCCAAGAGTTTCCACATATTTCTTTTAACTTATCGATTAAATAAGGCATATTGGCTTGATAATAATATCTTAATAAAGCATCTTCTCCTACCAAGTGTTCTAGTAAAGCACCACAAAAACGTGGAGTATCGTAGGTATGGTATTCCTCATTAAAATATTTTATTTTAAGCTGCTCGGCAATAGCTTCTTTTAAAGAAGAACCATATACTAAACCTTGCACTTCTGTTAAATGATTAAATTCATGCAATAAATTTCCGGTATCATGATTATCGTAATTTTCTTCTTCTAACATACAAAACATTTTAATTTCATTAATAAAATAATTATATTGCGCAGCGATTGTTTCATGATTTTCTTTACCATTATTATAATTTATTTTTACAGATGCTAATCTTTTTTTAATATGATTAATATTCATATATTTACCATAATCTTTAATTAAATTTTTATAATAACCATGATTAACATCTTCATTAATTAAAATTTCTTTAGCTTTTTCATCAATATTTTTATTATTCTTTATTATCGAAATCATTTCATTATATAATGCATCTGTATCTATATCCGGAAAATCTTGTTTATAAAATATTTCATTAGGTAGATAATCTTCAATTACGGAACAAAAACGACTTCCCTGTAAGCTAAAATTTCTATCTCTATTAAGCACACTTACAGAGTGCAAAGATACAGCAAAAGCTAAAGAACCAGAAATAACTAGTTTAATACTATTGCGTAGATGGTCTTTATAATTTATAGCATTTATGGTTTCTCTAGTATAAACTTTATGTTTTTGCATTTCCTTTTTGACATTTATCTTATCTTTTCTAGTTTCCAATAATTCCGGTTTTCTTTTATTCCAGTAAGGGTCAAAACTATAGCTTATAAAAGAATTACGATAATAAGTACTACTTATAGGTAATATTTTATTACTATGTAAAAATACTATTTGATTTGTCTTTAAATCTAAATTAACTTCTATTAATTGATGATTGATTTCATATTTTGTTATATTTAAATATTTCATTTTACTCCTCAGCAAATAAATCTTTAGTTTCCTTCATTTCATTTGGTAAAGCAATATCCATATATTTTAAAATAGTGGGAGCAACATTGCTTAAATTACCATTGTCACGCAATTTAACTTTTTTATCCGTTACTATAAAAGGAACAGGATTAATTGTATGGGTTGTAACTGGTACTTCATTATCATCTAACATGATATCACAATTACCATGGTCAGATAGTAAGAAAATTGTATAAAAATTTTCTTCAGCAGCTTCTATTACTTTACCTAAACACTCATCCATTATTTGTAAGGCCTTAATAGCAGCATCTAGCTTACCAGTATGTCCTACCATATCCGGATTAGCATAATTAAGTAAAATAAAATCATAATCTTTTTCTAAACAAGCAACAGTTTTTTTCGTTACTTCAATAGCAGACATTTCCGGTTTTAAATCATAAGTTGCTACTTTAGGTGATGGGATTAAGAATTTATCACAGCCTTCAATAGGTCCTGTATATTCTCCATCAAAAAACTTCGTAACATGATTAAATTTTTCCGTTTCAGATATTCTCGCTTGAGTAAGTCCTAATTTTGATAAATAAATTCCTAAAGGATTTTTAGATGTTTCTTCTTCAAAAAACACTTTAGCAGGGATATTCTTATCCATAATAAATAAAGTATAAAGATGAAGATTAGTTATACAAATAGGAAATTCTTTAAAATTACGGTCCGTTAAACTAGTTAAAATTTGTTTAGCACGGTCGGTGCGATAATTCATCCATAAAAGAGCATCATCACTTTTAATTAAACCTTTAGGGTTAATTAAAATAGGCGGCAAAAACTCATCCGTAACATTTTTTTCATAACAAACATTAATTGCTTTGTCTAAATCTAATGGTTTATTTCCTTTTCCTTTTGTAATTAAATCATAATATACTTGCGTACGATTATAATTAGTATCTCTATCCATGGCATAATAACGCCCACAAATAGTTGCAACTGCTCCCAAAGAATTTTTCTTTATTGCTTCATTAAGAGCAATAATAAACTTCTTAGCATCATGAGTTCCGGTATCGCGACCATCAGTTATAATATGAAAATATACTTCTTTAATTCCTTGGTTTTTTAAATGTTCTAGCATTTTAATAGTATGAGCCATTTGAGAGTGAACACCACCATCTGATAAAAGACCCATAATATGTAAAGCACAACCTTTTTCTTTAACATACTCGACCATATCAACAAAAGCATCATTACTAATAAAAGTATCTTTAGCTAACTCTTCCGTAGCAATTAATTGTTTCTGACGTAAAATCTTTCCAGCTCCAATAATAGTATGACAAACTTCACTATTTCCAAATTGCCCTTCAGGAAGTCCAACAGATTGTTCACTAGCTTTTAAAATAGTATGGGGATAGTTATCCCATAATTTATCATAATTTGGCATTACAGCTTGTTTAATAGCGTTGCCATGAACCTCTTCTCGATAACCAAATCCATCTAAAATAATAGTTAATATTTTTTTCATAACCCTTTCACCTTCTTCAACTTGATTATACACTAATAAATTAAAAATTGCTATTCTAGTTCTAACAAAAAAAGACAACTATCGGTTGCCCTTTTATATTTATTTTAAACCTACAACTTCATATGGATTACTTTCAGTTCCTAGACCGTCTACTAAAACATTGCCTTTTAGGTTGATGACTGGGATTGGATAATTAGTAGTATTGTTAACTAAATCAATAGCTTCAAAATTACCACTAGTAGCTTCAAAAACATGAGCAGTGCCTACGTACTCTTCAGGTGACATTGTCCACCAAGAGTATCCAAAATTTTTATATAAATAATTTTCAGTTGTAGCATAATACTTCTGAGTCGCAGAATACGTAGTTAACCCGCCCATATTTAATTCATCTACTGTAATAAGTCCTATTTTTTGTTTATACAAGCCACCATAACTTTCCGAGGTATCAGGACACTTTAAACTTGGCATACCACTCCTAATTCTTGTAAAAGCTCCATAGTATTTATCGTTTTCAGATAAAGAAAATGTGGTATCATTGCAATAACTTGTTTGAGCTATATACTTATCATCATCTGCTAAATTGTTATCAAGCCACTCATCTAAAGCAAGTTTAACATTGCTAGTTGTACCAGTATCTTTATCACACGGGTCTGCCTTAGTACAAGATTTACCATTATCATAGGTATATCCAACATATTTTTCTTGATTAGAAGTATTGTTATAATAAAGTGGTAATTCAGCATAAGTTTTATCATTTAAGATAATTCTTATACTACCATCGCCATTAATACGAACAATACGCCAGACAAGAGTTTGTTCTTGAATATCAGCTATACACTCTTCTTCTGATTGATATTTATCTCCAAAAGCCAAATCATATGTACTACAAGTTGATATAGCTCCTTCATAAGAATAATCAGCATAACCGTCTGGATGTTCTTCTGAACCAACACCAGTTAAATATATGGTCCCAAATTTAACATAATTATTATTGACTTTTCCTCTAAAGTAATAACTATTGCCATCATCATCTTCAGTTACATATAAACCACTTAATTTTGGGATATCCTCTGTTGGTGTATTTTTATTTGGAAATCCCTTACTAAAATCTGGTGTTTCCGTATGATAGCCACTAGCTAGTATCATATCTCTTAATGAAACATTATTACTTGTTGTTGGTGTTGCTTCTATAGTTATTTTATAAGTAAATGTTTTATTTTCACCATCTGGCTTAGATGTACTATTTTCTATCCAAGTTACTACTCGCACTTCTTTTTTAGTTTTTCCTAAAGCAAAGCCACTTCCTATTATTCTAGATTTATTATTACTAGTATAATTATTTAAACTAGCATTAGTAGTAGTCTCAGGCATTTGTGATAGTAAGTCATACTTACCATCAACAGCTACTTTAATATGACTTTCATCTAAAGAAGAATCTGATTTCTTATTTAAGATTATGTTGTAACCTGTTAAGGTATCACAGGTATTATTTATTGTGATAATATAAGGTTCATTTTTTAAACCTTCACTATCTGGTTGAGGAAAGGCATTATTTAGTGTGACATCTTCTCCTCCTTGTAATTCAACCTCAAAACAACTAGTAGTTGTTTTATTCTCCCCTGTTTGGGTAAATAATTTTTCCCAAAGCGCATAGGTAAATGTCGTTATTGCTAAAAGCAGACAAACACCTACTCCCCCTATTACTATAATTTTCCTATTTTTTTCCATTACAAAAAACCTCCGTTATATAATATAGTATTCCTATTAAAATCTTATCATTTAACATGCTTTTATGCAAGACAAAAAATAATTCTTTACATAATAAAAAGAGTATTGCTACTCTTTATAGTCTTATTAGTTTATCATCAAGTCTTAATTTATCAGCAACAGTGGCTATAAATTCAGAATTTGTTGGTTTAGCTCTATCATAATCAACACTATGACCAAATATTTCTTCCATTAAGTCGTAGTCGCCTCTATTCCAACTTATTTCAATAGCATGCCTAATAGCTCTTTCTACTCGTGAAGAAGTAGTATGATAACGTCCTGCTATTTCGGGATATAACTCTTTAGTAATTCCGCCAATTAAATTTGGTTCTTTATACATTAAATAGATACCATCTCTTATATATTGATATCCCTTAATATGAGAAGGTACTCCTAAAGAGTGTAATATTTTAGTTATTGATAATTCAATTTGTTTTTCTTTATTATTAATATTTATAGCTTCTTTATTATGAACTATATCTAGAATTCTAGTTTCTAAATCCTCTATATTAAATGGTTTTAACATATAATAACTTACACCATATTCGCTAACTTTCCGAATTGTATCATCTTTATTATAACTAGTTAAAACAATTATCTTTTTTTCTATATTTAATTTTTTTAAATCTTCTAGTATCGAAAGACCATCTTTATTAGGCATTATTAAGTCCATAACAATAACATCATAATCATCTTGATTTTTAGTTATTAAGTTAAAACCTTCTTTGCCATCATTACTTTCTAATACTATATCAATTACTGCGTGACTACTAAAATGTTCTTTAGCCATGTTGATAATATTTTGATTATCATCTAGCATGAGAACTCTTATTTTGTTTTTCATTTTTTCTATCCTTCCTAATTACTGCACGCAAGTTAATTATATAAAAGAAAAAAACAAAATACTAGGAAATACTTTGTCTTATTCTGTAAACATTTGTAAAAGTTTGTCGTTTAATGTCTCATTTCTTTAATTAGAGTCAATACTTCGTCAAGTTGTGTCGATACTTCGCCAATTAAAAGACCATCAACATTTAATTTATTGGCTTTATTTAGGTTAGATAAATTAACACTTCCACCATATATTATTTCAATATTAATTTGGTAATTAGTAAAGATATATTTTTTAATCGATGCAATTTCTTCTTGTAATTTTAATATCTTAATTTCTTTATTAGTGCCTATCATTAAAGAAGGTTCATAAGCAATAATAATGTTTTGCATTTCTTCTTTATGTAACTGAGAAAATATTTCTTTAATTTCCTTTTTTAGATTATCTAAAGAAGAACTTAAACATAATACTACTTTAATTTGATTTTGGGTAGCTTCTTTGATTTTAGATATGATAGTTTTAAAATCTTCTTTTAAATATTTTCTTCTTTCATAGTGTCCTACTAAAACATATTTACAACCAATACTTGAAAGTTGGGTAGCATTTACTTCTCCCGTATAATTACCCATAGGATAAGCTGAAACATCTTGAGCTGCTATTTGAAAGTCTTTGTTTTTAAAATGTTCTAAATAAAGAAAGGAAGGAGCTATAATAATATCTTTTTTAAAAGGTTCTAAAGCTTTTATGTAACTATCTAATTCTTGATAATTTAATTTAGATTTTAAATTAAAAATCAAGTATTTCATAACTTTCCTCCTTAGGAGCATCTAAAGCCTCTAAAGCGGGTAAGGTTCCATTAGCAATATATTCTAATGTAGCACCTCCCCCTGTGCATAGATAAGTAAAATTATTATCATTTAAAAACTTATGAACAGCAGCAACAGAATCTCCGCCCCCAAAAATAACATTAGCAGTTGTATCATTTAAAATATTTAATAGTTCTTTTGTACCATTAGAGAATTTATCATCTTCATATTTACCAGCTGTACCATTAACAAAAACCGTTTTAGATGTATTAATATATTCTCTAAATTTATTTAAAGTCTTAACTCCTAAATCTAAGATAATTTCATTATCTTCAATTTTATCGATAGTTCGATAATTAGTATAATCTTTTTCATAACTACTACCTACAATAGCATCAAAAGGTAAGACTATTTTCTTTTTATATTCTAATAACATTTTTTTAATATTTTCAATTAATTCTGGGTCATCAGAACATAAAGAGAAACCAATTTTAATATTTAAAGCTTTTAAGAAAGTATTAGCAATACCACCTGTTAAAAGAAGATGGTCACATAAAGGTAATAACTTTTCAATTACTTTAATTTTATCTTCTAATTTAGCCCCACCCATAACTACCGTAAAAGGTTTTTGGGCATTTAAAACATAACTATTTAAAGCATTTAATTCTTTTTCAAATAATAAACCGATACAACTTGGTAAAAATTTAGCAATACCAACTGTGGAAGCATGAGCACGATGGGCAGAGGCAAAAGCATCATTAACAAAGACATCTCCTAAAGAAGCCCAGAATTTAGAAAGTTCAGGGTCACAATTACTTTCATATTTACTAGGATAATCTTCATATCGCGTATTTTCAATAACTAATATTTCTTTAGGATTTAAAGCATCTACTTTAGCTTTTAAGGCATCACTACGGGTACGATTAGAAAATATTACTTTACTACCAACGCACTCACTATCAGCTGTTATTATTTCTAATAAACGTTGAGCAACAGGAGTTAAAGTATTTTTACGAAGGTCACTTTTTTCTTTAACTTTACCTAAGTGCGATAAGATAATTATTTTACAATTTTCTTTTAAAAGATATTTTATAGTATCTAAAGAAGCTCTAATTTTATTATCATCTAAAATATTACCATCTTTAATAGGTACATTAAAATCGCATCTTAAAACAACCTTTTTATCTTTTATATCCATTTCTTCTAATTTTTTGTACATAGCATCACCTATTATCATTGTACCAAATTTCTAACGAAAAGTCTTTATCTTTAAAAAATATTGCAAAATAAAAAGTGTTAGATTATTATAAAC
>CANQEJ010000010.1 GCA_947594925.1 uncultured Bacilli bacterium
AAAGGAGGTTTTTCTTTGCAACGCTAAAGCTCTTTAGAACCCCCAGTATAACTGGGGGTTTTCGTTACACAATAAAAAATTGCAATGTTAATTGCAATTTTTATTTGTTAAAAATCATCATTTAAAAGAAAATCAATAACGTTTAAATGGGTAATACCATCTTGCGATTTGTCTTCTTTATCTAAACTTATAACATATTTAGCATAATTATCTTGAATATTTGCAAAAGCTCCAAATTCTCTATTTAAAGTAGTTTCATTTTCTAAATATAAAGATACTTGAATATATTTTACTTCTTTATTTTTTAAAGCAATAAAATCAATTTCTCCTTTTTTAGTTTTACCAATATACACTTTATACCCTTTCACAATTAAATCGTTATATATTAAGTTTTCTAAACAAATTGAATAATTAGTTTTGGCATTATTATTTTTAATCTTTTTAATGCCTAAATCAGAAACATAATACTTATTTAAAGTCTTTAAGACAGCCTTCCCTTCAATATCATAACGATATACCTTATTAACGATAAAAACAGAACATAAAGCTTCTAAATAATTATATAAAGTCTGACTAGATAAATTAGTATTTTCTTTTTTTAAATATTCTAAAACATTTTTAGAAGAAAATTCACGTCCTTCTGTATCTAATAAATATTCAACTATCTTATTAAAAGTAGTAACATCTTTTATTTTTAATCTTTCTACTACATCTTTTAAAATTATCGAATTATATACATCAGATATATAATTTAATTTATTATTATCCTCAGTAAATGAAAATCTTTGTGGTAAACCACCCCACTCTAACATATCATATAAAAATGTTTCATAGTCTTTACGTTTAACTTTCATTAACTCTATTGCTTCTTTATAAGTTAGAGGATTAATTTTAAAACTTACATAGCGTCCCGTTAAATCAGTAGACAGTTCACTAAATGTTAGTCTACTATTAGACCCGGTAATAAAAATACTATATTTATTAGTAATCCTTAAAGAATTTATAGCCTTTTCAAAGTTTTCTACCTTTTGAATTTCATCTAAAAATAAATAATAAATTTTATTTTTAGGACTTTTTTCTTTAACATAATTATATAAATCAATATCTTTAGTAATGAAATTATACTCTAAAGATTCAAAGTTAATATAAATTATTTGTTCTTCTTTTATTTTATTTTCTTTTAATTCGTCCATAATCTGCGTAAGAATAATAGATTTCCCACTACGACGTAAGCCATATAAAATCTTAATAAGTGAAACCTCTTTATAAAAAGGTCTAATTTTTTGTAAATATAACTCCCTTTTTAACATAATAATCACCATTTAAATTATATCGAAAATATTTTTAATTGTAAAGTTATTTTGATACATCAAAATAACTTTTAAAAACAGAGAATTATTTTGATACATCAAAATAACTTTTTGGATAGATTTTATCAGACTTCTTTGCTAAGATAGAAATAGGAGTGATATTAATGGCTAAAGATTATTTATTCAAAGATTTTCCAAAAGATTTACAAGTCACGAAAGAAATGCGCGATAATATTAAAAAAGTAAAGGGAAATCTTCCTTATAGACAGAAAGCTGGTTTATTTTATACTGACGAAGAATTAGAAGCATACATTACAAATAGTTTAAATAGACCTTTACCAGGAGAAGTAAAACAAAGAAAAAGAAGATTGGTTAAATAATCTTCTTTTATTTATCAGCAAAATGATTTACTAAAATTGGTTTTAAAACTTCAATTATAAAGAACCCACTTAAATTTAAAATTAAACAGAAAAGGAATTGACCAATACTAATTGGCGCCAAACTAAATATTCTACCGATTGGACTAAAGAATACAATAACTTGAATAAGCATTAATATTCCAATAAATAAATTCATATATTTATTCGAAAAAATTCCTTTTTCTTTTATTTGCGTTTTTAAAGAACGACAATTATAAGCATAGATAAATTCTTGGAAAACAATACTTAATAATGTTAAAGTCTGAGCAACAGCAACACCAAAGACTGCCTTAGCATAGAAGAATATCATTACAGATATCAAAACTTCAATAATAACTGAAACTACTAATGAAGCTACATTAAATGACGTAAATACCCTTTGATTTAAACCATGCGGTTTTTTCTTCATACTATCTTTATCACTATCTTCAAAAGCTAAAGCAATAGATGGCAGAGTATCAGCAACTAAATCAATATATAAAATATGCAAAGGTAAAATTAAACTTTTCGATAAAAACATCCCTAAGATAATAATTATTATTTCGGTAAAATTAGAAGATAAGTTATAAATAATATTACTAATAACATTACCATAAATTCTTCTTCCTTCTTTAACTGCCGTAACTATAGTAGAAAAACTATCATCTAGAAGTAAAACATCAGCAACATTTTTGGTTACATCCGTTCCAGCATTACCCATCCCAATTCCTACATGAGCAAGTTTAATTGCGGGAGCATCATTAACTCCATCACCTGTCATAGCCACGACTTTTCGGGCTGCTTGTAAAGCTCTTACAATTCTTACTTTATGGTCTGGAGTTACTCGGGCATAGACACTATATTTCTTAACCGCACTAATAAGTTCACTATCCGTTAATTCTTCTAGCTCTTTTCCTTCAATTCCTTCTTTATCAGAAGCAATAATTCCAATTTTTTTTGCTACAGCTGTTGCCGTATTTAAACTATCACCAGTTATCATAATAGGACGAATATGAGCACTTTTACAAAGCTTAATAGCATCTTTAACATCTTCTCTTGGTGGGTCCATTAAACCGACTAAACCAATAAATACTAAATTATTTTCATCTTCTAAATAATTTTCATCTTTTTTAATATTAGTTTTCTTATAAGCAAAAGCTATAACCTTTAAAGCATTTTTAGACATTTTTACTTCTTCAGCTTTAATTTTTTCTTTTACTTCTTTATTTAATCTCTTAACTTCCCCATTTATTAAATAGTAACGGGAATTATTTAATACCGAAGATAAACTTCCTTTTGTGCACATATAGATATCATTATCAATTTTATTGACCGTACTCATAAGTTTTCGTTCCGAATCAAAAGGAATTTCAAAAATTCTTTCATAGGTATCTTCAATAATATCTTTATCTTCTCCTAAAGTTTTAATATAATCACATAAAGCAATTTCGACTGAATCGCCAAAATATTCATCTTGTCCACTAACTTTTTCTGAGTTATTACATAATGCCATAACATTAACAAACATAAAATTATTTTTATAAGCTAGCTTTTTAGTCTTTTTATTATTCACAAAAATATCTACTACTGTTAATTTATTAGTTGTTAAAGTTCCGGTTTTATCAGAACATATTACTTCCGTTGCTCCAAGGGTTTCAATGGCTTTAAGTTCTTTAACTACTGCCTTTTTTCTACTCATTTGTTTAACCCCAATCGTAAGTGTTGTGGTAATAGCAATTGGCAGACACTCTGGTACAGAAGCAATAACCATACTGATACAAAGCATAACGATATTTAAAACAGTATCACCCCTAATAATGCCTACTACTAAGACAAAAGTCACTAAAATAGCAGCTACAAAAGTTAAAAAACGACTAACTTTTTCTACTTTAATTTGTAAAGGAGTTGGTACTTCTTCACTCTTTTCTAAAGATGTGGCAATTTTTCCAATTTCGGTATCCATGGCGGTATTAGTAACAACGGCGACAATTTTACCACTGGTTAAACTTGTTCCTGAAAAAACCATATTTGTTCTATCTTGAATTAGGGCATTACCTAAAATAACTTCTTCATTTTTATTAACAGGTAAGCTTTCTCCTGTTAAAACCGATTCATCAACCTTCGCATACATAGCATCAATAATACGGGCATCAGCAGGAACCTTATCGCCACCTTCTAAAATAATAATATCACCTGGTACTAAAAACTTTGAATCAACTTTATATAAGGCATTATCTCTTTTCGTTGTTACTCTAGTTTCCGAATATTCTTTTAAAGATTCTACTACTTTAGCAGCTTTAGATTCTTGAAAATAACCCATAAAAGCATTAACTATAACCGAAAGCAAAATAACTATTGTATCGACATAATCTCCATGCGTATAATGAGCATAGAAAAAAGATAGAATACCAACTAGTAACAGCATAATAATCATAACATCTTTAAATTGACTAAAAAACATGGCTAACTTACTTTTAGTTTGCTTATCTTCTAAAATATTTTGACCATATTTATTTATTCTTTCTTCAACTAAAGCTGTAGAAAGTCCTTTTTCGGTTGTTTTATATTTTTTTAAAACTTCTTTAATATCTAAATTATAATCTTTCAAGCTTCTCACCTACTATTTAATATTATATCATGATTACGAATTTATATAGTAAAAAGAAAAAAATTAAGAGTTGTTTTTGACACTCTTAATTTAATTATTCACTTCTTAAAGCTTCTACTGGGTCTTTACGAGAAGCAATTCTTGATGGAATTAAACCACCAATTAAAGTTAAGATAATACTAATAACGACTAAGATTATAGCTCCCACATAAGGTAAGGCCGAAATATTAGAAACATCTAACAAGCCTTTTAAGAAAATATTAATTGGAATATTTAAAAGCACAGTTACTAATACACCGATAAGACCAGCAGCACTACCAATGATTAAAGTCTCCGCATTAAATACTCTTGATATATCTTTTTTACTTGCTCCAATAGCTCTTAGAATACCAATTTCTTTCGTACGTTCTAGAACAGAAATATATGTAATAATACCAATCATAATAGAAGATACAACTAATGATACACTAACAAAAGCAATTAAAACATAACTAATAATATTAACAATCGAACTAACAGAAGACATCATTGCTCCCACTAAATCATTATAACTAATAACATTTTCATCTTTCTTAGCATCCTTTTGTTTTTCATTATAATTGTTAATAAATTCGGTAATATTATCTTTAGAATCAAAATCTTTTGGATAAAGACCGATACTTTTTGGATTATCTAAATCAATAGCTCCTAATTTATTTAAAACTGTATCATATGTTGTATTGTAATTTTCTTCATAGCTTTGCATTACACTTGCTAATTCTTCTTGCGATAAAGAAGCTAAATAACGTTTTTGTTCTAAAGTTAGGCTATCATAACTAAATTTTTCATTGCTATTTTTAAATTCTAACCCAGTTAAAATATTTATCTCAGGATTTTCTTTTTGAGCTTTAACTATTTCCGATTCATTTACTTTATTGATAACATATTCTTTTAACTCTTTGGTATAGAATATTCTTCCATAGTTATCTTCAATAATACTATCATCATTTGGTTTAATAATACCGACTATCTTTAAATCCTCCGCATTTTTAACAAGTTCTTCTAAATAATGTTCATCATTTGATTTATCTACCCAGATTTTACCATTTTTCTCATAATAATCTGTATTTAAAACTAATTTAAATTTAGTATTTAATAAATCATCATAAGTATATTCTTTCTCTTCAGCTTTTTTAATCTTTTCGCCTTTAAGAAGAGTATTAAAGTTTTCGACTAATTCATCTTGGTTCATAAGTCCTAAGGAATAGAGAGTATAATCACTTATTTCATTATTTTCAGAAACTACAACCACTATTTCATTATAATTTTTCGGCCATGTTCCAGCGACGATGTCATATTGACTTTTCATTAGTTTTTCATTATCTAACATTTCACTAAAGACATCATTATTCATCATCATATTTGCAGTAGTGGTATCATCACTTTGCATCCCTATTTTAGTTAATACTTGGGAAGGATTTATTTTAACTAACCCACTTTCACTATTTTCATTAAAGATATTTATTTTTAAATTATAACCATAAGTGATAGCATTAACACTATCTTTTAATTTATCTTTATTTTTTTCTAAATATTTTTTAAATTCTGTTAAATTATTTGATTCTAATTTAGAAGACATAGTATCTAGGATATCGTTCATTAAAGCTTGGGAGTGAATTTTTTTATCATTATGTTCTTTCTTTTCTTGATTATTAATATTTGCCATAGCTTCCATCATTACGGACATATCTAAAGAATTTTCTTCAACAGTAATAGGATAAGAAGAAAGCGTATCCTCTTCGACTTTATCAATATATCTTTGAACTCCATTAGATAAAGACATAATTAAAGCAATCCCAATAATTCCAATACTACCTGCAAAAGCTGTTAAAAAAGTACGTCCTTTTTTAGTCATTAAATTATTTAAACTTAAAGATAAAGCGGTAGGAAAAGACATAAATGTTTTCTTAGAACTATGACTAGGATTTTCATAATACTCACCTTCAAAAGGATTAGAATCACGCGTTATCTCTCCATCTAAAAGGTTTACAATACGAGTTGAATATCTTTCCGCTATTTCCGGATTATGGGTAACCATAATAACTAATTTATCTTGCGCAATTTCTTTAAGTAAATCCATTATTTGTAAACTAGTTCTAGAATCTAAGGCTCCAGTTGGTTCATCAGCAAGTAAAATATCTGGGTCATTAACTAAAGCACGAGCGATAGCTACTCTTTGCATCTGGCCACCCGACATTTGATTTGGTTTTTTATGCATTTGATCTTGAAGTCCTACTTTTCTTAAAACTTCTTTGGCTCTTCGACGACGTTCTTTTTTCTTAACTCCTGATAAAGTTAAGGCTAACTCGACATTAGCTAAAACCGTTTGGTGCGGAATTAAATTATAACTTTGAAAAACAAAACCAACTCTATGATTACGATAAGTATCCCAATCATGGTCTTTATACTTTTTCGTAGAGACACCATTAATAATTAAATCCCCACTAGTATAATCATCTAAGCCTCCAATAATATTTAAAAGCGTTGTCTTACCACAACCACTTTGACCTAATATCGAAACAAATTCACTTTCGCGAAACTTAATATCAATCCCTTTTAAAGCTATTACACTTTCTTCTGCTGTATTATATACCTTCTTAATATTTCTAAGTTCAAGCATAATTATTTCCTTTCTAAATAAGTTTATTTTTTCTAAAAATTTTTAACACACCTTACGGTCTTATTATACTATAAACATTAATACAAAAACTAGTTCTTTTAAAAATAATATGATAATATTAAATAGAGGTAATATTATGTTTAAAGTTAAATTTAAAAGAGAAAAAAATCATCCTTTATGGAAAAGTTTTTATCATGCTTGGGAAGGTATTAAAGAGTGTTTAGTTACCGAACGCAATATGACTATTCATTTTTGTTTTATGATTGCTGTTATTATCATGGGCTTTATATTAAACATTTCTAAAGGGGAGTGGATTACCTGTTTAATCTTATTTGTTTTAGTAATGAGCTTAGAACTAGTAAATACCGCAATTGAAACAGTTGTAGATATTTGTAGTCCTACTATTAATGAGAAAGCGAAGTTAGCTAAAGATTGCGCTGCTGGAGCCGTTTTACTAGCAGCTGTTATATCGGCCATCATTGGTCTTTGGATTTTTATTCCTAAAATAATTTTTGTTTTAGGTTAACTTATAGGTGGGAAAATGATTTACTTAAAACAATTTAAACTTCTAACCGAAAAACAAGAAGGCATGATATTAGATATCGACCCTCGTACTATCTACAACAATTATTATCCTTTGCATCTTTTTGCTAGAAGAGAATTTACCAACATTGATTTTGCTGATATCACTATTTTCTATGGTAATAATGGGAGTGGGAAAACAACCCTTTTAAATATCCTCACTAAAAAATTAAAAGGCCAACATAAAGAAGTTTTAAATACTAGTTCTTATTTTAATTTATATGTTGATATGTGTCATTATGAAATGGTTGAAGAACCTTTTACCATTAAAAAGATTTCTAGTAATGATATATTTGATTATCTTCTTAATGTTCATGCTCTAAATAATAATATCAATAGACAAAAAGAAAAATTAAGTGGGGAATATCTAAATAAAAGGAATACTACTATTAGAGGTGCGTATGAAAGTATTGATGAGATGTATGATATTCAAACAGCCAAAAGACAAAATATGTCTTCTTATGTTAGACAAAGACTTACAAGTAATAATATCGTAGAACAATCAAATGGTGAATCAGCTCTAATGCTTTGGGAACAAGAAATAGATGAAAATGCTCTTTATCTTTTAGATGAACCGGAAAACTCATTATCTATTGAAAATCAAATAAAACTTAGTAAATTTATAGAAGAGACTACCCGTTTTTATAACTGTCAATTTATTATCTGTACCCATAGCCCTTTCTTACTAAGTTTAAAGGACGCCAAAATCTATAACTTGGATACTATTCCCATCAAAGAAGAAACCTGGACAAATCTCCCTAGTATGCAAACCTATTATAATTTTTTTAAGAAATATCAAGATAAATTTGAAAAGGAGGAAAAATAAAATGTTAGAAAAAAAAGTAGCAATTATCACAGGAGGTACAAGAGGAATTGGTTTTGAAACAGCCAAACTCTTTGCTCAAAATAAAGCGCAAGTAATTATATTTGGTTCAAAAGAAGAAACTGTTTTAGAAGCTTTAGATAAATTAAAAACTTTAGATTTACAAGTCGATGGTTATTATCCTAACTTAAATGATTTTGATGCTATCGAAAAAACAATGAAAGAGATTATCCAAAAATATGATAAAATTGATATCTTAATTAATAATGCCGGAATTAGTGCCAATAAGAAGATTGAAGATACATCTATTAAGGAAATTGACCAAATCTTAGATTTAAATGTAAAAGCTTTATTATATGTAACTAAAGCGGTGGTGCCTTATATGAAAAAACAAAAAAATGGTGTTATTTTAAATACTAGTTCAATGGTTAGTATTTATGGTCAACCATCAGGAGTAGGATATCCAGCTAGTAAGTTTGCTGTTAATGGTATAACTAAATCTCTAGCTCGTGAATTAGGACCTGATAATATTCGCGTCAATGCGGTAGCACCTGGCATAATTAAGACAGATATGGTGGCACGTCTTCCAAAAGAAGTAATTGACCCATTAATTAACTCTATTCCTTTAAAAAGAATAGGTACTCCTAATGATATCGCTAATGCTTTTCTATATTTAGCTAGTGATATGGCTAGTTATGTAACGGGCACAATTCTATCGGTAGATGGTGCAGCTCATAATTAAGGAGAGAAATATGGATAAAAATGTTTTAAAAAATTTAAGTTATGGTTTATATGTTATTGGGGCAAAAGAAGAAAAAAATTGTGGTTGTGTTGTAAATACAGTGATGCAAATTACTTCTAATCCCTTAACAATTGCCGTTAGTATCAATCATGCTAATTATACTAATGAAATTATTAAAAAAACGAAAAAATTTAGTGTTTCTATTTTAAAAGAAGATACTAATCCCGAAATTATTGGAACTTTTGGTTATAAATCGAGTAAAGATGTTGATAAATTTGCTGATTTTAACTATGCTGAAAAAGATAATCTTCCCTATCTAATAGATACTTGCGGAAATATGCTTTGTGAAGTAATTGATATGGCCGAAACCTCTACTCACACCGTCTTTATCGCCGAAATTAAAGAGATGTTTAACTACACCAAAGAAACTCCTATGACTTATAAATATTATCAAGAAGTCTTAAAAGGAAAAAGTCCTAAAAATGCTCCAACCTATATTGAAGAAGAAACAGAAGCTAAAAATGTCTGGCGTTGTAATATCTGCGGCTATGAAGTAGCAATAGATGAACTTCCAGAAGGATACACCTGCCCTATCTGTGGTGCTCCTATTAAAATGTTTAAAAAGAAATAAATTGCTTATTCTTTTTTATAAAGATAACAAACATTGGAAATAATTACATAATAAATATTGTCTTTATAAAAGATATTAGTTCTATTATCAAGAGCTATATTTATTAAATCTTGAAGTTTAGTTAAATATAATATTTGCAAATGAGTTAAATCTGGTTTAGAAGTAATGGCTATAAATAAATCTTGGTATTTTTTTAAAAGCGTTGCTTCTTTTTCTTTTCTAAAACTTAGCCTTATGGTTATAAGAATTATCCCTATAAAAAAGAAACTATAAAAACCAATCTTAGTTAAACTAATCTTTGGCTTCTCGCAAATACTTTTATCTTCTTGCGTAATTTCAGCAATATCTTCATTTATAGGTATTGCTATTTGAACATAAGTATTTTTATTATTAACTTTAAGAGCTAGTTTTACATTTAAGTAAGTTTCTGCATTAAGGTTAAAACTTTCTGCAAAAGCTTTCGCATAATTAAGGTAATAATCGTAATCTAAAGTTACTGTCTTATTAATATCAAGAGTTTTTCCCTTACTACTTTGCCTTTGTTCTAAATTAAAATCTTTATGCCAAACTAATTTAGTTCCATTATCAGCATAACTATTTAAAGAGGCTTTAATGCTATAGGTATAAAGGCTATCTTTACGAGCTTTTAAACTATACTTAAAATTAATTTTAATATCCTTTATAGCTTTAGAAACATAATAATCAGAAGCTGGTAAATTTTCTTTAGTGAAAAAAATATTAGGTTTTAAAATTACTTCATAATCTGTTTGATTATTTATTTGGTATTCTCTTTCCGCTTTTCTATTAGATTTTAAAAAACAAAGAAGACTAATTAGAAAGGTTATAATAATTAAAATAGTAAATAATTTATATTTCATTATAATCATCTCCTATTTAAAATTTCTTTTAACCAGATAGCTGGATAACCTAAATATCTAATTCTAAATTTATAAACTCCTCTCACATCTTTAGAGGCTACTTTTATTTTATCTAAAGTATTATTAGCATCACCCTTGGTAATATATAGTCCTGCTACTTTGTTTACTACCCTATGGACAACTAATTTATCCTGACTTTTAAAAACAATAATATCGCCCTTAACAGGGTTAGTATCTTTTTCATAAATTACAACATCACCCCGAAAGAAGGTAGGGCTCATACTATTAGACAGAATAGCAATAGATTCATATTTAAATAATCCTAACATAAAGCAACCTAACATAATAGATGATAGTAGTGTGAAAATATAAAATATAATATTAAAAGAATTTATTTTTTTCTTTCTTTTTGGAAAAACAAAATATTTAAAAATAAAATAAGCTAATAAAATCTTTATATCTTCAAAAGTTCCTTTTATAAACCAGTTACTATAAGGCAAATTGGGAAGGAAAAATAATAACACTTGGTCAATAATTCTAAAAGTTATAACTACTTTATAATTAGATTTAAAACTGAGATAAGAATAAAATATATTCTTCGCTACAAGAGGCACAATGTCAGAAAGAAAATATTGAAAAAATTCTATTTTAGTAAAAGAAAATATTAATTTAAAATTAATAGAACTATAGATAATTAGAAAAGTAACTAAAGCAATGGATAAATAATTATTTTTATTGTTTTTAATTAAGTTATAACGAATATTTTCCTCGCCCAATATAGTCATGATAAAAGCTATAATCTCTATAAAATTATAATGATTATTTTCGGTAAAACCTAACCTAAATCCCAGCAAATAAGTATCGATTAAAAGTAATAAGGCGATAATTATCGTAGGATAAATATAGTTTTTTTCTAAAACTTTCTTTTTTGGGAAGGTAATAAGAAGAAATATTAACCAAAATAATATATTAAAATAGTTACCAATAGATTTATTATAAAATAAAAGCAAACTATTAAGAAAAGCATAAAATATTAGTAGGCCAAGTAGTTTTTTATTTTTGTACATATTCAATAACGCCGACTAGGGTTTTAGTTTTAGTAGAAGGTATTTCTTCAGTCTGTTTCACATAAGTTACAATAATATTAAAAGTAGTTTCTTCCCCCAGCATTTAAATCATGGTCTAAAGAGGTAGTCGTATAATTAATTGCTTCTATGCCATCTTTTTCTTCTAAAAAGACTACTGATTGTAATTCAGCATCAATTGTTCCTAAATTTTTAATAGTTACTTGATAAGTAATTTCATCTCCTGGTTTATTTAATTTTGCGAAAAAATTAACCGAAGTATCTGTAAAAGTTGGGGCTCCAGCAGAGCAATTTTCGGAAACTGCTAGAGCTTTTATATCGGTAATTCGCACATCCCACGTTCCGGTAATTTCTGCTGTTCCATTAATACTTAATTCCGTTGCAAAAGTAGAATAACCAACAGCCATTAAAATAATGATAAAAAGAAAGGCAATGATAATAATTTTTTTCAACATATTACATACTCCTTTCCATTTTCATACTGCTAATAAATGGATATTTAAAATGATTTATATACTATCCCCAATAATAATTTATGCAAAATAAAACAACTTGTAAGGTATGAAAGCCTCCCCTTAAAAGACAAAATTTGCATTTTTTAGACAAATATGCTATAATATGTGCCAATCAAAGGGGAATTTTAACAACAAGTAAAAGAAGTAATATGGGGGACACTGTGAAAAAACAATTATTTTTAAAATATGTTGAGTTTTTTTGGATATTTTTATTGGGAAGTGTTATCGGCTTTGTTTACGAAAACTTGTTAATGTTTGCTAGAGGAAATTGGCATTTAAGACAAGGATTAATTTACGGACCGTTTATTCCTGTTTATGGCGTGGGTTTATTAATTTTCTATCTTATTGTTAAAAAACAAAATATTGATAAAGAGGTTAAAAAAACTACTCTGCTTAAAGTTTTTTTAGTCGCCTCTTTCTTAGGTGGTCTTGTCGAATATATATTCTCATTTTTGCAAGAGGAAATATGGGGAACTATTTCTTGGAACTATGTTAATAGGCCTTTAAACATCAATGGCCGTACGAGTATTCCAATTGCCATGATATGGGGATTAGGATTTATCATATTTAGTTTATATATCTTTCCTAGACTACAAAAATATACTGATATACTTACCAAAAAATCATTACATATAATTACAATAATCTTTTCAATCTTAATTATCTTTGATTGTACTATCTCATTTGCTGCAACTTATAGACAAAAAGAAAGAAAAGAAAATATTGAACCAAGTAATCATATCGAAGTAATGTTAGATAAATATTATCCAGATAACTATTTAAATGCTATTTATAATAATGCTGTTAAAGTTAATAAATAATGGCATGTAAAAAATCCATAAAATTATGGATTTTTTTAATCGCTATTTGCACTTTGAACATAGGCAACAATTTGTAATACTCTGTAAACTAATTCTAATAAAGAAATAACCATATTATTAACATATTCAATATTATATAGTTTAAATAATTTTTTTAACATTGATAACTCTTCATCAGTAGCCATATTATTTGTTTTTAATATTTCATAAGCTTTATTCTGAGCTTTAACTTCTGTTTTCAGAATTTTAATTGACATTATAAAGGAAATTAAATAAATTATTAATCCTAAAGATGTGAAAGCTATCGTAAATGTAGCTCCTCCTGTTTTTAAAATTAGGATATCAAGTAAAACACCAATAATAATTAAAGGAATAAAAGCCAGTGGTCCAAAGTAGATAATTGGTGTAAGCTTAATTCTTGTTTTCATATCAGGGTCTTGTTCTTTATCTAAAATAGCTAAACATGATTTTTGTGATGCCATTGCTAAAGATGAGATACTATTTTTCTTCCAAGTTAATCTTCTTAATCTAACCTTTTTAAAAAAGTGACTATAACTATTACCAAAAAGCATTGAACCAGAAGATTTTACTTTGATATTTTGTAAATCATTGGCATCAAGAATTTTTCTTGCTACTTCTTCTCCTGTCATTTCAGCACTATTTTTCTTTTTATTGTATTTATGATATTTAATAGCTAAAAATATTTGAACTATAAGAGCAAAAACTGAAACAATAGCCAGTAATATTAAAACAATTCCCATAAAAATAATGATAATATCTGATACGCTACTTAAATCAAAATCAACTGTACTTTCAATAATATTTCTAAAAGTATCTGCCATAATTCCCTCCTCCTTTTTCTAGCTTTATTATAAAGTATATTGACAATATTAGTCAAATATTTATTATTTTCGATAATTTTGTATTTAGAAGAAAATTAGCAATTAAAAATTAAAAAGTATTATAATAATTTTAGGAGATATTTTTATGAGAAAAAAAAAGTTAATAACAATACTGATTATAATTATAATTGGTCTCAGTTTATCAGGAATAATTATATATACTAAATCAACAAATTATTCTAATATTTTAAAAATAAATTGGAAAATCGAACTGCCGAAAAATTCCATTAAAGAAATATATAGTGCCGATTCCGGTGCTAGCTTTCTTGGTGATGGAATTAGATACCATATTTTCTCCTATAAAAAAGATGAGCAAATAAAAGAAATGCTTGATTGGACAAAGGAAGAAAAAGAAACTATCTTTTATTCTACTTATAAGGAAAGTATAAATGCTTGGCTAAATAAAATTAAAGTTTCTAAAGAAAATTATCCAAATTATTCTAATTGTAAGTATTGGTATAATAAACAAGAGGATAATAGCGAAATAATTATTCTGTGGGATAATAAAGAAAATAAATTATATGTTGTTGAAGAATTCTTATAATCTTATTTTTTCTAATAATGGTTTGAAGGAACATATTCTAGTTTTTCTATAATACCAAGAGGGTTTATTAAACTCAGCCCTTGTTCATTAACTATTTTTGTTTCCCAAGCTAATGTAACAAATTCATCATAAGTTAAATTAGGATTAACTTGTAAGGCTAGAGCAAATATTCCTGCTAAACAGGGAATAGCCCAAGAAAAAGCAGCCCAACCACAATATAGATATTCATTTTCTGTTTCTATTAAAGGAAGCATCTTGCCTCCTGCTAAAACTCCCATACGTTTACTATGAGTATCGCCATCTTGCCATGGACTAAAATAATATTCATTACTAATTGGGTCTTTGTTAATTGAAGTGAAATTAGAATTAGCAAAAACAACAGAATCAATTATATAACAACCTTGTGCTGCTAATTTCTCTTTTAATTTAGGATATTCAGGACTGTGAGTTTGAGCTGCTGCAGATATCGATACAATCCGAATATCGGCTCCTTGTTCATTTAAATTTATAATATCTTTTAAAGCTGCAATATTAAAATCTCTTTGATTTTTCTCTGGAGTTGCATAAAAATATAATTTACTCTTTGGAGCAATGCCTAAATTTTCTCCTCCTAATTGACAACTAACAACGCTTCCATGAAAACTACTTTCCTTAGCATCAAACATCTTTTTATAAGAATATAAAGAATTTTTGATTTCCTTAGGAACTGCTTTAAAACAATTATCAATAATAGCAATATTAATATTAGTTCCATCAATACCTTGCTTATGTAATTTTTGGATATCTTTATCTACATGATAAATGCTTTCCTCATTTATATATTTAAAAGGATGATTATCAGGTAATTTAGTAGTTGTGGAAATAGCTATTAATCTTATATCCTTATCATTATATAATTCAGGGTCAAAAGCTATGTTAGTTAAGTCACAACCCGTAAAACCCCATATAAAAAATAAATTATTTGTTTTTAATTCATTTATTAACCAGTCACGAGTTAGAACTTTTGGTAATCTTCTTTGAATATCCAGGATATATCTTTTTAAAAAGTCCATACTACCACCAATTTTATTTTATAATGCTAAATCAATTAAGTCTAGTATTTTGACATAACTATTTCTTTTGTCTCTTAAATAAAGATAATTTTCTTTTTGGTTCATTATTCATTGTTGTAACTTGATTAGCATAGTTAAATAATTCATTAAAAAATATTTCAAATTCTTGATAGTAATATTCATACTTGGAACCACTAGTTCTAATTCTTACATTTAGAGGATTATAAGATGCTAGTTTACTAGTATTTTCATCTCTAGTTAAGGTAACTTCAATTTGTTTTTCTTTAAATTGCAATTGTAATTTATTATTTTTTTCTCCATCAGAATACCATGTTATAATTTTATTTTCTAAATTCACAAAGCCTTCTGGTAAAATACTATATTCTTCTTTATTATCATCATTTAAAATATATTTACCGATTATTAATTTCATTAAGTTTTCAAAAATAATAAAACTTTGCCACTCTTTTCTATTCCTTGAAGAAAAATTAATTGCTAATTTTATATCTTCATTTGCTGAAAACCAAATATCACCATCTGTCCCTCTTTCGATACTAAAGGTTAAACCATCTTTCTCAAGAACCACACTATTGTAAAAAGTCCTAATATCAAAATTACTATCCATAAAATTCTCCTAAATGTGAAGCTATTATACACTAAAATATTTAGATGGTCAAAAATTATAGTTATTAACAGCAACTAAAGATAAAAATGATATAATGTTATTGGTGGTCGTATGCGTGATGAAATACTAAAAAAAGTAGATATTTTATATATTATGTGGAAACAAGGCAGTCTTGGTGGTGAATTTATGCCCGAAGACGAAAATCCCCATTTAGAAAAATCATCATGGGAAAATTATTTATATTTTACATTGCCTATGGCCCTTAATTATCAACGAAATTCTTATACTTTATGGGAAAGTGCTAACAAGACATATAATGATAAAGAAACGAAATTTGTATATAATCCAAAAGAAGTTATAAAAAAATCTTTTGATGAAGTACAATATGCTTTAACAAAATATAAAGTTGCCTTGCAAAAAACAAAACAAACGGAAATTTGGATAAAGTTATGTAATACATTTGTAGAATTATTTGATGGAGATATCAGAAATTTATTTGATAAATTAGATAATGATGTTGATAAAATAAGATATTTTATTCAAAAAGAAAATAAAAAGAAATTTCCGTATTTGTCTGGTACTAAAATTTGTAATTATTGGTTATATGTTATTTGGCAATATACTGATAGAGAATATAAGAATATTGAAAAATTAACTGTTGCTCCCGATACTCATGTCTGCAAAGCTACTTATAAACTTGGTCTAATTACTGAAAAAGAACTAAATTCAAATAATGTTCAATTGATTGTAATTGACAGGTGGAATAAATTATTTGAAGGAACAAAATATAAACCAATCGATATCCATACAGCCTTATGGTTATGGAGTAGAAATGGTTTTAAAAAATTAGATGAAAGTATTTTAGACAAGCAAGAAATAAAAAAGCGAATTAAAAATTCATATGAAAAAAATAATTATATTGAAAAATTTAGAAAAAGAGAATTATTACCTTTTGAAAAAATGATTTTTGATAAAGTTATAAGTTTAATACCAAAGCAATGTAATATACTTGATTTAGGCTGCGGCAATGGGTATCCTTATGACTATTACTTTTGTTACCAAAATTTTAATTTAACAGGAATTGATTTTTGTGAAAAGCATATTAAAGAAGCCCAAAGAATAAATCCCCAGGCACAATATTACATTAATGATATTGAAACTTATGATATAAATAATAAATATGATTTAATATTAATGTTATTCTCTTTACTACATTTACCTAGGGAAAAACATAAAGATATATTAGAAAAAGTTTATAATAGTTTAAATAACAATGGAATTTTATTACTAACTCTTAGAGATGAAGATGCTGGTAATATAAAATATAAAGATAATTTTTGCAATGAAGAAATGCTATGGAGCTATTTTGATTATAAAACTTATATGAAGATGTTAAAAGAAATAGGTTTTAAATTTATTTTTAGTGAAAATCAAAATAAATATGGAATAGAAGAAAGCCATAATTGGGTTATATTAAAAAAATAAATTAAATAGTTCCATCATAAAAAAACTTTGCATTACCAAATATAGGTTTTATAAATGATATAATAAAAGTATTGGACGTGATAACATGAAAACTAAAAATTTAAAATTATACTATGAAGATTTATATAGTGAAGAAACTCCATTAATATTTTCCGATGGTACAAATGTATATAATGAATTAAAAAAAGAATATATATCACATGATAAAGGATATTTTATATATGGTCCATCTGGGGTTGGTAAAACATATTTTATTAACCATCAAAAAGTAAAAAACTGGATTGATGGAGATGTGCTTTGGGAAGCTGCAAAAGCATTTCCTAATGGAGATTGGTGGAATTGGTCTGGTGAAGAAATCGATACAATCGAAAGAAGAGCTGATGTAATTACTGAACAAGCTAAAAAACAAGGGTTTTGGATTATTGGTGCTAGTTGTGTAAACATTATTCCCGATGCTATTGTAATACCAGATTTTGAAACACATTTAAAATATATCAAACATAGAGAAACATATAACTATGATGGTGGAATTAAAAGCGATGATTTAGACAAAATCAAACGAAATAGAGAATATTTTTCTCGTTTTGCTAAAGATGGTGTCCCAATATTTAAAAGTGTCGATGAAGCGGTTTATTATATTGAGAATCAAAAGGATAATTAGCACCATTTACATTAGCAATAATTTCCTTCGATTCACTTAATACAAATGATATTCCTCCACAATTTTGAACTTTTACTATATCGGATTTTTCCCAATTTAAAATTCTTTGTTTAACTAAAGGACTAATTAAATCATAGTGCGTACCATTCCAAATAATAAGTCTACTATTTGGATGTTTAAGATGAAAATAATTAGCATATCTTTGTAATATATTTATATAATAAACAGCTCTTTCTACAATTTGATCTGGACCTTCAGAATTTAATTCTTCGCGTTTATCTTTAGATAAATCTTCTTCAAAATCAATCCAAAAGTCTAAATTAACACCCTGATTTTTTTCTTTTAAAAATTCAAAATACCCAGTAGAATCTGTAAACATTTGTGGCTCTGTTAAATGTTTGCTTTCGTGAATAGAACCCTTATAATTTAGATTATCATTTAAATTCATTATATGATTAGTTGAAATTTGATTTTCTTGTAAGTATTGCTTAATCAATTCCATTGCTATATTTGTAGTTGCAACACATCTTTTAAAATTGTTCGAGATAGTATTACTCGAAGTAAAAATGAAATAAGTATTTTGCAAATCGTATAAAGTAAAATTTGTTTTTAGCTCATTAATAAATGATTCTATAACTTGCTTTTGATAATTTACTGATTCTGGGATTAGATTGCCATTTGATCTGTCATAATCACAATGTCTTTGAAAAATTAATTGAGTTTGATTTTGATTTATGAGTGGCATAATAGAGGTTGAGTCAATCATTAAATTCATATTTTGGGACACAATAATCAGCTCCTTAAATTTAATTATATTATAACATGCTTTTTAATTTTTTAGAAAATATAAAGTTTTATGGTAAAATATTATACGAGGAGTTGATATAATGCCGAATTATTATATTGACCTTGGGTCATCAACAATAAAAGTATATTGTTATGAAAATAAATTAAATTTATTGGAAGAACACTCTATTTATTTTAAAAATGACTTTGATAAAGAAAAAGGTATAAGTGCCAATAATTTAAAAGAGCTATGCGATTATTTTGCCGAAATAAAATCCAAATATAATTTAAAATACTATAATACAAATATTTTTGTTACCGGAATTTTTAGAAGTTTAATACAGATAAGAAAACAAGAATTAGTTAAACTATTTAATAATAAATTTGATTTACATTTTAATATTATTAGCCATGGTATTGAAAATTATTATTTAGGAAAAGCTATGGAAAATGATTATAATGGAAAAAAAGTTTTAATTATTAATATGGGTGGAAAAACTACCGAATTAGTTACTTATGTTGGCAACAAAATAACTGATACTCAAAATTTAAATTTAGGTGTAGCGGACTTATTAAATAATTTTAATAAAGTTAATGATAAATATAGTGGTAATACAGTAGAAGAGATGGAACAATTCGTAGCCGATAAATTAGTAAATATTAAATTGGATAACGATTATGACTGTGCTATTTTTACCGGTGGAGAAGAAAGATTTGAATTATTAACAGGTTTTAATTTGATTAATAATACTTTATTTAATGATAATATTCATAAATATATGTTAAGTTTAGAAGATTATATTGAAGGTACTAAAAAGGTATTTAATGATATTTCTCTAGAAGAATTATATAACTTAATGCCATCAAATCCTAAATGGATGGACGGAGCCAGAAGTGGTGCTATTATTCCTTTAGTTTTATTTAAAATGGCTAATGTAAAATGGATTATACCATCTGATTTAAATTTAATAAATGGTGTAATTAACGATTTAAAATAAATTTTTAGCTTAGGGGATCAAATATGAGAAAAAATGTAATATCCGTAATAGATGGAGAAGCCGGAAGTTGTGGCAAAGCTAAAGTAATTGGCGAAATAGCTACACTAGAAAAAGTAAACCTAGGAGCAGCAGTTACTAACTGTATGCCAAATGCTGGTCATACCTTTGTCGATGCCAAAGGACAAAAAACAGTTTTTCGAAATATTCCCGTATCAACAGTAAACCCTCATACTGAATTATTTATTGGACCTGGGTCAGCTATTGATATGGATGTGTTTGAAAAAGAGTATGAACAAGTTAAAAAATATTTAAATGAAAGAAAAATATATGTTCATGAAATGGTACCTTTAATTGAAAATAGACATAAAGAATATGAAAAAAAACACATAAAAAGTGGTTCAACATTTAAAGGCTGTGGTGCTGTTTCTAAAGAAAAAATTGTCAGAGACAAAAGATTAGAATTTTTTAAAACATTTAAAAATGCTGTTGTTTGTTCCAATGAAGAGTGGTTAGAAAGACTATATAATCATCTTGATAATCCAAATGAATACGTAATATTAGAAGGCTCTCAAGGTTGTGATTTAGATTTAAATCATAGTGGTAATTATCCCTACGTTACCAGTAGAAACGTTTCAACTGCCCAATCACTTGCCGATACAGGAATTTCGGCAGAAAGACTACTTCAAACAATTATGGTCATAAGACCCTTTCCGATTAGAATAAGTAATATTACTAAATCAGGAGAATTTATTTATACAGGCGATTATGGAAATGGTGAAGAACTAACTTGGACCCAAATTAATTTAGCATCTATGTATGAAAGTTACCCATTTAATATAGATGTAGAGTGTTTACCTTATAATATCGATTTAAGTCGTATTAAAAAATTAATTAGCCAATGCCCTGAAGTTTATTTAAAACAATTATTTGGTAGCAATTTTAGAAATATAAATTTTAAAGATTTAAAAATACTTCAAATATTAGAATTAGAAAGATTAGTATATAAAGCAAAAGGATTTAATACCTATAAATCCTGTTTCTTAGAAATGGAACCATTTGCCCAAAATTATACCCCAAATACCATATTCGACCAATCTGAGCAAACAACTGTGACTAAAATGGAAAGAAGAGTATTTGATTTAGATATAGCCAAACTTAAATCCAATTGTCGCATTAATACTCCATCTAGTTTATATTTAAACTTTTTTCAACATCTAGGATTAGAATATAAAAATGAAATTGGCCATTTTGAAGATTTTTATTTTAATAAGTATTTAAGAGAATATTTTAATTGGTTAGAAAATAAAACTGGAGTAGAAATATCAGCCTTAGGAACTGGTGCTAAAAATGGGGAAAGAATTTTAAAAAGAGATTTAATAAAAAAATAAAATTAACCTTCTCTATCATTTAAAGAAAGGCGATAACATGACAAAACAAAAAACTTTTGCCGATAATGTTTTAGAATTTAATGAGTGGTTAGCTAAAACATCCTTAAATTTATTTGCTAATTATACAATTAGTAATCCTTTTAAAAATAATCATGAACAAATAAAAAATATTACTACTGCTTTTTATCAAAAATATTACAATGATTATAATAAAAGATATTTAATATTTGGTAGTTCTCCTGCCCGAAAAGGGACCGCTGTAACTGGTATTCCCTTTGAAGATGCCAGTCATCTTTATAAAGTTACAGGAATTATGATTGATAATTTTTACATAAACAAATCTTCTTCTGATTTTTTATACGATGTTATGGAACAATATGGCGGGTGCGAAAAATTTTATCAAGACTTTTTTATGAGTTTTATATGTCCTTTAGGTATTGTTAATATAAATGCAAAAGGAAATAAAGTTAATTCCAATTATTATGAAAATAAAAAATTAGAAAATTATTTATATCCTTTTATAATTAATTCTTTAAAAAAACAAATTGCTATGGGTATTGATACAAGCATATGTTATTGTATAGGTAGTGGAAAAAACTTTGAATTTCTAACCAAAATTAATGAACAATATAAATTCTTTGATAAAATTATTGCTTTAGAACATCCTCGATTTATCATGCAGTATAATTCAAAAGATAAAAATAAATACTTAGACAAATATCTTAAGGCTTTAAATAATAAGAAATAATATGTTAAAATAATTTAAAGGAAGGTTTTACATGAAAAAAACGGAAATAAATGAACTTGAAGATAAAGATTTACAATTAAGATATTATTTAGGTGGATTAAAATTAATAAATGATGGGAAAGAGCAATTGTGTAATTATTGGATGTGTAATATAAATTGTTCTTGTTCAAATGTCCCTGATGATGAAAAATTCATTAGTGTTAAAAATTTTATTAATAAACATAATATAACCAATGAAAGATTTACAACATTAGCCTACTGGTACTTAATAGGTGCTGTAATGAAGTATAAAGAAAAATATAGTCCCCTTTTTAAAGAATTAGACAAAGTTATTGAACCATTTCATTTTACGCATACAAATTATGGTGAAATTCCCGATAGTAACTTTAGAGAAAAAGAACTAGAAAAGATTGCTAACACCCCTTCCGTAAAAAGTTATTGTTCTAAATATCAACTTGATGAAACTGACTTTATTGTCCTAGCCAAAATGAGTATAAATTATAATTTTTATAGATTACAAGTAGCCAAAAATCCTGATGATGTCTTTTCAACCCAACTATACGATATAATTAATCATTATAAACTTTATGTACCTCGTGAAATTATTGAACAATATAGAAAAAATTATCAACACCAACAAGAAACATCTCAATTATTAATTGATGCTAAAATAGCTCAAAAAAATTATCTAGAACTATTAAAAGAATTACAAACAAAAGATTCTACATTAGCTGATGAGATGATTTCAAATGAATTAAATGAATTAGGATTTAATTCAATAAAAGATATAAAAAGATTAATGTATACCAAAAGATAAATTAATTAGGAGATGTTCTTATGGAAATAAAAGAAATTTTTAATCATGAAAAGCTAGTTGATTTTTATATATCAAGAGGAATTGAATTTAATGATGATAAACAATATTTTCATCCTCCTGTATTTTCATATATAGCCCAAATAGATGGAAATTTTGTAGGTGCCATAACAATATGTAAAGAAAACGAAGATTTTATATTAGATGAGGTAGCTGTAATTCCGGAAAAAGAAAACCAAGGTATATGTACGGCTTTAGTTAATGCTTCAATTGATAAAATAGTTAGAGAATATGGAGAACGAAACTTTTATTTAGTAGCCAAAAATCCTAATATTTTTAAAAAGATAGGATTTAAAGTAATTCAACGGAAAGATGCCCCCAGTTTTTCTGAGTGTTTTGATTGTCCAGATTTTCAAAGAAATTGTTTTCCAGAAATAATGGTAAAATCTCTCAAAAAATAATATGAAAACATAGTAATACTATCATATTTTAAAAACAGAAAAAATACGTTATAATAATAATCGAAAGATATATGCTTTCTCTATTACAAATGTATTGTGGTGAAATTTATGAAAAGAATTATTAAGGGATTATCAATATTTATTTTAGTTGCTTTAGTATTGGTGTTTTGTCCTAAAAATGTTAAAGCAATAGAACAATCAGACTATCTAAGTATTAAAGAAAATAATGAAAGTTTTACGACAGAAAAGTTAACTTTTTCTAATCTAACTTTTAAAGATTATTCCAATACTTCAGTCCAAGCTTTTGGTATAAGTGGCGTAGTAACTAATAATTTAACCCAAGATTTAAATTATACTTTTCTGGCACGTTATTTTGATTTAAATTATAATTTAATCGCTCAACAACAAGTTTCATCAACTATTAAAATGGGTTCTAATGTTTTTAATATAATGTCTAATTTAGATATTTTAAAAAGTAGTAGTTCCAACCTAGATGATATTGCTTATTATAAAATTTATGCCATTGAAAATTCTAATGAACAAATTCAAACTATGCTACCCAGTCAAAATAATACTTATCAAAATTATGATTATGTCATTGATAAATATGACGTTAATATAAATGTTAATGAAAATAATACTTTGGATATAATAGAAACTATCAAAGCTTATTTTAAAGTACCTAAACATGGTATATATAGAACTATTCCTTTAAAAAATAACATTGTTAGATTAGATGGAACAAACACAACTACTCGTGCTCAGATTTCTAATGTTTCAGTAAGTGAAAAATATACTGCTTCAACGGCAAATAATGAATATAAGTTACAAATTGGTTCAGCTAATCAAACCCTTATGGGAGAGCATGACTACACCATTAAATATACCTACAATTTAGGTAAAGACCCTCAAAAAAATTATGATGAATTATATTATAATATAATTGGTGATGAGTGGGATACGGTAATAGGCAATGTAACCTTTACAATTAAAATGCCTAAAAACTTTGATACTGCTAAACTAGGTTTTTCTTCAGGTAAAACTGGTTTAACTAATAATAGTAATGTTAAATATACTGTTCAAGATAATATAATAACAGGAAGCTTTAATGGGGTTTTAAATGCAAGAGAAGCTTTAACAATTCGTTGTGAATTAGATGAAGGCTATTTTGTTAATACTGGTTTAACTATCGATTTCAATAACTATATTCCCTTTTTAATTCCTCTTCTATTTTTAGGTATAGCTTTATTCATTTGGTATAAATTCGGAAGAGATGGTCAAATAATAGAAACGGTTGAATTTTATCCACCTGAAGGTTTTAACAGTTTAGAAATAGGATATTTATATAAAGGTAAAGCCAATAATACTGATGTAACTTCCCTACTTATCTATTTAGCTAATAAAGGCTATATAAAGATTATGGAAACGGAAGAAAAAAGTTTGTTCTCAGTTAAAAAAGGTTTTAAAATTAAAAAATTAAAAGATTATGATGGAAACAATATAAATGAGAAAATATTTCTAGATGGTTTATTTGCCTGTAACGAAGATGATAAGAAAAAACAAAAAGAAGTTACCTCAAATGACCTATATGATGAATTCTACTTAACAATGGACAGAATCTTAGAAAATATGAATACAAAGGAAAATCAAAATAAATTATTTGAACGAAAAACATTAGGCAAATCAATTTTTATTATCTTAATGTTAATTGCTACTTACATTTGCATTACAGTTCCTCCCCTTATAAATTATGGAAGTATAGATAATCTTATTTTTGTTCTAGTATTTCCAGGTATTGGTTTCTCTTTTGCATTTTATGGTTTAATTAGCGATAACAATACTCTTAGAATTAATGGCTCCCTAGTTAATTCTACACTCCTTCCGAGAGTAGTTCTTGTAATTTGGACAGCGTTATTCGCAGGACTTCCTTGGTCCTTTATATTACTTCCTAGTTTATTACAAGACCCTCTTTATTTAATCGGTTATCTAATAGGAGTAGCTTGTACCTTTGGGATGATTATTTGTATAAAGTTTTTACCAAAAAGAACTAAATATGGTAACGAAATTTTAGGAAAAATTAAAGGTTTTAAAAATTTTTTAGAAGTAGCTGAAAAAGAAAAATTAGAGGCAATGGTCATGCAAGACCCTACTTATTTTTATAATATATTACCCTATACTTATGTTTTGGGAGTTTCAGACAAATGGATTAAAAAATTTGAAAGTATTTCTCTTAAAGCTCCAAATTGGTATGATAATTCTACAGCCTTTGACATGTTAACCTTTAGCACTTTTATAAATACAACTATGGCTTCAGCTCAAAGTGTTATGGCAGTTAGTCCAACAAGTAATAGTTCATCTAGTGGAGGATTTTCCAGTTCTTCCGGTGGTGGCTCTTCTGGAGGTGGTTCCGGAGGCGGTGGAGGTGGCTCTTGGTAGTCACCTTTTTCTTTTGTTTATAATATAAAATTTAAACCATTAGGAAATAATTTTTATGTTATACTTTTAATAGGTGATAATAGTGAAATATAATTTAGAAGTTATAAATTTAACAAAAAATTATCAAGATTTTCATTTAAAACAAATTAATATAAAATTACCAAAAGGAAAAATTATTGGCCTTATCGGTGAAAATGGTAGTGGTAAAACTACGACAATAAAATCTATATTAAATCTTATGACTTATGATAAAGGGAACATCAAAATATTTGGTAAAGATAATAAAGACTTAACAAAACAAGAACGTGAACAAATTGGTGTAGTTTTAGATGATAGTTTTTTCTCTACTATTTTAAATGTAAATGATATAAATAAACTAATGAATAATTTTTATCATAATTGGGATGAAAAATTTTATTATAAAACAGTAAAAAAGTTTAAAATACCTTGTAATAAGCCCTTAAAAGAATTTTCTAGTGGGATGAAAATGAAAATTAAAGTATTATGTGCTATTGCTCATAAACCCAAATTATTAATTTTAGATGAACCTACTAATGGCCTAGACCCTATCTTTCGTTATGAGATTATTGAACTATTTAATAATTTTGTTAGTAATAAAGAAAATTCTATTTTAATGACTACGCATATAACCAGTGATTTAGAACATTTAGCGGATGAAATAATTTTTATTGATAATGGTCATATTATTTTAGATGTCCTTAAAGAGAAAATAGATAATGAATATGGGATTGTTGAATTATTAGAAAATAAACTTACTAATATAAAAAAAGAAGATTATTTAAAATGTTTAAAATATAAAAATGAAAGTTATATTTTAGTAAATCCTAAAAAAGAATTTCAAAACAAATATCCAAAATTAGAAATAAGAAAACCAACTTTAGAAGAACTAATGCTACTATTAGTTAAAGGAGAATAATTATGAATACTATTAAAGGTTTATTATTAAAAGATTTGTATGTATTTAGAAATTTTAAAGGTAATATTATTTTTAGTATTTTAATGTTTATCTTTTTAATTACTATAGGTTCTATAAGAAGTGATATTTTTACTATTGGTTCAATTTTATTTTTAATCTTCTTTGGTATGAATAGTATTTCTTCTTTTTCTTATGATGAAAATGCTGATTCTGATAAATATTTATTATCTTTACCTATTACTAAAAAAGACGTTGTTTTATCTAAATATTTATTTGTCTTTTTAAATTCTTTTATCTCTATTTTAGGAGGTATCGTAGCTAGTTTTATTATCACTATTTTAGTAAGAGGAAAAGTTAATAATTTAGGAGATTCCTTAAGAATATGTTTTTTAGCTTTTACTAGTGTTTCATTTCTAATGTGTGCCAATGTTCCTTGTATTTATAAATGGGGAGTAGAAAAAGGAAGGATGCAATCAGTTATTATTCCTGCTCTATTTATATTTTTATTAGGTATGTTTGGTTCTTTGCTATTACTACTATTTCCACAAATATATTTAAATGTAGATTTATTATATTTATTTAAAATATCTCCTTATATTTGTCTTATGTTAAATATTTTATTTTATGTTATTTCTTACTTAATTTCCTATAAGATTTTTCTTAATAAGTCTATTTAATTAATTTTTTGCTATTTATGTAATTTAGTTTATACCAATTAATAAATTCATCTGTAGCACTAGTTCTATTATCCGGTCTATTATTTCTTTCTTCATCAGACATTTCTGCTAAAGTCTTATCGCAATTCATTGGAATAAACACATACCATAAATTTGACTTAGCTCTTTTATTTTTATCTCCTCTTATTTCATGGGAAAGCCTACCTTTACTTACGCCAAAAAACTGAAAATAATCTTTACCATCAAAAAATGTTAAACAATCAAGAAAATAACAATTTCTATTTTGAACTTGTTTCATTGTCTCTAATAATTCTGTAATATTTGATGATATACCACTTCTTTTGACAAAAACACCAGGATAGCCAGGATTACCAGGATAATCTTCTATATAAAAACCAGAATCAGCAACAAATACTGGGGTTCCTAATATTTCAAAAGCTTGTCTAGCTTTTTCTTTTGATATAAATTCTATATCATTTATATCTGGCTCTTCTAAATCACATTTAAAATAATCTATCGTAATTCCGGCCTTTTCAAACTTTTCTTTCACCGAAACATATTTACCATAATTTCCAGTGACATAAGTTAAATTTTCCATCTTACATTTCACCTTCATATCTATATAATTTTTTCACTAATGGTGAATATTTAATCAATGATAAATCTTTATCCAAACTTTTAGCCAATTCTTTACATAGCATCATACTTATATAAGTTAAATAATAATCATTTATTATATTATCATCAAATTTCTTTTTAATGCTTATTATATTTTTATATTGTTCTGGCAATATTTCCTGATAGTATTTATCCAATTGGGTTTCATTATCAAAAAATATTAAATTATTAGAATATTCAAAGTTTAAATTACTTCTTCCATGGCAATAATCATATTTATCATGAACCACAGGTATAAATAATCCGGCTTCTGTCATAGTAGATTCTAGGAAATGGGTAGCTGAACTAGTTTCATATCCTCCCAATATTTCGTAAACCTTAGAATCACCAAGCGTTACAGGGAAAAATGGTATAATTTTATATACATCTTCTAAAAAGAAATTTATTTCTTGGGGTTTAATTAAATCATTAGGAGTACTTTCATAGCCAATAAATAATTCGTTTAAATTATTTATTCTTATGCTATATTGGGGTACGGTTTGTAAAATATCTTCTACTATGCTTAAATCATTACAATAATATAATAAGGCAATAGTCATCGGTATAATAGTAGCTGCTAAAGATATAAAACTATTTTCTTCATCTTCAACATTATAATTAATATTTGTAACTCCATCTAATTTGTTTTTGGAAAATAAATACTTATTTAAGTTATTATTAAATGATGTTCTTACTCCATAATTGTTACCCTTATAACTACAAGCTATTATATTTTTAAAACCTTTTAAATTTCTATAAAGAACATCTCTTGGCGTTATAGGCTCACATACTATATCGTTCTTTATGCTTAATACCTTAGCTAAATAATTACTAACAACACCAGAGCCGCCCACCCCACTTACAAGCGTTGGTTCATTTATACTTGATAGAATATTTCTAATCTCATCTAAATCAGTTTTAGAAAGAGAATTAAAAACTCTTTCTTTTAAATTATTATAATTATCTTCCATATTTTCTTTAATCATAAAATTCCTCCTTAAATTCATAATACCATTTAAGTAGGAAATATATGGTCTACTTAAAATTTTTCTTTTAATAATTCTATTTTTCTAATTCTTTTTAAATCAAAATGTCTCATATCACATCTAAGTTCACAAAATGCTGCACAATACCAATCATTATTAAATAAAAACATTTCTCTTGGATTTATCACTCTTTCGAGCTCTCCTTTACCATAAGAATAATATAATATTTTTACTTTTCTTCTTTCTTTTATCGCTCTAGATAAAATATTATACTTATTTAAATTTTCATCATTTAATATAAGTTCCTTTTTTTCATTTTTACTACCTATATAAATACCCATAATTTTATCTTTCAACAAATTTAACTTTTCCTTGTCTTCTTTATTAGTAGTTAAATTTATACATTTACTTATTAATTGATAGTCTTCTTTTATAAATTTTCTTTTTGGTAATCTTATAGATTGATTTAAAACGTACCCACCATATGGACCCATTATAGTATCAATATAAATTCCAGCTTTTTCAATTTCATTTTTATAAACTCTAATCATCCTCGGAGATACTTCCAATTTTTCTGATAGTTCTTTAATGCTATATCTTTTTCCAGAGTTTAAATATTCAAGCATTGTAAGAACATTACTAATTTTAGACATATAGCACCTCCTAGTAATGATTTATATTGTACCAAATTTCTAACGAAAAGTCTTTATTTTTAAAAAATATTGCAAAATAAAAAGTGTTAGATTATTA
>CANQEJ010000011.1 GCA_947594925.1 uncultured Bacilli bacterium
TTCAAATTAATTATTTTAACACAAATAATCAAATTATCATCAAACCCAGGGGGGTTAATATGTATTGTAAAGTATTAAAAGTTTTTGGTTGACACATAAAAAAGAGACAACCTTAATTGGTTATCTCTATTAAACTTCTTGAACAACAGCAATAATCATTGGTTTGCACTCAGTTTCTTGATATAGATACTTACTTAATTCTTCTCTTATTTCTGTTTTTATTTTATTATAATCTACATAATTTGGACTGATATTACGTTCAATAATATTTTGAGAAATTTTCTTAATTTCATAAATCATTTCTTTAGAATCTTTGACATAAATGAAACCCCTTGTTGTTACTTCTGGTCCTACAATAAGTTCTTTATTCTTTTTAGATAAAGTTGCACTTATTAAAACAATTCCACTTTCTCCTAACATTTCTCTATCTTTTATAACTAAGTCACCAACATCATCTGATGATTTACCATCTATTAAAATATCATCTATTTTTACTTTTTCGCTCTTGTTAATTAATTCACCATTTTCAATATTAATAACTTCACCATTTAATTTAAGTAAAATATTTTCTTCGGGAATATTTAAAGATGCTGCTATATTAGCATTACCAACCATATATCTATATTCTCCTTTAACTGGTATATAGTATTTAGGTTTTAATAAATCAATCATTAAACGTAAGTCTTCTGAAGAAGCATGATGTAAAATATTATAAGTTTTAGGAATTGAAACAATTTGAACTCCTAACATGGCTAATTCATTTTCTAACTTAACTAATGTTTTTTCGCTACTATCATATCTTGGTTCAGCAAAGACTACTGTATCAGTATTTTTAATTTTGATAAATTTATCATAATTATTAATAACTCTACTAATGGAAGAATATTGATTTTCTTTATCATCCGAAACTAAAAGAATAGAATCTTTATCATCTAGATTAGATAAGTCTCCTAAAATATTATTATCAAAGGTTAAATAACCTTCTTTTTTAGCAGTATTAATAATGGTTTGTAATTTCTTACCCATAATAATTATTTTACGATGGGAACCAGACGCTCCATTAAAAATATCTTGAATTGTATATAAATGGGTAGGAAGAACTAAAAATAACATACGACGTTCGTGTTTATTTATTACATCTTTAAAATAATCAGTTAAACGATGGGTAGGAGCTGTAAAACCTTGTTTTTCTGAAAAAACACTTTCACTTAATAAAGCTAATACTCCTTGTTTACCAACATAGGCAATTTTCCCTAAATCGGTAGAATAATGGCCCATCATTGAAGGGTCAATAATGAAATCCCCTGTATAAACAATAGCTCCATCTTTAGTATTAATAACATACATCACACTATCAGGAATTGAGTGGGAAACATTAATAGGAAAAATACTAACATTACCAAAATTAATTTTTTTATGAGGTTTTATTTCAATAATACTTTTTTCATTAATACCATCATTTAATAAAATAAATTTTGTAAATCTAGTAGCAAATATTTTTAAATTAGGAATATCTTTTAATAAATCCCCTACTGCTCCAATATTTTCATAATGACCATGGGTTAAAAAGACGCCTTTAATTCTTTTTTTGTTTTTTATTAAAAAACTAAAATCAGGAATAATATAATCTATCCCATATAAATTCTCATTAGCATATTTTAAACCACAATCAAAAACAAATAAGTCGTTATCTATATCAATACAATAGATATTTTTCCCGACTTCATTTAATCCACCCAGACTAAAAATTTTAATTTTGCTCATGTAAACATCTCTTTTCTATAAATAAAAGTTAAATCAGTGATTAAATTATATCAAACAACACTATATTTGTCCATTAGAAAAATAGGGAAATCCCTATTTAAATTATAATAACTTATTGTTTGATGGAATATGTAAGTCTATTAATTTTATTCATACTTTCTTTGTAACCATATACTTCTCTTGCTCGTTCTAAGAAAGGTAGTACGGCAGTTAAAAGTATAATCATCGATAAAGTTGATTGGGTAACAGCTAAAACATCATCACCACGAATACCAATTAAAAAGCTTACGCCTCCCAAAGTTGTAATACCTAAATTCATTGCCATTTCGCAAGTGGCTATTCTCTTAGCTTCAATAATTTGTTCTTTTAAATCTTCCAAAGCTTTAACATCTTTATTATGAGCATACTGTTTAATTAACATATTAACTAATTCAACTTTAGTTAATTCTTTAGAATTTTTTACTTTTCTTTTATTATTTCCCATATTCTTATTCCTCCCTTAATAGTTAATTTATTGTTTTATGGAATTAATTCTTGCTAGACTAGCATTTGTTTCATTTAAATAATGAAAATCTGTTCCTAAATTAATAACACCGAAAATATCAATTCCGGCTAAAGCCATAGCTGGTATTAAGTTTTTGTTTTCTAAACTTATAACACTAAAGGCTGTACACCAGGCACTTAAAAGAGAATAATAAGTAATATCTTTATAAAGAGATGTTCTTACTTTCTCTAATCTTTTAGAAAGCCTCTTTAAACTAGCAACTCGTTTACTATTTTCTAAACGACGTGCTTTTATTTGAAGATCATTTAACTCTTCATTGAAAATCATAATAAATCCCCCTTTTTACAAATAAAAATCCTTTAAGCAAGGATTTTTCTAGTAATATAATAAAGTCCAAATTCCCCCACTGGTACTTTAATTATATCATATTTACACTTTTTTGTCAAATTTCCTCATCTATGTCTTCTTTATTCTTATTATCTTCTTTATCCCAACCTAGAGATAAAACTCCTTCTTCGAGATTAATTTTATTAATTAATTCTTCAATTAAATGACTATGATGAGACAGTATTAATATTTTAGCATTAATAACTACTTTATTTTCTTCGTAAGTATGAGATTCGACACTTATTAATTTTAGTTCCGGATTAATATTTTTGGTAATAACAGCTCGGATTTTATCACGATTTGCTTTATAACATTTAACATGAATTTGATAAGTTATTTCTTCTTTATGTTGCAAAGTTTCATCCATCTTACGACCGATAAAACGTAAAATAATATTAGAAAATAAGATAAATACTGTTCCTACAGTAGCTTCTAAAATCATCCCACTAGCACATAAAACACCAATAGCTGCACTACACCATAAAGTTGCTGCTGTATTAAGACCTTTAATATTACTTCCATCTTTTAATATTACACCGGCGCCGAGAAAACCGATACCAGATACAACCTGGGCTGCAATACGGGTGATATCCCCAGAAGTATTATGAAAAGAAAAGGTAACAAACAAAAAAGCACCAATACTTACTAGGGCATAAGTTCGAAATCCGACGCTTCTTCTTCGATACTGCCTTTCAAAGCCAATTAAAAATGCTAAAATAAAACAAATACTTATTCTTATTATTAAACTATGTGCGTCCATAAATACCCTTCCTACTCTTTAAGTTAAAAAAGTGCTTACACTTCGTAAACACTAACTTTTTTCTTATCTCTTCCTAGTCTTTCAAATTTAACTGTACCAGAAATTATTGCATACAATGTATGATCTTTACCCATACCAACATTAGCTCCTGGATAAATCTTTGTTCCTCTTTGACGATATAAAATTGAACCAGCTGAAACAGTTTGACCATCAGCAGCTTTCGCTCCTAATCTACGTCCACGTGAATCACGGCCATTTTGAGTTGAAGATTGTCCTTTTTTATGAGCAAAACGTTGGATATTTAATTTTAAAAATTCTCTTATCATTTAATATCCCTCCTAAGCTATAACTTTTATATTTTTTGGATAATCATTTGCTAATTCTTTAAGCAAACTAATCATATTCTTGATTAATGTTTTAGTTATCATATCATCTTTTAATACTTCAATAACTAAAAAGTCATTTTTATCTTCATATTGGATAGAGTTAGTATCAAAACTTAAAATAGCATTTATTGTCGTCGTAACAATACTAGATACACTAGCACAGACAATATCTTTGCCATAATCAGCAAAAGACGCATGACCACTAATTACTATTTTATTTTTATTTCTCTCTACTCTTATCATAAATTATGCTTCTATCTTTTTAACAACTAATTTAGTATATGGTTGTCTATGACCTTGTTTATTACGATATTTTTTCTTTGGTTTATATTTAAACACAGTAATCTTTTTATCTTTACCATGTTTTTCAACAGTACAAGTAACACTCGCATTTTTAACATATGGAGTACCTACTTTACCATCAACATATAAAACTTCAGTAAATTTAACATCGCTACCTGCTTCATTAGGTAATTTTTCTACATATAAAACATCGCCTTCAGAAACATGATATTGTTTACCACCAGTTACAAATATAGCTTTCATCTACATACCTCCTTTTAAATTTAAGACGCACCCTTAAGGCAACAATTTAATGTTTTTAAAACCTTTTCAGTGTGGTTTTTTGAAGAAAGCCTTCAAACGTTTTTAATTTTATCAAAATATCCCCTCTTTGTCAAACAATACAGCATTAAAAATCACTCTTTTAAATAAGAAGTAAAATAAGCTTCTAACACATCTTTTTCGGCTATTAATTTATCTTTTATTTTAAAATAATGTTTTCTTTCTTTTTGCATCTTTCTAATCCCTTTAACAATCTTAACCTGTTCATAATCATAATTATATAGATATCTTTCTAATAAAAAACGATTTTCTAAATATTTTAAATTCTTTAGATAAAGACTTATTTTATAAAATAAAAAGAAACCGATTAAATAATTATTTAAACCACAATAATAATTAAAGCTAAAAAAGAAAATTAAAAAAACAAAAGAAACAATAATAAGGAGAATTTGACTTTGCCAAAAAGAGAAAAACTTTTCAAAAACACTTTTTAAAAAGACACTACCATCTAAAGGAATAATAGGTAGTAAATTAAATATTAAAATACTAAAATTATATTTATTAAATATTTGATAAATTTCCCTACTTAAATAATGATGATAATAGAAAAAAGAAAAAATAATATATAAAAAAAGCTGCATTAAAATTCCACAAAGACTTATAATCATTTCCTTACTAATAGAAGAATTTAAACGTTTATCTATTTTAATAAAGCCTCCAAAAGGTAAAAAATCAATCTCTTTAATTTCATAATGAAAATATTTAATTGCTAAAATATGGCCTATTTCATGACAAGTAATAATAAATATTAAAATAAGTCCTTCTTTAAATAAACCGGTAAGACAAATAGATATTAGAAAAAAATAAGTTAAGGGATTAATCTTTAGTTTTTTCATATTCACTATAATCTATATACTTATTATCTTTTTGAATAACTAAAGTAACCTCATCTGTTAAACTTTCACCAACTAAAGTATTTTTTTCTACATAATCATAAAGTTTTAAAGAAGAAGAAATATTTGTATACCAAATATCTACCCCATCAGTTCCTTGAATTATAACAGTCTTTCCATAGCCTTCTTTATCTCCCATAAAAACAACAATACCACTTTGTAAAGCAGGCATTAAATAATTATCGGTAACCTTAAATTTAGTTCCATCTAAATTTTTAGATGTTTCACTATATTTAAAAGTTTCATTAAAAACAGTTTGGGTATCTAAAGTATCTTCTTTAAAAGAAGGTAAAATATTACCTAAATACTTCTTATATAACTTATTTAAAGGTGCAAACTTAAAAGAACGTTCAAAGACATAATCTTTATACATTAAAAGATTATCATTAGAACTTTTAACAAAAATAATACTTCCTAAAAATAAAATAATACTTATTAAAACACGGGAGAATAAATTATTAATATATTTAGTTCTTTTACTTTCTAAATTCCTCTTTTTCAAAATATATCACCTTGTTAAAATTTATGCTTTTTTTCCTAATTTATAACTTAATAAAACATAAATAAAATATAAAGGATAATTAAATAATAAATATTTTCCTATATATAAAAGATTAATATTTTGATAATTAAAATATAAATATAAACTAAAAATATAAAAAATATATATTAAAGTATTTAAAAAGATATTTTTTAAAATTCCTTTTTTATGTTTAAATCCATATTTAATGAGAAAATAACTACTAATTAAAATAATTAAATTTAAAAAATAAGTATGGGTAATAAATAAATCAATAAATAAAGAAATACCAATAAGTAAAGAAAGATATTTTAAAGGAAGATTATATATATTAGTTAAAATAAAATAAGTATTAAAAATAGTTAAATTATTAACTAAAATATCTAAAAATAAATTAATAATTATCATACTTCTTTAATTCCTTTAATAATACCTATATATTTTAAATTAGCAAAATCAACATCACTTTTTATTTTAACTTCTTGGTCAATATCTTCCTTAGTATTTTTAACATACTCTACTTTACCTATATAAATGCCTTCTGGAATTAAACCTAAACCGGAGGAATACACTTCTTCATCTTTCATAATAACTTCATAATTATTAAAATTATTAGCAATTAATCTTTGGGAATTTTTGTCATAAGCATTTAAGGCTCCATAATTTTCTGCTATTTGAATTGAAATATTACTATCTGTAGCTGTAAGTAATTTAACAATACTCGTTTTTTTATTAACTTTACTAATAACTCCTACTAAACCATTTTCACTAACAATAGCCATACCTTTTTTTAAAGATTTATCTTGGCCATATTTAATGGTAATTGTTTCATGAAAATTATAAACATCCCGTAGTAAAATCTCACTTTTTAGAATATTATAATCCGTATATTTATCTAAATCATTTAAAAGACGTAGTCTATCTACTTCTTTTTTTAATAGTTTATTTTCATCTTTTAAAGTATTTACGAAAGAGACATTTTCTTCATGATTAACCTTATTTATTTTACCTATTCCTAATATTAAATAATCACTTAAAAAAATACTAAAAAGAAAACCTAAAATAATAAGAGCATTAATAAAGTATTTTTTCATAAAACGACCACCTTATCATCATTAAATGTATAATACTTATTTTTCCCAATAATAATGTGATCTATAACCATAATTCCCATTAATTTACCACTTTCTTGAATTTTTTTCGTAAAAGCATAATCTTCTTTACTAGGAGATGGGTCGCCGCTAGGGTGATTATGAATAACAATTAAACCCGCAGCATTGTTTAAAAGTGCGTACTTAAAGATTTCTCTTGGGTAGGCAACACTAGTATTGAGACCACCTTTAAAAATCATTTTACTCGTAATTACGCGACTTTTATTATCTAAAAGTAAAACTACTAAATTTTCTTGTTCTTCTAAGAAAGCTAAATAGCGAAACATCTTATAAACATCTAAACCATTTTTAACTTTTAGATGTTCTTTTCTAGTTTGCTTCATATAAATTCTTTTTCCTAATTCTAAAGCAGCTATAATAGTCATTGCTTTAGCTTCCCCTATTCCTTTAATATTTAATAAACTATTTAAAGTTAAATTATTTAAATCTTCTATCTTTTCTAAACTTTTTAAAATATCTAAAGATAATTCTTTAACTGATATATTTTTAGTTCCTGTTCTTAATAAAATAGCTAATAATTCTTCATTATTTAAAACACTTACACCATATTTTTTAAGTCTTTCTCGGGGTTTTAAATAGCTGGGCATATCTTTTAACATCATACTCATTTTTCTTTACCTTCGTATAATTTTAAGATATTTTTATTAATAGTATTATAAGTTTCCTCACTTGATGATATTAATAATTGTTCATATTCTTGTAATTTATTTAAAAACTTTTGGTCACTAATATTTTCTTTTTTTAAATAATATTCTATTCCTAAACTATCAAAGAAAGCTTGTTCTTTTAAAATTGCTTCTTCATTAGTTAAAATTGCTATAATTACTCGGTAATAATCATTATCTTTAATAATAAGAGAACTATTATAATTTTGCATAAAATTTTGAGCATTATCTTCATTTTTAAATACGCCAACTTGAAAAAAAGTTACAGTATTATCTTCTTTAATAACAAGTTCCACTTCTTCATTTATATTTTTAAAAATAACAAAAGCAAAAATAGAACCAATTACAATAGATATACCTATAGTTATAAGTATCTTTTTCATTAAACCTCACCAATTAAAATATAGCAAATTAAATTAAATTATTTTGTCGAATATTGTTTAAGGTTATGACACTAAAAAAGATAAAGAGACAGGAATACTTATACATAACGAAGATTATTAGTTTTTTAAAATTCTCTTTATCTTTTCACTTCTATATATAAACGTTTACACGTTTATACCACTTTTAAGATACAGCAATAGTCGAATTCTCCTTTCTCATAATAGAAAGACGAAACAACGTCTGTATCATGTCTTTTGAGTTATTCTATTCGCCATTAATAGGGTTTATTAATAACCCAAGGACCAAATCTTGTTTCCAATCTAAATTATTATAGATTTCCAAAGTACGATAACTTTAGCTACTTCCTCTCTTTATTAGATATTATCCAATAAATCTCGGTATAGTGATATAAATTTCTTATATCAAAATAATTCTAGTAGGAATCTGGCAGAACGCCGTTTGTATTGTTGACGTTGTTGTTGTTGATGTTGCCATTATTGCCATTGAACTCATTGGCGTTAGACGAGTTGGAATTATTAGGCGACAGGCAAACTATAGCTCAATATTTTAGATTTGACCCTATATAAACAAACTACGTTTATACCTTATTTTAAATTTGCCCAAGACTTTGACGGAGCAAAGTCTTGGCATTATTCGCTATTTTATCCTACGATAAATGGATTGTTTTGAGACCCGTCACCAGAGGTGATTAGTGTATCAGCATTTAGATTGATAACTGGCAGAACGCCGTTTGTACTGTTGACGTAGTTGTAGTAGACGTTGCCATAACTGCCACCGAACTCATCGGCGTAAGACGAGTAGGAATAATAAGGCGACATAGACCACCACCAATAATTATGATATAGGTAATGTGAAGATGTGGTTTCAGATAACCAAGGTAATCCAGCTATTACCATTTCATCAGCTGACAATAATCCTATCTTTAATTTATATAATCCACCATAATCTTTTTCCGTATCTGGGCAGTGCAATGACGCTTCATTGCTTTCTAACCTATCATACGCTCCATAGTATGTATAACTGCTAGCAGTATGACCTGTTGTTGTATCATTACAATATTTTGTCAATGCTATTTTATTATCATATGCCTTTAAATTTGTGTTATACCAATCTTCTAATTTTCCTTTTATTGTAGAATTAGTTCCCATATTTGCTGAATTAGTCCAACCACTTCCATTATAATCACTTATACATGGATTATCACTTGTGCATGATTGTTTATTATCATATGTATATCCAACAAATTTAGGATTATTATATGTTGAATTAAATCCCATATTTGATAGTCCTGTATCCTTATCATTTAAAATCAGTCTTATACTTCCATCGCCATTTATTCGTACTATTCTCCATAGCTTATCTGCAAATTTAATATAGTTATTTTTTATTTCCCCACGATAGACATAACTTGTTCCATCGTCATCAGTTGCTTCCACTATTCCAGTTGGTACATCATATCCTTCTAAAGATATGATATCTGCTTTGGTGATTGTTGTACTATTTGCTTCTACTATTTTATATACTGTTCCACTTCCTAAATAGTCACTATTATTACCAAATGTATAATATCCAGTATAACTACTTGGGTCAGTTATTTCACATGTACAATTATTTTCGTCAAAAGACCCATCATAACACATTGAACTAAGAGCTCCATTAAAATTACTAAAGTCATCTGTTACGCACATAGTATTAGAATCGTCAAGCACAATACTAACATCTTGATTGGACTTAGTTACTTGGTAGTAATCGTAACCATGAGACATTTCTGCTTCTGGTGTTACTGTTTGTGAAGCTAATATCATATCCTTTGCTGGGAATTCTCCTTCACCTATACCTGCCACTGCTTCAATTGTTATTTTAAAAGTAAAACTTTTATTTTCTCCCTCAGTTTCTGTTGTCTTTTCATCCATCCAACTTCTTATTTGTACTATCTTTGTTTGATTTGGTCCTACTACACCCGTTCCTATTATGTATGACTTTTCATTTTGGAAACCTTCTATTGTTCTCTTATCTGTTGGGGTTGCATCAGATAGTAATTTATAATCATTATCTACTGCTACTTTTAAATGAGTATCATCTAAATTTGAACCTGTTTGTTTATTTAGTATTACATTATATGTTGATACTGTATTACATGTATTTTTTATTTCTACTTCATATGGTTCATTTTGCATACCTTGTTCATCTTTTTGAGGATATCCATTATTCATAGTTATACCCTCTCCATTTGTTTCTTTATATGCTATTTCAAAACAAGCATATGTATTTTTATTTACACCTGTTTGGGTATGAGTTTTACTCCATATAGCATATGTAAATGTGGCTATTGCTAGCACTAATGCTACTCCTACCACGAATAGCACTACTCTTTTTTGTTTACTTACCTTCATTATAATTAATTCCTCTCTACTTTTATATAACAGTATTATACCCCCCCCCGTAGTGTAATTTGCAACTACTTTTTTATCTTTTTTTTCATAATTTGACAAATAAAAAAAGAACAATGATTTGTTCCTTCAATTTATTTTTCTATTAAAACAGCTTTTATTCTTCTGACACCAGCACTACTTGCTTCCTCTTTTTTGATTTTAAATGTTCCAAGTTCTTTGGTATTTTTGACATGCGGTCCCCCACATAATTCTTTAGAAACATCACCAATACTATAAACTGTAACTATATCAGGATATTTTTCGATGAACATACACTCTGCGCCGGATTTTAAAGCTTCTTCTTTTGGCATTTCTTCAACTTTTACATCAAGACCTTCATTAATCCATTTATTTACTAATGCTTCGGTTTTTTGTTTTTCTTCATCAGTTAATTTATGGTCGCAAGAAAAGTCAAAACGCATCCTTTCACTAGTTATATTGCTTCCTTTTTGGTGAACATTTTTATCTACTACAATTTTTAAGGCCGCATTTAATAAATGTGTTGCTGTATGATATTTAGTTTCCATTTCCCCTGTAGAAGCAAGGCCGCCTTTAAATTTAGCACTAGCTCCAGCCCGAGATAATTCTTGATGAGCTTTAAATTTTTCTTTAAAACCATCTATATCAACTTTTATATTTTTTTCAGAAGCTAATTCTTCGGTAAGTTCAATGGGAAAACCATAAGTATCATATAATTTAAAAGCTAAATCCTTATCTAAGAAATTACTATCTAATTTAGCAGTTATTTTTTCAAATTCTTTTAAACCTTTTTCTAAAGTTTTATTAAAACGAATTTTTTCATTAGTTAAAACATCAATTACTACTTGTTTATTATCACTTAATTCTTGATAATATTTTTTATATTTATCTATAATTAATTCAGCTATTTCTTTATCCCAATCACTAGATATATCAATATTTAATTTTTTGGCATGTCTAATAGCTCTTCTTATTAATCTTCTTAATATATAACCTTGGTCGGTATTACTTGGTTTAATTCCGGAATTATCAGCAGCAATAAAGACACTAGTTCTTAAATGGTCAGCAATAATGCGCATAGAACGTTCATTACCTTCATAAGGTAAGTTAGTTATTTCACATATTTTCGCAATAACATCTTGCCAAACACTAGACATATAATTATCATTAACACCTTCTAAAACAGCAGCAATACGTTCTAAGCCCATACCTGTATCAACATTTTTACAAGGAAGGTCAGAAAAAGAACCGTCTTCGTGTTTTTCATATTGCATAAAAACATTATTCCAAATTTCAACATAACGTTCATCTTCTGGATTAAATACCTCAGGGATTTCTTCTTCACTACGGAAATAGAATATTTCAGAATCTGGTCCACAAGGTCCAGTTTCCCCTGCTATCCAAAAATTATCATTTTTAGTTCTAGCAATTTTATTTTCGGGTATTCCTAAACTTTTCCAGATTTCAATAGATTCTTTATCTTCAGGAATACTATCATTACCAGCAAAAACAGTAACAGCTAATTTTTCTACCGGAATATTTAAATTTTTTGTTAAAAATTCAAAACTCCAAGCTAAACTTTCTTTTTTAAAATAATCACCTAATGACCAATTTCCTAACATTTCAAAAAAAGTATGATGCGTTGTATCTCCGACCGAATCTAAATCATTAGTCCTAATACATTTTTGATAATCAACTAATCTTGTTCCGTAGGGATGTTTGGCTCCCATTAAGTAAGGTATTAAAGGTTGCATACCCGCTGTATTAAATAATACCGAAGGGTCATTTTCCGGAATAACAGGAGCACTTGGAATTTGTTTGTGTCCTCTTTCTTTAAAAAATTCTATATATAAATCTTTAATATTCATGTGTATCAACTTCCTCTATTTGTCTATTCCATTTCTAAATCAATTAAATTATATTTATTATTAACAAATCTAAAGATTATTTTAAGTAAAGCAATTATCGGTGTAGCTAAAACCATCCCTACTATTCCAAAGAAACTACCGAAAATTGTTAAACCAATTAAGATTGTAACAGGATGTAATTTCATTGTTTTACTCATTACAATCGGTTGAATAATGTAACTTTCCAAAGTTTGGAAAACTACAATAACTACTAAGGCTAAAATTCCTGTTAAAGGACTTTGCGAAAAGCCAACAATAACGGCGGCGATACCACCAATATAAGGTCCAATATAAGGAATTAAATCTGTTATACCACAAAACATCCCAAATAGTAAAGGGGCTTTTAAACCAATAATGGCAAACCCAATAGAGCAACCAACTAAAATAATACTAGCTACCCCAAAGACCCCATTAACATATCGACGTAATTGATGTCCTATTTCATCAGTTAATTCTGTTATTTCATAACGATATTTACGCGGAATTAATTTAACAAAATGTTTATGAATTGATTCAAAATCAAATAACATATAAAAGCCAATGATTAAGCTAATTAATAAGGTACCAATACCACTTGCTAAAGAACCCATCATAGAAATTACTTTGTTTGGTAAATCTTCGACTATACCGGTGAAGAAAGCCCCGATATTAGTGTATAAAGTATTACGAATAGTATTAATAGTTTGGGGATTAACATTATCTAAACTACTAAAGAAATCATTTATAACATCTTTTATTTTAGTAAATATACTTGGTAAAGTTGAAACTAAATCATTAAACTGATTGATAACCGTCGGTACTAACATACTTAAAAATAAATATAACAAGGCGATAAAACCTAAATAAACGACCACGACGGCAAGGCCTTTTTTAAAACCGTTTTTATGTAAAAACATTACTAAAGGATGGAAAATCCAAGCAATAACATAACCAATAAATAAAGGAGTAATTATTTTTAGAAAAGTTAAAATAAAAGTAGGAATACGCCATTGTTTAGCAATAAGAGTTACTAACAAAATTGCGCCAATTATCATACTTATATGTAATATTTTTAAAATCTTTTTAGATAAAACTACAGATTCATTAATATTTTTTATATTTAACTCTTCTTTTGGTTCTTTCTTAGCAGGCATTACCATCACATCCTCTAAATAATTATAGCACACAAAAAAGACCAATACTATTATTGGTCTTTAATTTTACATATTTTTTAAACTTTTATCGGCACAATCCATTGCCGTATTTAAAAGTTTATCAGCATTTTTTTTCGTGTCTTTATTCATAAAACAATATGTAGCAATTCCTGCTCCCATTATACTAGCCGTAAGCATTAAAGACATTGCTTTTTTCATAAATACACCATCCTTCTTTACTATTCTGCCCTATCTAAACAAAATTATTCATAATCATTTGTTTTAGATTAGTTTTTCTTTTGGTGCTATAAGAGTTTTTTGTTGCTTCTAAAAAGCTATTTGGACTGCCAATAATTACCAAACTTTTCTTAGCTCTTGATACTCCCGTATAAATTAGCTTATTATAAAGCATTTTGCGATAGGAAGAACTAACAATCATGATGACATGATTAAATTCACTTCCTTGCGATTTATGAATTGTCATCGCGTAGGCATGTTTAACATTAATCATATCATCTTTTTTATATTCAATGTAGTTCCCATCAAAATCAATGGTTACTACATCTTTATTATTTCCATCTTTCTCAATTTTATGTATATAACCAATATCTCCATTATAAACATTATTATCCGGGTCATTAACTAGTTGTAAAACTTTATCTTTAACTCTGTAAATAACATCGCCAATTTTTATTTCTTTTTTGCCATCTTCTTTTGGATTAAATAAATTTTGTAAAACAAAATTTAAATTATCAATGCCATTTTCTCCTTTATACATTGGGGCTAAGATTTGTAAAGTCTTTTCATCTAAACCTTTTTCTTTACTCATTAAACATATTTGTCGAATAGTATCTTTAATTTTACTATTATCGACATTTAAAAAATTATAATCATCTTTTTGTTCTAAAAAATTGGTCGTCACATTATATTCACGAATTTCTTTAGCTAAATCAGGAATATAAGAATTAGCACTTTGCCTATATATTTCAGAAAGTTCAACATGGGCAAAACACTTTGAATCGATTAAATCATTTAAAATTAAACCGGCTCCGACACTAGGAAGTTGGTTAGCATCACCTACTAAAATTAGTTTGACATTACTATAAATTCCTTTCAGTAAAGCATCAAATAAAGAAGTATCAATCATACTTACTTCATCAACAATAATAAACTTTTGAAAGTTTTTATTATCTTCATTTACTTGAAAAGTATTTGTTTCTTGGTTCCATTTTAAAAAACGATGGATAGTCATAGCAGGAAGATTAGTAGATTCACTCATTTTCTTACTGGCTCTACCAGTGGGAGCCAGTAAAGCAATAGATGCTAAAATATCTAAATTACTTAAATTATGTTCTCTAATTATTAACTTAACAATAGCATTAATAATTGTTGTTTTTCCCGTTCCCGGACCCCCTGTAATGATACAGACATTATTATCTAAAGCTTTTAAAATAGCCTCTTTCTGCCCACTATTATATCTAACTTGTAATTCATCTTGTAATAAAGCCATCTTATTTTCAAACTTTTTAATGCCTCGAGAGGGACTAGTAGCAATTAAATATAAATTCTCGGCAATATTTTTTTCCATAATGTAAGTATCAAATAAAAATATCTTATCTTCTAAAATATAGATAACCTTATCTTTTCTTAAACTTTCTAAATAAGTATCTATATTAGTTAAAGGAATATTAAATTCCTTATTTAAAAATTTAATAATATCCTCTTTATAATGATAAGTGTCACCATTTAGAAATTCTAAACGTTTTAAAGCTTCATTAATACAAGCTAAAACCCGAATATCACTATTTTTATCGCCAGTATCTAAATAGATTTTATCAATTTTTTTAAAATCAATAAATTCCGTTAATTTATAAATATTATTTTCTAATATTTCTTTTAAATCACTTTCATATTCTTCTACTAATAATAAAGTTTCTTTTAAAGTAAAACCCATTTTTTGCAAATTTAAAATCATATCATCTTTTTCTTGATAATGTAAGACCGATTTATATATTTCCTGAGCTTTTTTCTCACTCATTTTCGGAACTAAAAGTAATTTTTCCGGAGTTTCTTTTATAATTTTTAAGGCATCTTCTCCTAAAACATCAACAATTTTCATGGCTGTTTTTTCTCCACACCCTTTAATTAAAGGGCTAGCTAAAAACTCAATAACTGCCTCTTTACCTTCTGGTTTTTCTTTAATATATTCCTTAACAGCAAATTGATAACCATATCTTTCATGGTAGACATATTCCCCTTTAAAAGTATAAGTATCCTCTTTATTTAGTTCTGGAAAGTAACCCGTAAAAGTAATGGTTTTATTTTTAAAATCTTGAAGTTCCGGCGCATCGGTAGCTTTTATATGAAACTGTCCTACTTTATAACCAGTATTACTTTCATAAATTATATAACGCATGTTGCCTTTAATACTTATCATGTCTATCACCATATAAATAATAACATTAGTTTGCTTTTTAACGCAAGGAAAAATTAGAATTTATAATATTTAATTACAAATTTTGTTTTTCCTTGGAAAGATTCGACCATAATTGTTCCATTATCTTTATTAATAATCGTCTTAGCTAAAGCAAGACCAATTCCACTACTTCCCTCTTTAGCATTTTCCCCTTGATAAAATCTTTCAAAGACATGAGGAATATCTTTTTTAGGAATTTCTTGTCCTGTATTTTCAATGACAAGCTTTGTATAAATATGATTTTCTTTATAGGTTATCTTAATTGTTCCCCCATAATTAGAGTGTTCAACAGAGTTTTTTAAAATATTCGTTAAGGCTTGTTTTTGATATCTTAAATCACAATTTATTTTAATATTGACATTACCTTTAATTTCTAAGTTAATATTTTTTAAATCAAATAATGGTAAAACATTTTTTAATGATGTTTCTAAAAGCGTTGAAACTTTAACTTTCTTTGGTTCATAACTTATAGCATTAACATCAAATTGCGATAAGGTTAGTAAAGAAGAAATTAAATTATTAATATTTGTTACTTCTCTTTTAGCATCTTTAATAAATTCTTGATAAGTTTCTTTAGCCATTTGGTCTTTATCCATTAAATTATCTAAAATAATTAAAATGGAAGTTAAAGGAGTTTTAATTTGATGCGAGATATCCTCTAAATATTTTTTTAAATTCTTTTTATCTTGTAAAGAGTTTTCAGCACTTTCTTTTAACATGACCGTAGTTTTATATATTTCTTGTTTTAAAATAGATAATTCATCTTCTGATATTTTACTAATATCTAAATTATAATTTTTTTGATTAATTTGTTTTAAATAGTGAGTTAGTTCTTTAATATCTTTTTCTTTAGCTTGATGATATTTAAAAATAAAGAAAAAAATTAGGAAAAAGATAAGTAAGAAAAAACCACAGTTAATTATTAAAAAGGAAAAATATAATTTATCATTAGCTAAAATTAAACTATCATCAGGTTTGATATTATATTCTAAAAATAAGGAAGCAGAAGATTTACTATTTAAAATTTGCAAAACATCCGATTTTTTAAGATTAGGATATTCTTCTTCAAGCTTTTCCATAATCCCATTTAGCTTGGCATTATAGTTTTTAGTATACATTTTATACTCTAACCAACTAAGAGCACTAAAGATTGTTAAGACTAAAATAATAGTTATTATTAGTTTAATGATTAATCTTTTTAATTTAACTTCATTTTTCATCAATTCTATACCCTATTCCTTTAATAGTTTCAATAATATCGGTAGATAATTTTCCTCTTATTCTTTTTAAATAAACAGTAACAGTATGATCATCGACATCATTACCAGTTATCTCCCATATTTTATCTAAGATAACATGACGAGAAACAACTTTATTTAAATTTAGAAATAGTAATTGCAAAATCTTTAATTCTAAAGGCGAAAAGTCAATAATTTGACCATTATCATAAACTAACATTTTATCCATATCAAACTTAATATTTTGCACTTCTATAATACTTTTCTTCTTACTTCGTAATAATACTTTTTGAACTCTCGCAATAAGTTCTTTAGTACTAAATGGTTTAGTTAAATAATCTTCAGCTCCTAAGTTTAGACTTTTAACTACGATTTCTTCTTTAGCAACAGCAGTTAAGAATATAGTAGGAATATTCATTTTTTTAATCGTATCTTCATAAAAGTATAAGCCATTACCATCAGGCAGGGTTATATCTAAAATAATTAAAGCAATTTTAATATTTTCTTGGAAAAACTCTCGGGCATTTTTAATAGTCATTTTACTTATTAAGTGATAGTTTTCTTTTTCTAAAGCATATTTTAAACCTTTAATAATAGTTAAATTATCTTCAATAAGTAAAATATTCATACCTTTTCTCCTTACAATAAAAGGCCCAAAGGCCTTATTTAACTTTTCTTGATACTTTTTTTAAATCACGAATAATTTTTGGATAGTTTGTAGTACTTACTTCTTTCGTGCGAAGGTATTCACTATACCACTCTTTTTGCAGATATAACATCGTAGAAAGTTTTTCTAAAAAACTCGTAGCATCTTGAAGATTAGAAACTCCTAAATTATTTTCTAAATAATTAGCTATAGCTTGGATTTTCATTTGTTCTTTAATATCGATTAAATTTTCTCTTGCTGTTAAATCTTCTTGATAAAAAGGAGAAACTTCATATAACCAACTAGATAATTTAGCACTTTCCATTTTTCCTACTTCATAATTAAATATTACTTTGTAACCATCTATAAAAGTACTAATGCCAAAATGGTCTAAAATATTTACCATATTTTGAAAATTATCACCAGTTTTCTCTAAAGAAAAATCAGGATATTCTTGATAGAATAATTTATAAATAGTAATAAGTTTTAAAGAATCATTAGCTAACTTTTGGGCTTGGACATTATGGAAAGCCATTAAATCTTTCAATAAAACACTAATAAGTTCAATATTTTCAAAATCAAGCGGTTTAGCAAAAGTGATATGCTTATCCTGGGCGTAGGACATGGTAAAATCTAAAGAATTTCTATCATAATAATAAGAATTTAATTTACCATTTAAATAACTTATATTCATTATTAAATAACGACTTTGATAATTTAAAGTTAAGGATTGTTCTCTAAAGCCTTTAAAAACTGTTTTTATCCACTCCACAAGCCTTACACTAGGTTGGATATTAGAACCACTTGTTAAAAGATTAGAAAAATAATTAAATCGCTTTGTTACCTCTTCTGTATTATCAGTATCTAATTCTAAAGTTATTTCTAAACTTTGATTATTATAAGCATTTTTAAATACTTTATTTAATTTCATACTATCACCCACTAGGCTTTATTATAGCAAAGTTATATTAGATTTACTAGATATTTTCACTTCTAATTGTTTCAATGATATTTTGTTTATTAATTTTATTTAAAGAGTATTTCATAATGAGGCTAATAAGGAAGAAAACAATTAAAATACTAATAATAATTGCTTTAAAAGGAAGAATATAAGACATCATACTTTCGCCTACTAAAAAGTGATAAATAATATAAGATAAAATAATACCAATAGATAAACCAAATACTAAAGCTTTAAAACCGATAAAGGCACTTTCTAAACTAATCATTTTAGTAAATTCTTTTTTAGTCATGCCAATTGACTTTAACATAGCAAATTCTTGACGACGTAAATACATATTCGTTGTAATTGTATTAAAGATATTAGTAATACCAATTAAAGAAACTACAATAATAAATCCATATAAAAATATTCCAACTAAAGTATATAAATTACGTAGCATTTTCACATTTTCGTCCACATTATTAAGATAATATTCACTATCCTGCATTATCTGTTCAATTTTACTTTGAAAAGCATAGGCATCTTTAACATCTAAATAGGCTACTAAGGTTTTATTATCTGGATATAACTTATCAAAGAGTTCATCACTAATTATTATAATACTATTATAGTCATCTCCAGAAAGGCCAAAAGGTAAAGTTTTAGCAACATAACCAATATTTAAATTAACCTCTTGGGCATTAATAGACCCCTTAATAGTAGTATTTTCTTTTAAAAGATATTCTCTTGTTTGATAACGCTTTTGGTCTTGACCAGTATATTTAATATAATCAAATAAAATTCCTTTATCTTGCATTTGTTCATAGTTTAAATCTAAAGATTTTAAATATTCTTGATAAGCTTTTTTTCCAAGAGCTGCCACAGCTATATCAGTTTTTTTGGCATTACTTTTTAAACCATTATTTTTTAAATATTGCGGATTATAGGAAATGTTTGCATCACTTAGTAAAGTCCCTCTATATAAAGAATAATTATTAACATCTTCTAATTTAGCTATCTTTTCTACCTTATCCATTTGGTCTTTAGAATCTACGGATAATAAAAGGTTATAATCATAAATATTAACTTCATTTTTTAAAGTTAGGAAAGCATATTGCATAAAAGAACTTAAAGCCACAAAGACGGCGACCGAAACAATTAAAGAAATAACGGTAGTACGATATTTTTTCTTATTTCTTTTCATATTTTTAAAAGAAATATCCCCACCAATACCAAAGATTTTATGAATAAATAAAGAGGTTTTTAAACTCTTTCTTTTAATTTTAATATCAGCACTATTTCTTATAGAGGCGATTGGCGAAACTTTAGAGGCTTTTAAAGCACTTTTTAAAGAAGAAAAATAAATTGTCAAACTTCCTAAAATAATAGCTACTAAAATAGTTAAATAGGAAAAGGAAAATTGTAAGGAAAAAGAATCAATCATTGCTCCTTGTAAATAATAATTACTTACTAAAATTAAGATAAAGGAAGCAAGAAGGCCAAAAATTATCCCGAAAGGAATTCCGATTAAACCGAGAATAAAACCTTCATATAAGACATTTTTTCTAATTTGTTTTTTGGTGGCTCCCACACTTCTTAACATACCATACTGTTTAATTTTTTCACTAATAGATATATCAAAACTATTTTTAATACAGAAAATTGAAGTAAAGACAATAATGGCACAGACAATAATAACGACATAAATCATTTCACCAATACTAGAAACATTAATCGGGTCGATTTCTAAGTTAATTAAATAACTATTAGCCACAGTTTGATATTTAGGATTAGCAATATAAGACATTTTATCTTCACTAACTTGACCATTTTCGTTAAGTTCTTGCCACACCCCTGCATCAATATTTAAAATATTAGCTACTAAACTATAACGGTTTTTAAGACCACTTTTATTAAACTTAGCATAGACATCTACTAAGGGTGCTAAATTTTTGTTAGACATTAAAGTTATAAAAGTATAGCCTGGGGCTGAATAACTTTCAATACTATTTGAGGGTCTTTCAATAATTCCGACAATTTTATAAGTTTTAGAAGTAGAAGCAACTATATCTTCTTCATTATTAGGCTGATAAGGGGTATCTTGACTTAACTCTTTCCCATTTAAATCTACTCTTTTACCAAGGTCTAAATTAACTGTATCTCCTACTTGCCATTTAATCTGGCCATTAGTTCTTAAATGCGTAGGAATAACAATCTCTTCACTATTTTGAGGTAATCTTCCCTCTACTACTTTAATTGCTAAGTTATCTAAAGCTTCTTTTGTAAAGCTTTTCACAAAAGCATAAGGTTTTAAATCATTAGCAGAATTAGCTAGTTTAGCATATCCCACATTAGCTGTTAAATAATAATCTTTAAATCCTCTATTTTCTTTAAAAGTTCCTAAATCTTCTTTGGCCACATCTAAAAAAGCCATATGGAAATTCCCTTTTTGCGCAATTTCAAATTTTTTTAGAGAATCTAAACCACTTAAATAAATAGAAGATACCGCTGTAATTAAAGCAACAGATAATATAATCCCAATAATTGTCACGATAGTTCTTTTTTTATTTAATTTTAAATTTTTTATCGTTAATTTGTTAAGTAAGTTCATTTTAGTCCTCCTTAACAATTTTGCCATCTTCTAATTTTATTACCCGGTCTGCACATTTAGCTATTTCCATATTATGGGTAATCATTATAATTGTTTGTTTTAATTCTTTGTTAGTTTTTTTAAGTAAAGCAACAATTTCATCACTTGATTTTGTATCTAGATTACCCGTTGGTTCATCCGCTAGTATGATGGTAGGATTAGTAATTAAGGCTCTACCAATACTACATCTTTGTTGTTGCCCGCCAGATAATTCATTAGGTAAATGATAACGTCTTTTTTCTAGGCCTAATAACTTTAACATTTGATTTAAATTATCTTTATCAATTTCTCTATTATCTAAAGCAAGAGGTAATGTTATATTTTCTTCTACATTTAAAATAGGAATTAAGTTATAAAATTGATAGATTAGACCGACTTGACGGCGCCGAAATATGGCCATCTTATCATCATTAAATTTATAGATATCTTCTCCATCCAGATAAACTTTGCCACTTGTTGGTTCATCTAAGCCTCCAATTAAATGTAAAAGCGTTGATTTACCACTACCCGAAGCTCCCACAATTGCCACGAATTCACCTTTTAAAACAGAAAAAGATACATGGTCTAAAGCAACTACTTTAGTTTCATTTTTACCATAGATTTTTGTTAAATTTTCAACTTTTAAAATTTCCATCATATTTCTCCTTTTCTAATTTTATTATATAAAAGGTAAAGTTACAAATAAGTTACAAAAAAATAAAAAACCACCTTAAGTGGAATTTTATTATTCAGTTCGTAAAGCCTCAACTGGGTCTTTTTTACTTGCCATCTTAGATGGTCTTCTTCCGGCTAGAACAGTAAGAGCCGTACTTAAAGCAACTAGAAGAACAGCACTTAATAATGGTAAATGGGCAATATTATCATAACCCATAAAGTGAGCAACAACTTTATTTATGACAAATGATACTAAGATACACATTATTACACCCATAACTCCTGCCACAAAACCTTCAATAATAGTTTCGGCTCTAAATACACGTTTAACATCTTTTTTACTAGCACCAATTGCTCTTAAGATACCAATTTCTTTAGTTCTTTCTAGAACGCTGATATGAGTAATAATAGCAATCATGATACTAGATACGATTAAACTAATAGCAACAAAAGCAATTAAGACATAAGTAATAATATTAACGACAGAAGTAATACTACTAATTAAAGTTTTTAACAAGTCGGTATAAGAAATAACATTTTCTTTATGACCAGCTTTCTTTTGTTTCTCATTATATTTATCCATTAACTCAACAATTTTATCTTTTGATTCAAAATCTTTAGGATAAAAACTAATTTTATTTGGTTTATTTACATCAACTATTCCTAAAGTTTTACATACACTTTCATAATTATTGGTTTCATTATCAAAAGGTAAGCCAGTTAAAACATTTACATCTTTATTTTCCGTTTGTTTTTGATAAATTTCCGTTTTAGCAACATTTTCAATGACATAATCTACTAAAGAGTGTTTATAACCAACTAAATTTTCTTGGTCCGTAGAACCTTTAACTTGAACAATACCAACGATTGTCAAATCAATACCATTGTCAATGATGTCTTTCATATAAGCACTATCACTAGAGTAGTCACGATATACTCCTCCCACTTTTTTATAATAATCAGTATTTAATACTAACTTATATGAAGTATTTAAAATATCATCATAATTATATTTAGTGGCTTTTATTTTTTTATCTTTTCCTAATACTTCATTTATTTGATTACGGTCTTTAATATCTAAACCATATAAAACAGAATCGGGAACTACACCATTTTCATCAACAATTAAAACAAGTTCATTATAATTTTTAGGATAATGTCCAGCTAATACCTCATATTTACTATCATCATTATCATCACTTTCTAATAATTCAGTAAATATTGGTTGAGGTTCTGTATCAATATATCCAGCAAGTGCTCCAGATGTATCTTTAACATTGGCAATAGTTAAAAGATTAAAACTATTAGGATTTACTCTAACATAATTATCGTGTTTGGTTGAATAAATTTGTAAATCTATATTATATGAATATTGAATTTGGGAAGCATACTCTTTAAATTTTTTTGTTTCATCAACATATTTTTTAAATTCTTCCATATTATTTTGTTTGACAATATCATTAGTAAGAGATTGAACTTCACTATTTATATCATCCTTAGAACATAATTTATTATCAGGACATTTATCATCATCGCTTCCAAATAAGCCATCCGTCAAATACGTAGAAACATTGAAAGCTTCTTCTTCTACTGTTAAAGGGAAATTTTGTAAAGATTCTTTTTCACGATAAGAAACAAATCCTGATACCCCATTTGATAAAGCTAATATTAAAGCAATACCAATAATACCCATACTACCAGCAAAAGCTGTTAAGAAAGTTCTTCCTTTTTTCGTCATTAAGTTATTAAATGATAAACTTAATGAAGCTAAGAAAGACATAGAAGTTTTTGGTGTCTTATCATCTTCAATTGTTTTTTTCTTATCCTTTTTCTCATTATAAGGATTTGAATCATCTAGAATTTTTCCATCTTTTAATTCAATTATTCTTGTGGAATATTCATGAGCTAGTTCAGGATTGTGCGTAACCATAATAACTAATTTATCTTCCGCAATTTCTTTTAAGATATTCATAATTTGAACGCTTGTATGAGAATCTAGAGCTCCGGTTGGTTCATCGGCTAAAATAATATCGGGATTATTAACTAAAGCACGAGCAATAGAAACTCTTTGCATTTGTCCACCAGATAATTGATTAGGTCTTTTATCAATATGTTCTTTTAATCCTACTTTAGTTAAAGCCTCAATTGCTTTTTCTCTTCTTTCTTTTTTAGGAATACCAGATAAAGTTAAAGCAAGTTCAACATTAGCAAGAATTGTTTGATGAGAAATTAAGTTATAACTTTGAAAAATGAAACCAACACGATGATTACGATAACTATCCCAATCTTTATCTTTATATTGTTTAGTAGAAACTCCCTCTATTACTAAGTTTCCACTATCATAGTGGTCAAGTCCTCCAATAATATTTAAAAGAGTTGTTTTACCACTACCACTTTGCCCTAAAATAGAAACAAATTCATTATCACGAAAATCGATACTTATGCCTTTTAAAACATGTTGTTTATTGTTTCCTACTTTATAGCTTTTTTGAATATTTTCTAATCTTAACATATTATGTACTACTCCTTCTAATATAAAATATTCACTACAGTTAAATATTTAACATAATTTATGGAAAATTATGACCTTATTATATTTTAATTTACTATAAGTGTCAAACATAAAATCTTTTATATAATTGACATTTTAATTTCTTTAAATTAATATAATGAATAAATCTTAAAAAGGAGCTTTTTCGAGATGAAAAAAATATGGAAACATTTATTTTTATTAATTTTAGTAATGTTATTAATTCCCGTTATAAATGTGAAAGCTGATGAAAACGATTTTAGTATCATTACTGGAACTGATGCCAGAGTTAAAGGAAGTAATTATGAAATTAACTACACAGATAATACTATTATTTTATCAGATAATGCTAATGTGGAATTAACAGGTGATGCTAAAGATTTTAAAATTATTGTTAATGAAAATGCTAAAGTAACAATAACTTTAAATAATTATAAAGCCTCTTCACCCGAAGGTACTTGGAATGCCAGTCCTTTCGAATTAAAAACTGAAAGTGATGTTAACTTAATATTAATAGAAAATAATACCCTAATAGGTGGGCCAGAAGCTTCAGCCATTAGAGTTCCAGAAAATTCTTCCTTAGAAATTAATGGGGATGGTACTTTAAATGCTACAGTTAATAATCAAGGTTCGGGCTGTTATAGTGCTATAATTGGCGGGGATTATAATAGTGCGTTTGGTCATATAACTATTAATAGTGGAAATATTTATACATATTATAATGGAAGTGGTAACTCAGGGATAGGTAACGGCTACTGTTCTAATGAAAATGATAAGCCAGTTAAAACAGAAGGGACAATCACTTTAAATGGTGGTAATATTCATACAGACGTTTTAGGGTCAAGTAGAAGAGATAGCAATAAAGTCGTTTTAAATGGTAATGGCAAAGCTATAGTTTATACCGAAACTGATTTAAATGATTTAAATTCAGAAGGATTTAATGGTATTATTTTTGATGAGGACGGAAATGGAATTGTTAAAGGTAATGCTACTTTAACTGAAAATTTAGAGATTACAGGTACTTTAATTATTGAAGAAGGTGCTAGTTTAACTATTGAAGAAGGAGTCACTTTAAATATTCCTGAAGAAGGAACTGTTACTAATAAAGGAAACATAATTAATAATGGTTCTATAAAAAATACCGGTACTATTGAAAATAAAGAAGGAAGTATTGATAGTTCAAATGGCACAATCGAATCGACATCGGAGATTGAGGGTGATATTAAAGTAAAAGTTGAAAACCCAACTTATTCAAGTAATACCCAACCAGAAAAAGAAGATGACACAGAAGAACCAATTGGCGATACCAAACCTAGTTATGATGAATATAATCTTCCTATAAAAGATGCTCCTCAAGACATAGAAAATCCTGAAACTTCTGATACTTTAACGGAATATATTATTCTTCTATTCTTGTCCTTAATGGGAATTATTAATTCCGCAATCTATTTAAAAAAAGATTTGTTTAATTGCTAAAATAGCGATTTTTTTAATAAAATATTTTTTATGCTTCCAATCATTTCTGCTTTTCTACAAAAACATTTTTACAACAAAAAAGTTAGTTTTAAATTTGCACTAACTTTTTATTATATTTTTTACATTTATCTTCCAACAATAAATAATTGCAACATCTTTCTTTTATATTTTTTGATATTTTATTTTTTGTATATAATTTATAAAGTCTATAACTTTTATTTTTTATTTGATTTTTATGAGCATTTATCCACGTTAACTGTTCTACTAGCAAACTAATATATTTATCATTTGAATTATTTAAATTTACTATCTGATAATTTTCCTTGCTTACAGGTATCATATTATTAAAATTAATAGCTCCTAATTTTCCATTTTTTAATTTTAAAAAATCTATATTATTTTTCATTTTTAAATGTTTTTTCTTAGGTGATGCTAAGGGAGCAAAATATTCAATATCTTCAATTTGAAATAATATTCCTACAAAAGGTCTATGTTTCTTAGCATAATTATTATATGGAACTCTATAATCATATTTTCGTAAATAATCACAATATTTTGGATTAATTTCTACAATTTTTAAATTAAACATTTTATCCCCCTATTTAAAAGATTAGAGTTAAGTCTCTAATCCATCTTTTTCAAATCCCAATTTAATGGCTGGGTACACCGCTTTTTCAAGTCCCAATTTAATGGCTGGGTACACCGCTTTTTCAAATCCCAACTTAATGGCTGGGTTCACCACTTTTACGTACTAAAGTTAATTTAAATAACACAAGTTACTTAACTTTAATACATCTTCAATTTACTACTACTTTTACTAATTGTCAAGAAAAACTTATTGTTCTAAATTAGCTAACTCCTTTTCTTCGGCTTTTAATTTTTCTTTTTCTTCTTCTACTAATTTTTGAGGAGCTTTTTGAACATAATTTTCATTAGCTAATAATTTTTTACGACGCGCTATACTTTGTTTTAAACTTTCAATTTGTTTATTTTTTAAAGCAATATCTTCTTCAGTTTCTTTCTTTTCAAAATAAATTGTAACTTTATAAGCATTATCTTCAACAACATAAGATTTAATATTTAAGTCTTCTTTAATAAGACTATCCTCTAATTTTAACATTTTAATTATTAAGTCATAATTATTATTATTTTCTAGTTTTACTTTTAGAGATTTATCCATATTAGCTTCGGCTTTAATATTTCTAAATTTACGAATAAAGCTTAAAACATTTTCAACTATTTCACTTTCTTCTTTAAAGATTAATTTAGAATTATATGTTGGATAAGAATTAACCATTATATTATCCGCATCTTTAAATGGCAAAGTATTATATATTTCATCAGTAACATAAGGCATAAAAGGATGCATTAATTTTAAAATATTAATTAAACAATAATATAAAGTAGACTTAGTACCTAATTCTTCACTCGAAAACTTAGCCATTTCAATATAAGAATCACAGAAGTCTTCCCAAATGAAATTATATATTTCACTACCAGCAATATTAAAATCATATTTTTCCATTGCTTTTGTAACACTTTTAATAGTTTTATTTAATTTTGTAATAATCCATTTATCACGTTTTCTTAAATTCTCTAGTTTATATTCTTCCTCTTTAAAATCTTCTAAATTCATTAAAACAAAACGAGATGCGTTCCAAAGTTTATTAATAAAATTCCAAGTAGATTTAACTTTTTCTTCATCATAACGAAGGTCTGTTCCACTAGCTACAGATGTTGTTAAATAAAATCTTAAAGCATCGGCTCCATAAGTGTTAATTTCATCCATTGGGTCAACACCATTACCTAAACTTTTAGACATTTTTCTACCTAATTTATCTCTAATTAAACCATGAATTAAACAATCTTTAAATGGTCTTTTATCTGTAAATTCTAAAGCTTGGAAAGTCATCCTATTAACCCAGAAAGGAATTATATCATAACCAGTTACTAAAACATTATTAGGGAAAAATCTTTTAAAATCAGCAGTTTCTTCTGGCCAACCTAAAGTACTAAATGGCCATAATGCACTACTAAACCAAGTATCTAAGACATCTTCATCTTGAACCCAACCTTCTTCTTTAGGAGCCTCCATACCTACATAAACTTCTTCCCCTTTATACCAAGCCGGAATTCGATGTCCCCACCAAAGTTGACGAGAAATACACCAATCATAAGTTATTTCCATCCAATGGTTCATAATCTTTTCAAAGCGAGCTGGAACAAAATTTACTTTGGTATCTTTGTTTTTTTGATTTTCTAAAACTCGGTCTGCTAAAGGTCGCATTTTAACAAACCATTGTTTAGATAAATATGGCTCAATAGGAACATCACTACGTTCTGAGTGTCCTACACTATGAACCATTTCTTCTATATTAATAAGAAGGTCTTGCTCTTTTAAATCAGCAATTAATTGCTTACGGCACTCTTCCCGAGAAAGTCCTACATAACCGGGAGCATTTTCGTTCATTGTAGCATCTTTATTCATTACCACAACTCTCTCTAAGTTATGACGAAGTCCTACTTCAAAATCATTAGGGTCATGCGCTGGTGTTATTTTAACTACACCTGTTCCAAATTCTGGGTCAGCATGTTCATCTCCAACAATAGGAATTAATTTATTAACAATTGGTAATATAACTTTTTTACCGATTAAATGATTGTAACGTTCATCTTCCGGATTAACAGCAACAGCTGTATCGCCAAATAAAGTTTCTGGTCTAGTTGTAGCAACATCTAAATACATACTTTTATCTTCTAAATAATATTTAATATGATAAAAAGCGCCTTTATCTTCTTTATAGATAACCTCTTCATTAGATAAAGCTGTCATTTGGACAGGGTCCCAGTTAATAATTCTTTCTCCTTGATAAATTAAACCTTTATTATATAAATCAACAAAGACTTTTCTGACTGCTTTATTTAGTCCTTCATCTAAAGTAAATCTTTCCCTATCATAATCTAAAGATAATCCTAACTTAGCCCATTGGGCATGGATACTATCCGCATATTCTTTTTTCCAATCCCAAGCATGTTTAAGCCACTCTTCTCGAGAAAGTTCCCTAGGTTTAATTCCTTCCTCTTTAAGACGCGCATCTACTTTAGCTTGAGTAGCAATACCAGCATGGTCCATCCCTGGAAGCCATAAAGCATCATAGCCTTGCATCCTTTTAAAACGAATAATGATATCTTGTAAAGTTGTATCCCAGGCATGACCTAAATGTAATTTACCAGTAACATTAGGAGGAGGTATGACAATACAAAAAGCATCTTTACTTTTATCTCCTGCTTTAAAATAGCCTTTTTCTTTCCAATTTTCATACTTTCCTTTTTCTACTTCTAAATGATTATATTTTTTATCTAACATAAATCTTCCTCCCATAAAAAAAGTACCATTTAAAGGACGTCATTAAAACGTGGTACCACCTTATTTCACAAAAATAATTTTGCCTCAAATGTATTAACGCTACAAACGTGATATTTTACTTATTTTCAAATATCCTGCTCCCTAGCTACCTTCAATAAACATTTTTATTAGTTTTCACCAACCACTAACTCTCTTTCAAAAATAATTTATTTACTCCTCTAGTTCTTGGCATTTCCTTTAATATTATATAAATAAAATTTAAAAATAGCAATTATTTTCAATATTGTTTTTAAAATTTAATTCAATAAAATTGGTTAATTTTGGAGAGGATATTCGAAATTAATATTCGAATTTAAATGATAAGTAACCAATAAAGATAAACTTTATT
>CANQEJ010000012.1 GCA_947594925.1 uncultured Bacilli bacterium
CATTACATTTATTCCTTCCTATCTTTACATCTAAGTCCATTATACCCCCCCCCGGTTTGTTGTAAAGCAGAAAGTTCTTGGTTGACATGAAAAAATTATGGCATAAAAAAACACTAATTAATTTAGTGTTAATGTTTAAGATAAAGCTTTGCCCTGAGGAGTAGGAACTACATTTTCAATCAATTGATATGTGTCATCAACATTTTCAATATTTAAACTATAATGTCCATTATAAACATTATCAATCATATTAATAGCATTTTGATAAGCACCTACAACTCTTAATAATTCCTTATAAGCAGTATTCTTATCTATATATGGACTATTACCAGAATAAGTTTTAAGCCAATTATCATAGGCTTCATCAGCTTTATATAAAGCTTTCGAATAATTTAATTCATCTGGTAATCCTTGTACTTGATAAGTATAAGGTAACTCTGCTGTTTTATCTACATAAGCTATATAATTACGATATAAATTTATTTTTTCATATATATCCATATTAGCAATATCACTATTAGAATAATTAGTATAAGCAACTGGTTTTAAAGATTCACGATAAGCGTCATTTTCCGCTTTCATTTCTACGACATAACCAACTCCAGCTTCCACTGCATCAAGACCTTTATTAAGCCAATAAATACCACCAGTTGCTCCAAAGAATAAACTAACAGCTACTAAACCAGCTCCTACTTTATTCATATGTGATATTTTTTTATTATTATTTTGTTTTCTAATTTTTTTAATAACCTCTTGAGAATATCTAACATTACCAATAAATTCCGTACCATGAGATGTTACTCTTTCTATACGATAATATTTAACACTATTATAACTCTCATTTTGATAGTTTCTATTCATTATACTCACCATTATTAGTATAGCTCATTAATTTAAAATTAAGCAATTAGATACCTCTGCTTTTACACCATCTTTACTTACATTAGTTATCTTAACTTTATAAATTTCATTTTGTTTTAATTTTAAGGGAATAGTTACTAAAATATAATTACTTGTATGTCCTATAGAATAATCAGCAAAACTTTTTTCAATTAAAACATCTACTTCTTTATTTATAAATTTTTGATAATAATTTAATTCTTGTTTATTTGATAATTCAAGTACTTGATGAACTCTTTGTTTTTTAACACTATTATCTAAATGATTAGGTAAACTTTCTGCTTTAGTTCCACTTCTTAAAGAAAAAGGAAATGTATGAATTTTACTAAAACCTATTTCTTCACAAAATTTTAAAGATTCTTGAAAGTTTTCTTCAGTTTCACCTGGAAAACCAACAATTAAATCCGTAGTTAAATTAATATCAGGACATGCCTTTTTTATCTTTAAAACTATTTCTTTAAACTTGGCTTTATTATAACGACGGTTCATAAGTTTTAAAATAGCATCACTACCTGATTGTAAAGGAATATGTAAATGTTTACATACTTTAGGACCAGTTTCTAATAAATGTAATAGTTTAGCATCTATTTCTAATATTTCAATTGAAGAAATCCGAATTCTTTCTAGATTAGGAATTTTAATCATCTCTTCAACTAAATCGGCTAAGGTTTTACCATCATAATTATAAGAACCAGTATGAATTCCTGTTAATACTATTTCTTTATGACCACTTAAAACTAACTCTTTTGCTTCTTTAAGAGCACCAGTAAAAGATTTACATCTTTGGCTTCCTCTTAAATAAGGAATAATACAATAAGAGCAATAATTATTGCAACCATCTTGAATTTTTAAAAAAGCTCTAGTATGAGAAGTAAATTGTTTTACTTCCATATCTTCAAAAGGTACTTCTTGCATATTATCAAAAGATAGATATTTTTGGTTATTTAAAAGATAGTCTTGAACAAGTTTTACAATATTACTTTTATTACTAGTACCAATTAAAATATCGATATCTAAATCAAGATTATCTTGATGATTTTGGGTCATACAGCCACAAGCTACTAAGATAGCTTGAGGATTTTCTCTTTTAATACTTCTAATAATTTTTTTAGATTTATTATCAGCCATATTAGTAACACTACAAGTATTAACAATAACAATATCTGCCTCTTTTATAGTATCTACTAATTTATAATTATTTAAAAGAAATTTTTCTTTTATTATTTCACTTTCATAAGCATTAACTTTACAACCTAAAGTAATTATATGAATTTTCATGTTTTTCACCACCTAAAAAAGACCATTTCGGTCTTATGATAACATATTTTTTAAATTCTTTAAAGCTTCTAAAAAAGCTTCTTCTTCTTTATAACTAATGACATGAACTTCTGTATCTGTACTATTTTCATCAATATCAGCAATATTTTTTAAATCAACTTTTTTAACAAGTATTCCTGAAGATTCATCTTCATCATCATAATTAATTTTCATAGAATTACTATTTTTAATAAGTTCATCATAACTTATAATTGCCTTTTCTTCTTGTTCTTGCTCATAAGGAGTAAGTTCAATATTTCTTTTTTTAGGACTTTCTTCTATTTGTTTTGTAATTTCTTTTAAATCTAACATATCATTTACTTCGCTTTCTTTTATTTCTAATGTACTAATTTTATATAAGTATATTACTGATATTATTAGAATTATAAAAGTCATTAGGGCAATTATAATTATCATATCAACAACACTTAGTTTTCCAATTAAATTGACGATGTAGGAAATAAACTGCTTCATTTTTGTCACCTGCATTGCTATTATAGCAAACAGTCAATTTATTTGTAAACCAGTTTTGTATAATTTACGTTTTAGATTGTCAGTATTTGTAAAACTATTTAATGATAGAATCTAAAGCTAATTTAATCATCTCATCTAAAGCTTTTTCGCGTTCTTCCGCAGGAATAGATTTATTAGTATTATGAGAATCTACCACGGTTAAAAGACATGCTGTTTCTTTTTTTAGTTTATTAGCTAAAGTAAATAAACCAAAAGCTTCCATTTCAGTTCCTAAGTAGTTTTCTTTTTCATGTAAAGCAATGAAATTAGCAAAGTCGACATAAAGGTCAAAAACATCACTCGTAATAATTTTACCAGTTTTTACTGTGACATTATTAGTAGCTGCTGTATTTAAAATTATTTCATTTAAAGTAGCACTAGATTTCATACTTTTAACATTTTTTTCTAACATAAAATCATCAAAGTCTGAAAGGCTATAAGCTTCTTGGGCTAAAATAACATCACCAATATTAATGTTTTTATTAAATGTTCCACAAGAACCAATTCTAATAATTTTTTTTACATCATAAAACTTAAATAATTCATAAGCATAAATCCCTATACTAGGAATACCCATGCCAGAGGCAAAGACTGTTAGTCTCTTGCCTTTATAAAAACCAGTATAACCATACATATTTCTTATTTTATTAATTAATTTAGCATCTTCAAAATAAGTCTCCGCTATATACTTGGCCCTTAAAGGGTCACCTGGCATTAATACAATTTCGGCAATATCTTCTTTTTTACTTTCAATATGGGGTGTCATAAATTTCCTCCTTCTATTTTAAAACATTTTAGACTTTCCTCATCTATTTCTATATTTTTATTATCTACATAAAGAGTACACAGGGTATCGTCTTTATGCACATAATCACCAATATTTTTATTTATTACAATTCCCACTTCATAATTAATCTTAGCTTCTTTATTTTGTCTAAAACAACCTAGTATACTTGCTAATTTTGCTATTTTATGGGCATTAATATCTTTTAAAAAACCTTCTTCCCTACTTTTAACTTCTAAAGTATAAGGACTAACCTTAAGTTTCGTAATATCCCCTTTTTGATACTTAACAAATTCTAAAAATTTTTGATAAGCTTTACCACTTTTAATAGCATCTTCGGCCATATTATAACCATCTTCATAAGAAATATTATAACCCATACTAATTAAATTAGCTGCTAACTTTAAACATAAATCAGTTAAATATCCTTGTTTACCTTTTAATATATCCATTGCTTCCATCACTTCTAAAGCATTACCAATATTATTACCTAAAGGAATATTCATACTATCAATAATAGTTTGGACTTTGGCTTGATACTTTTCGCCAATTTTTTTAACTAATAAAGAAAATTTATAAGCATCATCTTTAGTTTTAATTAAAGCACCATTACCATATTTGATATCAATTAAAATATTTTTAGTTCCCCCAGCAATTTTTTTACTCATAATACTTACCGCAATAAGTCCTAAAGATTCTGTAGTACCAGTGACATCTCTTAAAGCATAAACCATTTTATCTAAAGGAACTAATTTTTCATTTTGGGAAACATTAACAAAACCAATTTCTTGCAAACCTTTTTTAAATTCGGGAAAAGTTAAATCAACATCAAAACCAGGAATACTTTCTAATTTATCAATTGTTCCGCCAGTTAAACCTAATCCTCTTCCGCTCATCTTTGGCATTTTTAAATGACAAGCTGCTACTATAGGGCCGATAACCATTGTTGTTTTATCCCCTACACCACCGGTAGAGTGTTTATCAACAAAGACCCCATCTATATCGGATAAATCTAAAACTTCTCCACTTTTAATAAATATTTCGGTTAAAGCAAAGATTTCTTCTTCATCAAGTTCATTAATACATATAGCCATTAATAAAGAACTCATTTGATAATCAGGAATTTGCTTATTTAAATAACCATTAAAAGCATATTCTAATTCTTCGTAGGTTAAATGCTTTTTATATCTTTTCTTTTCAATAATATCTAGTATATTCATAGTAATTTACTCCGTACAAACTATCCCGCTTGAAGAAACTGTAATATCAGCACTAGTATTGTTGATTGTTAAAGAAGCATTAGTAAAATCACATTTATTTTCCATTTCCTCATAGTAATCTTTTAATGTTTCTTTAATACTATCTCCCTCTAATTTACAACTGGGATTACAAGCATTTTTATCTAAAGCATAAGTTTTAGCAGCATCTTCAATTTGAGTAACAGTAAAACTTCCGACATCTTTTTTACTTTTATTCATAATTCCAATAACACTTAGTGTAGCCATTGTCATAAGAGCTCCTAAAATTACAATAACTGCTAAAAGTTCTACTAAAGTAAAACCATTTTTCTTTTTCATATGCTCACCTACTATATATATTGTACTAAATTTCTAGACAATATAAAATATTTTTTGTATAATTAACTTAACCAATTGACTTTATTTTTTATTGAAAGAAGGAATTATAATTATGAAAACAGATAACTATACATCTGTGGTTGCTTTAGGTGGCTTAGGTGAAGTTGGGAAAAATATGTATGTTATAACCCATAAAAGCGAAATAATTATTATTGATGCTGGTGTTATGTTTCCCGAAGATGAACTTCTAGGAGTTGACTATGTCATCCAAGATGTTACTTATTTAAAACAAAATGAAAATAAAATTAAAGGGTTATTTATTACCCATGGACACGAAGACCATATAGGAGGAATATCTTTTTTACTTCAAAATGTCAATATTCCTAAGATATATGCTCCTAAAATGGCTGTTGATTTAATTTATAAAAAATTAGAAGACCGTAGTATTACTTATAATAATATTGAAACAATTAACAAAGATAGTTTGGTTAAAACAAAATATTTTAATGTTGAATTTGTTACAACTACCCACTCTATTCCTGATAGTTTTGCCGTAGTGGTTCATACTCCCAATGGCACAATTTTCTCAACTGGCGATTTTAAATTTGATTTAAATCCGATTGGGCCAATGGCTGATTTACATAAAATGGCACGTTTATCTGATGCTGGAATTAAACTGCTTTTAAGTGATAGTACTAACGCTTTAACGGAAGGATATTCAAAAAGTGAAAGTTCCGTAGATGAAGCTTTAAGTGGGATTTTTTCGAAACATTATGGTCGTTTAATTATTGCGACATTTGCATCTAATGTTTTCCGTATTAAACATATTGTCGAAACCTGTAAAAAACATAATCGTAAAATTGTTGTTTTTGGCCGTAGTATGGAAACTAATATTAATTTAGCTTTAGATAATGGTCTTTTAAATGACCGTAGTATGTTTATAGATTCTAATGCTGCTAAAGCGTTAAAGAAAAATGAAGTTTGTATTTTATGTACTGGTTCGCAAGGAGAACCTCTTGCAGCCTTATCACGTATTGCTAATGGAACACATAAACAAATTTCTTTAATGAGTGACGATTTAGTAGTCTTCTCATCTTCTCCTATTCCCGGTAATGCTGCTAGTATCAATCGTATTATTAATAAACTTTATTTAAAAGGCGTTAAAGTTTATACTAATTCCGAATTTAGTGATATTCATACTTCTGGACATGCCAAAGCCGAAGAATTAAAATTAATGTTACGTTTAATTCGTCCCGAATATTTTATGCCAATGCATGGCGAATATCGTATGCTTATGCAACATAAAGAACTAGCTATTTCTTGTGGTATGGACCCTGAAAAAGTCTTTGTTATGCAAAATGGTGAAGAATTAATTTTAGATGAAAATGGTGTTCATAAAGGCGGAAAGGTAACATCAGGAGATATTTATGTCGATGGTTCTCGCATTGGTGATGTTGGTAGTGTCGTTATAAAAGACCGTAAACTTATGAGTAAAGATGGTATCTTAGTAACTATTTTAAATATTGATATCAAAAATAAAGAACTATTAATTAAACCAAATGTTACTACTCGAGGTTTTGTCTTAGTTAATGAAAATGCGGAATTAATTGCGAAAATAGAAAATAAAATTAGTGAAATAGTTAAAAATATTTTAGCTACTAGTCCTTATAATTATTTAGATTTAAAAAATCAAATTATCTTAGAACTTAGTCCTTATATTAATAATTTGACCGGTCGAAGACCAATAATTTTACCAGTTATTATGGAAGTAAAATAAAAAATCTCTAAGAGATTTTTTTTGTTAAGGCATAACCTTGATATTTTAAAATAAATTCATCTTTAACCTTAATCATTTCCGAAACACTCAATTTTGGTGAATTTAAAACAAGTTTATGATTAATTAATTCTTTCATAAATTCCTTAAAAATATTATTTTCATCGGCATTAAATAATTGACGAACATCATACTCAAAACTTTTTGGAAAAGAATATTTTAATTTATCAGCAGTTAATTTTTGAGAAAATATAACTATTAAATCACCTTGTTCTTGTAATTTCCATAATTCTTCATCGGTTAAAGAATCTTGTTTAATAGCTCCATCAATTAAAGCTATTTTTCTAGTATATAATTCTTTTTCTCTAGAAAATAATATATTCGGAGTATATAAAGTTTCTTCTTCTAAACAAGTTAGATAGATTGCTTGATAATCTTTTCCTTCTAATTGACTATAAATATCTCTCATAAGAGGAATTATAGCTGCTAAATTAAAAGTAGCATTTTTCTTTAAATCAGCCATAATAGTTTGATTAGAAATCTTAGCAATTTCATATAAATCCAGTTTTTGTTTATCATCATTTGCATCGGTTTGACTTTGTATTAATTCTTCATTTTTTTTAAAAGCATTTATTTTTTCATCTAATAAATTCATATAACCCTCCAACTTAGTGGCTATACTAACATATATTTCCTAGATTTTCAAGGATAGAATTAAGATGAGAAAATAGTTAAAGTTCCTAACTCACAATGTTTATAAAAATCCGCTACAGTTAGATGATATTTTGGTTTTTTATATTCATATAATAAAAGATTTTTCCTAATGCACTTATTATTTAATTCATATTTAATAAATTTATTTTTAACATCTAATAATAAATTTTCAATTGTATCATATTCATAGATACCAGCAAAAATTTGCCAAGCATGTTCAAACCAATAATACTTTCCATTTTTTTCATAAGTTAAAAATGTATGAGTAGGACATTTATTTCCATCATAATAAACCATAAAATAAGTTTTTATATTCCAAGCATTCCCTTTAAAATAATATCTTTCTAGTTCCACTTGGTCCCAACAAAGCCCTATTTTATTTTTAATTACTTCTTTAGGACTTTGTAATCTGTATTCTTGGCTAAAGTTATTAGCAAATATTTTATACTTATTTTGTTTTTTATCAACCCAGCCATATTCTATATCTTCCATTAAATCTCTAATTTCTAGTTCATTATAATAATTCCAAATGCTAAGCTGTCCCTTAGCTTTAATAGGAGTTATAATCACAATATCATCTAGTATCCAAGCATAACGTCCTTCTTTGTATTCCCCACAAATATATTCTTGATAATTATCTTTTTTGATTTTTTCTACATACTCTTTAGTCATATAAAGACAATCAACTAAATTACATTTACAAATAATATTCCCATAATTTAAGGCTTTATCATCTACTAATTCCATTAGTTCTTTATTTTCTTTAGTTTCTTTAGACATCTTCGTAAGGCTAGCATGAATATATAACGTGCCTCGATAACTGGTTTTCCAACTTCTGGTTTCAATTTTTTTCTTTTTTTCTTTTATTAAAGTGGCATAAGGTTCCGTTAAACTTAATACTTTCAAGATAATTACCTCCACATACTAATCATTTTCAAAATTTAATAACTCTTGACAAACTTCTTCATATAAATCTTGTTCATGTTTTATAGTATCAATTAAAAACATTTTATCATTTTCATACTCTTTTAAGCCACGCAGATAATAAGGTTTATCATCATCTAAAACAATAAAAGGCATAATATTATTTCTCAAACACTCTTTAAACATTATTATTCTACCTACTCGACCATTTCCATCACCAAAAGGATGAATTCTTTCAAATCTAAAATGAAAATCTATTATATCTTCTAAGGTAATATTAGTTTTCGCATTATATTCTTTTAATAATTTTTCTATTTCTTTTTCTACCTGAGCTGGGTCAGTTGTCCTAGTAACATTTACCATCCCTATAATATTAGGTACAACTTTAAATCCTCCTACATTATATCTAGGATTTTCTTCATCACTAGTATTTCTTTTTAAGATTTTATGCATTTCAATTAGCATTTCTTTAGTTAAAAGTTCGTCCACATGTTCAAGAAGATAATCAAATAATTTAAAATGATTTTTAGATTCTATTAAATCATCTAGTTTAATTAAATCATCCCCTTTAGAAAGAAAAGCAGATGTAGTAAATATGGCTTCCGTTTGTTCACTAGTTAATCTACTACCTTCAATTTTATTGGAATTATAAGCAAAATTAACTTGCGAATAATGATATATACTTCCTTTAAATTTGGTTTTCTTTTGGCTAATTAATTCTCTTTTTATTTTTACTATATCCATAAGATTTCACCTATATATTATTATAGCATATCCATTTTAGAAACAACATTTGATAAACTATAACTCTATTATTCCATTAATAATATCTATTATTTCTTCTAACTCTTCTTCTTTTATTTTTTCAACAAATGCTAATTTTCTTGTTTTAAAATCGATACTTCTCATATGTTCACATAATACTGAACCTTTTACTTTTTTGGTGTTGATTAATTCATAATGGGTGAAAAATTTCTTTGTATTTGTCGTAATAGGACACAAAACTACTAATCCCGTATATTTATTATAATTATCTCTACTAATAACAATCGCCGGTCTTAACTCTGTTTGTTCATGCCCTTTAGTAGGGGCAAAATCCATATAACAAATATCACCTTGTTTTGGGATATACATTAATCAAATTTTTCCTTTCCTAAATCTTCTCCCCAATCATATAATTCAACACTACCTTTTTCAGTATTAGGTAAACTCTCAAACCTTTCTATTCTTTCTTCTAAAGTTAAATGTCTTTTTTTAGGTTTTGATATTATAATTCTATCTTTTTCTTGAATTAAATCAACCTTATCATTTGTCTTTAAATTTAGTGATTTTAAAAAACTACTAGGAATTCTTATTCCATCAGAATTTCCCCATTTTTGAAGTCTTGCTTCCATGGTATCATCTCCATCTATTTTTAGTATATACAAAGTTTATACATTTGTCAATTATATTTTACTATTATTATAGTATAAATATTATTTTATATCCTGCATTTTAAAAGAAAAAATCTCTTAAGAGATTTTTTAGAAACAACATTTGTTATCATAAACATTAGATACTTCATTTTCTTCGCAACAAGAATAAGCAGGAGTATAAGTGTGACGATAAATATGATGATTTATTATTTTAGTCTCTACAGGAATAATGTGTGGTACTTCATGAAATATTTCTCTATGACAGCATCTTACTTGTGGGCATTCGTAAACTGGTGGACAAGTTACTCCTGGGAATTGATTTTCACAACAAGGATTAGCTCCCATATTCATATTCATTGAATTATAATCCATAGAAGCAGTATAATCCATTTGTTCACTCTTATCCATACAGCGTTTGTTTAATAACATATAAAATACACTATCCTTTCTAGTGTATCTTATGAATATCTTAAATATCCTGTATAGGCAAAAAGGTTAAAATAATCCTTTAATTATATTATTATTTATATCCATATTTAAATAATTAGCATTTTTAGATAAACCTGGCATGCGCATAATGCTACCCATACTAACGACAATAAATCCTGCTCCATTTGCCACTTCTATATCACTAATAGTCATAGTATGATTACAAGGATTTCCTAATAAATCTTTATTATCACTAATAGAATATTGCGTTTTAGCAATACAAATTGGTAAGTTGGGAAAGTTCTTTTCTATTTCCGTAAATTTAGCTTGAATATTATCAGAAATAACAACATCTTTAGCATTTAGATAATTTGTACATACTTTTTTAATTTTAGTTAAAAGATTATCTTGAAGATTGTAAGGTAAAGTTATTGCTTTTACCTTATGAGAAGCTAAATCAATTATTTTAGAAGCAACATCTAGACAACCATTTCCTCCTTTACTAAAGGCTTGGCTTATAGCAAAGGCAACACCTAGATTTTGACATCTTTCTTTTAATAAAGCAATATCTTCTTTAGTATCTGTTGTAAATTCATTTAAAACAACAATAATATTATCATTAAATTTTTGCATATTTTGCACATGATAATCTAAGTTAGCAAGTCCTTCTTTTAAATTATCATGACCATTATATTTTAAGCCTTTAATTGTAGTATTGATGACTACTACTTCGGGATTTAAATTAAAGGTTCGGCTAATCAAATCAAAATATTTAAAACCACCCATATCACTACCAAATCCCGCTTCACAAACGACATAATCAGCTAAAGATAAAGAAAGCTTCGTTGAAATAAGCGAATTTGTACCATGCGCAATATTAGCAAATGGACCACCATGAACAATAGCTAAATTATTTTCTAAAGTTTGCACTAAGTTAGGTTTTAAAGCATCTTTAAGTAAGATTGCTAAAGCTCCTACACAATTTAAATCTTTTGCAAATACTTTTTTATTATCTTTCGTAAAGCCAATAAAAATTGCTCCCAAACGTTTTTTTAAATCTTCCATATCGGAAGCTAAACATAAAATAGCCATTATTTCAGAAGCTGTAGAGATATTAAAAGATTCTTCTCGATTAGAAAGTCGGATATTTCTTAAAGCTCTATCATTAATATCTAAACATCTTTTAAAAGCAATCCGGTTTTCATCTAAATTTAATTTATTTCCCCAATATAAATGGTTATCAATAATAGCTGCTAAAAGATTATTACAAGCTGTAACAGCATGAATATCCCCTGTAAAATGCAGGTTAATATCATCCATTGGGGCAATCTGGGCATATCCACCTCCACAAGCGCCCCCTTTAATACCAAATACGGGACCTAAAGAAGGTTCTCTTAAGGCCACAAGACTTTTTTTTCCTAACTTATTTAAAGCATCATTAATCCCAATAGCTAAAGTAGTTTTTCCCTCCCCACTAGGAGTTGGAGAAGTTGAAGTTACTAAAATTAATTTACCTTTTTGAGTATTATTTATCTTAGTATAATCAATTTTTGCTTTATATTTACCATATTCTTCAATTAAATCTTCCGAAATATTATATTTTTTAATTAATTCTTTAATAGGTTTTAACTTCGTAATACTCGCAATTTCATAATCGTTCACAAAAATCTTTTCTCCTTTATCTAATACTATATTTTAAAACAACTTCACTCCAAGGCACATATCTTAAAGACTTTAGATTTTCTTCTTCATATTTACGCAGATTTGTAACAAATGCTTCCTTATTATTATAACTAGGAATATCTTGTAAAGGTCCATCATAATCAGCAGCATAATAAAGGTCTCCTACCTTTTTTAATAAACTACCTGTTCTTAACTCTTTATAAGCAATTTGACCATCAATATTAGAACAAGCTAGAATATCACCAATATATAAATCACTGACTTTAATTGCTTCTTTTAGATATTTTTGAAAATACCTACGAATAGTAATTTTTAAAGCCGAACCTTTAGCTTGTAATTTTTGATAATTAAATAACTCTAAATCGTCAACATAAAGAATATTAATATCATTTACGGTATCATTTATTACTCGATGCATTTTTGGACTGTAATAGCCATGTGGACCTAATTGATACAATAGCGCATTATCATCTATAATTTTCCCATTTTTCTTAATTGTTCCAGTGAATACTAAATCAGTTTGCATTATTTTTATCTCCTTTTAATGTTCTTGTAATTCCTTTTTCTTCTACTAAAAAAGTAGTTCGAATATTACCTACATAACTTTCATTTTCTTCTAAAGCATGGTTCCAAAAACCTTCTTGTAATTCCACACAAAAATAATAATCACGTGTAATTCTTATTAATAACACATCTTCTTTAACGGGATTTCCGTTAACATAAATTGTTCCAAGCAATAATCCTTTATTCATAAGCATTTCCTCTTAATTCATTTGCCTTTTATAAAGCAAAGTTGCTTCCAGACGGGATAAGTAAACATCATCGGTTTTTACTATATTTTGAAAAGGGCGCAGATTTCTTACATACTCCTGCTTATCTTCCGTTGGATATGGTTTATAAAAGGTATGATAATAAAAATAACTATCATGATATTTTTCCACTAAAATATCTGGATTTATAACAGAATAATTAGGCACTAACATCCCATATTCTGTATGTCCTAAAATAAAATCCCCAACATATCTTTTTTCTTGATAATCTTCTTCCTTAGTAAATTGCAAAGCTGTAGCTAAATCCGCAATATATAAATTTTGAATATTAATTAAATCATTACGATATTGCTTATACAATCTTTTTATTTGAAATTTACTTAAATGTTCTTTATCTTGAATAACTTGAAAAGGTATTACATTTTCTAACTCTTTACTACTTGCATCTATTACCTTTTTTAACATCGGTGCATAATAAGTTGTATCATTAATTTTATATAATAATACACGTGCTTGGTTTAACTTTTTTTCGTTTTTTTCTATTTGATAAATATCCCCTACAAATACTTTATCAGTTTTCATCAAAACCCTCCCTTATTTATTAAAATGGCATTTTAAAATTTCCATTACTCATTTGCTTCATCATTTGTTTCATTTGGTCAAATTGTTTTAATAAACGATTAACTTCTTCCACACTTCGACCACTACCTTTAGCTATTCTTTGTTTTCTTGAGGCTTTTAATATTTCGGGATGACGACGTTCTTCTTTGGTCATAGATAAAACAATTGCTTCTATATGAGCCATATCTTTAGGGTCAATACTAATATTATTAAGTCCCATTTTTCTTGCTCCTGGTAACATTTTTAAAATATTTTCTAGTGGTCCTAGTTTTTTTATTTGTTTTAAGTTAGCTAAAAAATCTTCTAAATCATATTTACCTTGACGCATTTTCTTAGCTTGCATTTTAGCTTCATCTTCCGAGATTACCCCTTCTACCTTTTCCGCTATCGATAGGATATCCCCCATACCTAAGATACGTTCTGCCATACGTACGGGAACAAACTCTGAAAGACCATCCATCTTTTCTGAATCTCCAATAAATTTAATTGGGACATTTGTTAGATGTCTTACGGATAAGGCCACACCCCCTTTAGTATCGCCATCTAATTTCGTTAAAATACAGCCAGTTAAAGATAAAGCTTCATTAAAGCCAGTAATAACATTAATAGCATCTTGACCCATCATCGCATCAATAACTAAGATTACTTCTTCAGGATGAGCAACTTCACAAATATTTTTAAGTTCATCCATCAAATCTGTATCAACATGTAAACGGCCCGCTGTATCAATAATTATATAATCAAAGCCATTATCTTTGGCATAAACTAAAGCATTTTGAACAATCTCCACTGGATTTTTCTTACCTTCGGTGTAAACTTCAATATTAAGTTGTTTACCAATATCTTTTAACTGGTCAATAGCAGCAGGACGATAAACATCACAGGCTACTAATAAAGGTTTTTTATTATGTTTTTTTCGCAGCATGTTAGCAAGTTTTCCACTAGTTGTAGTCTTACCACTGCCTTGAAGTCCCGCCAACATTAAAATAGTTGGTTTTTTATTAACTTCTAAAGGAACATAATCTTCCCCTAATAAACTAACTAATTCATCTTTAACAATTTTAATAAATAATTCATCAGGTTTTAAAGATTTAGCTACTTCTTCTCCTAAAGCTTTTTCTTTAACTTTATGAGTAAATTCTTTAACAACTTGATAGTTAACATCAGCTTCTAGTAAAGCCATCCTAATTTCTCGCATAGCTTCTGTTATATTTTGTTCGGTAATTTTACCCATGCCTTTAATATTTTTTATTGCTTCACTTAGTCTATCTCCCATGTATTCAAACATTTATATCACCAATTGTTATTATATAATAAATAAGGTTTAAACACAAACAAATAAAAAGTAAATGTAAGATTATCTTCTCCATTTACTTCTTTTTAAAACTCTATTTTCACTTCCCGGCAAGCTCATCGCTAAAACTTCATCACTTCTTTTTTGAAATTCTTCAGTTGTATAAATTTTACCCATAAAAGTTTTCACCGGAGCACTGCTATATAAACTTGGATGATTTTTAATGTTTTTTAAAATTTCCTCCGTAATATTTAACTCGGGATATTCTTTTTCTAAAATATTATTCATATCTACCCTTCTTTAAATTATTGGCATTACTTAATTTTAAAACAGCTGGTTTGTCTTCTTCCTGTGGATATAAAAAGGCATTATTTACATTTTCAATCATAGTCAGTAAAGTACGCATTTCTCCAGGTGTTAATCTCCCTTGAATATCAACTAAATTATATAAAATACTATGTTTATCTAAGTGTAAAGAAGCTTTTACTTTAAGTGTTCCAAGCTCTATGACAGCAAAGTTATTAGTAGTATCATCCTTATATTCTGGGTCTAAAGCAGATTGTTTTACTAAAATACTCTGCTTACTTAAAAAAATAAAATCTTTAAATTCAACGATATCTTGACTATCCATATTTTGTTTCTCCATTTCTTTTTTTGATATACTGTTTATTATAACTTAATATTTTGAAATTGAAAAGACTTAATATTGTTTTCCAAAATAAATTTTAACCTTGGCTTCTTTCCCACAAACACAACAAGGACCATCTACTTTTTCATCTTCAATTATACAACGCGATTTTAAAGTAGTATCTTCTTTGATTTTATCTTCGCAATGGACATCACCACACCAGTTTATTTTAATAAACCCTGGTTTATGTAAAGCAATATCTTTAAACTCTTCATAATTAAAAGCTTCATAAAGCATAGAATTACGACGTTTTAAAGCTTTTTCATACATATCATTTTGAATCGTTTCAAATAATCCCTTAATTTTAGCCATAATCACTTCTGTTTTGGCTTCTACAGGTATTTTTTCTAAAGTATCACGTCTTACTAAAGTTACTTGGTTATTTTCTAAATCACGGGCCCCAATTTCAATGCGAATTGGATAACCTTTCACCTCAGCCTCTGCAAATTTAAAACCTGGTGATTTATCACTATCATCTAATTTATAAGTAATTTCTTCTTTAGTTAAAGCATCTTTTAAATCATCTATTACTTTTTCTAACTTTTCCCCACTACCAATTGGAATTAAACATACTTTATAAGGAGCTATTTTAGGAGGTAAAACTAAACCATTATCGTCGCTATGGGTCATAATTAAGCCCCCTATCATCCTTGTTGTAACTCCCCAACTAGTTTGATATGGTGTTTGAAGTTTATTATCTTTATCTAAAAATTCAATTCCAAAAGCTTTGGCAAAACCTTGACCAAAATAATGAGAGGTTCCGTTTTGTAACGCTACTCCATCATACATCATAGCTTCAATTGTATAAGTTTCACAAGCTCCAGCAAATTTTTCTTTATCGGTTTTCTTCCCCACAATAACTGGCATAGCTAAATAATTTCTTTGAAAATCTTCATAAATTTTAAACATCTTTAAAGTCTCAGCCTTAGCTTCTTTTTCAGTAGCATGCATTGTATGCCCTTCTTGCCATAATATCTCGCGCGTACGTAGAAAAGGTCTAGTTGTTTTTTCCCAACGCACAATCGTACACCATTGATTATATAGTTTAGGTAAATCACGATAAGACTTAATTATTTTTTTATAATGTTCACAAAATAAGACTTCACTCGTGGGACGAACACAAAATCTTTCATCTAATTTTTCTTTTCCACCATAAGTTACCCAAGCTACTTCTGGAGCAAAACCTTCAACATGTTCTTTTTCAACATTTAAAAGACTTTCAGGAATAAACATAGGCATTTGTAAATTTTCATGACCTGTCTTTTTAAATTCCTTATCTAATATCTCTTGCATTTTTTCCCAAATAGCATAACCATAGGGACGAATTATCATACTACCTTTAACAGAAGAATAATCTACTAAATCTGCTTTCTTAACTACATCAGTATACCATTTAGCAAAATCGACATCACGGGAAGTTATTTCCTTATTTTTCTTTTCCATCAAATCACCTTTCTTTAAAAAAACCACATTACTTGCAAGGAGCAAATAATGCGGTACCATCCTTTATTTAACTTAATTTAGATAACGGTATTACCCGGTAGGGATTAACTACTTTCCTAGGTAGGATTAATTAAAGATTAACTCTAGGTTCTCACTATCCCTAAATCACTTTATCTAAGAGCTTTAATTAACATGTCCTCATCAACAATTTCTAAACTTATTTTATCTTATTTTATTTATTATTTCAATTATTTTTAATTAACTTTCTTAAGAGTTCTCCTTTAACATTATCTTTCTCATTAAGATTTACTATTTGTAATAACTTATCTTGATTAGAAATAATATCAGCAATTATATTCGGACTTTTATTATCTTTAACATAATAAAATAATAATAAAGATATTTGACTATCTGAAAATTTATTTATACAAGAATTATCTCCTAAAAAGAAATTAAGAGCCATATTATCTAAAGTGTTTTCCAAAGCTGGATTTTGTAAATTTAAAGCATTAACCTTCTTAGTATTAAATAAAATACTTAACATTGGATTACTTGCACGTACATTAGAATTTCGCACGTAAGATGTGTCAATTCTTTCTAATTTCGAAAGCCACTCTGTTTTTCCCGCTTTAGCTAAATCTAAGATAACATTTAAAGCTTTGATAGAAAAATATAAAGACTTATAATCATCTAATAAAACACTAGCTGGAGAAGCATAATCATTTATATTAGCATTTAATAATTCATAACATTTTTGTCTTAACACACTATTTTCAATATAATACTCTTTGGGAATATATCTATAACTTTGTTTACTAAAAAATAAATCAGCTAATATTTGACAAGTTTCGGTAATAATTTGTTCAAACGGTGTTTCTATAATACCCAAAGAATCTTTATCCCATGTAATATTACCATTAATATAATCTTCTAATTCTTTTCTTTTTTCTTTTGATAATTCCTCTGTTTTAAGTAAACACAAAGCATCATAATAATATGGGTCTTCACATAAATTAACAAATATTTGGCTTACATAATGTAATTCCGCTATGGCTGGATTAAATACAGTTAATTTCATTTCTAATTTTTTTAATTTCGCTATTTGTTCTTGCGTTAAAAGGTTTTTAGAATATAAAACTTTAAATATTAAATAGTTTTGTAAATCTCTATATTCTCTTTTTATTTTGAGTTTATTTTCTTCCTTTTCTAAATAATATTCATTTTGCCAAAACTTATTAAACTCTTTCGTATATGGTTCTTTAACATAATAATCTAAAGCTTTCTTCATTATTTCTAAGTAAGTCATAAAACACCTCATTTCGTTAATATTCTTCTTTTAGAAGAAGAATATCCTGATAATATTGCATAGTTAGTACTCATAGTTTGATAATCTTTTTTATGCAGATGATAGAAAGTTTTAATATCTTTTTTATATTTTTGAACTTGACTATTCACATATGCACTTATTTCTTGATAATTAATATTATTATCTTGACTGTAAGTAGCTAAAAACTCTTGCACATCTTTTTGATTAAAATATGTATATAATTTTTCTTCTTCTATATAGCTAACAACATCAATATAAGATGGTTTGTTATTATATTTGGCATTATACACTTGTTGCTTTTTAGGATTTTGATAAAATCCATATAAACCATTTATCGGGTCTAAAACTAATTTAGTATCACCTATAGCTGCTCCATTAAAAAGATGCTTGTCATTTAATAAAACATAAACCGGCAAATTCATAGTATTTGCTACATCATAAAATAACATATTGCGATGACGACAGACAGCTAACCTGTTAAACCCAAAACTTCCCATAATTTGGGCAATCTCGGGATTAGTACCTGTAAAAATATCACAATTTTCTTTAACTTTAATATTATAGTATTTGGATTCAAAGAAATGCTCAGCATATAAAGAGAATAATTCTAAAACATTCGTAATACCCATTAATTCTAAAAGCTTTTTATTATCTTGTAAAAACTTTTGATAAGTTTGAAAACACTCCCTATATTCTTTTTGACTTTTTAAATATCTTTGATATGTTTCTATAAAATCATCAGCCGTTACTTCTTTAAAAGGATATGAGTTATATAACATTAAAAATTCATTAGGATTTAAAATATTCATAATATCCCCCTCTTTAATGGTTCATATTATAAAATATTTTTATAATTAAAACAACCTTAATCTTAAGGTCGTTTTAATTTTTGGCGTTTTCTATAAACAATATAATAAGCCATTATAAGTTGAATAACCATAATCCCCGCTGCTATAATTAATAAATTATTAAATCCGTAATTAAATAATGTTCCGGCGATATAAATACCTGCTGCTTCGCCAATTAATTGACAGATATAATTAATGACTGTAAAATCTAAAACATATTTTTCTTTAATACTATTAGTCATAAAACCTGCTATTAAATTACTATATGCAATATTTGTAATTAATGTGTAACCCATAGCTACAACTAATACGGCAGGGTTATTCGTAATAAATACAATAATATAAAGAATTATTCTGATTAAAAATTTTATAGACATATTTAGATAATCATTATGACTTTTTAATTTATTAATAGCTAAAGCTCCAAAGATAATATCTATAATACCAAACATTAAAACTAAGTAAGTTGCTGTACTAGTTGATAAGTCATTATAAGTAGTTAACATAAGCATTTTTAAACCTACTACCATATTATAAGATAAGTTTGAAATGGTGTTATAAAGTAAAAAGAATAATAATAATTTTTCTTTCTTTAAATATTTTAAAATTCCTTTTTTCGTATCATCTATTTTAACTTTATCCTCTTCATTAATAAAATATAAAGTAGCAAGAGCCAAAAAGACAAATATTATCGATATAATTAAACACTCACGATAACCAATTAAATGATTAAATAACAATCTACTAAATAGTAAAGAACCAATAAAAACTCCGGCTGTTTTACCTAAATTTTCTATTACACTTTTTCGCCCGTATAATTCATCACTCTTTTGATAACACATAATATAAGGATAAACACTAGAAATAATAATATTTTCACAAGCTATATCAAAAAATGATAAAAACTTGAGCCAAAATAAATTACTACTTCCATCTATTAACAATAATAAAATAGAGATAAATATCTTTAACATTAAAGTTATGAGAATTCCGATTTTTAATTTATTAATTGAAAATTTTTGAGTAAAAAATGCTAAAGATAAAGCGGCAACAATCGAAGCAATAGAGATTACTTTGGATATTGAAGCAGCACTTAAATTGTTACTAGCAAGCCAAAGCTGACGATAATTACCCCATAAACCTACAGCTACGGTAAAAAACGCCAGCATTAATAGTATTAATATCTTATTATCAATTTTCTTTTTTCTAGTCAATATGTTTATCATATTCTATATCACTTACTTCATATTTACGACGAGAAGAAATCATTGATAAAATTTTTGTTGAACCCCAACCAAGTAAAGCTAAAGCAAAGAAATATACTATTCCAAATATCGTAAATTCTGGAGCTGATTCAGTTAATAAGCCAATTATTGAAGCACCAACACCCATTGAAGTAACAATAGTTAAGCTATCAACAGAACTACTTGTAACATCAGATTTAATTCCTTCAAATAATTTTTGAGCTGAAGATACATAATTCTTTGTCATGTTCCATAAAGATTTAATATAATCTAACGTATCTCTTAAAGTTTCATAACGATAGCCAGAGATAGCTAAAAATTCAGCTAATTCTTTATCATTTTTGGCTATTTTTTCTCTTGTACCAATATAAGTACTCATTTGATTAATACGGCCATCAATTAAAGTAATAGTTTTAGCATATCCCTCTAATTTAGAAGTGAATTTAACAATTTCTGAACCTTTAACATTAGCATTTTCTTTAACTTTATCAATTTTCTCCCAAATAATACGATGTAGATTTAAATAGCGATGTAATTGTCCTTTAAATTCTCGAATAAATACTTGTTCTTCAATAAATTTTTCAATATTTCTTAAAGATTGTTTTTTATTATTTATAAAATAATATTTATCTCCTCTAATAACATCATATTTATCATTATCAAATTCAAAATATTTTTGTTTCTCTGTACGTGATAATAATTCTGATAAATCATCTTTAGTTGCTCCATTACATACTATAAAATAAGGATATACTGTTTCAATATGAGCAAGTTCTTTAGGAACAGGAGCTCCTAAAGAAAATAAGTAATTAAAAGCTGGAGATAATTTATTCTCATAATAATCCGTTACTTTATCAATATCATTAAATAGCGTATTTTCACTAACATTAGTATTATTTAAAATAATTAAACCATCTTCAAATATTTTTACAGTTATATCAGCAGCAGTTGTAAACTCTAAATATTCTTCTCCGGCCACTGAATAATCAACTTTTCCAATTTCCAAAGCTTTACGATATTTTAAAAGCTTTTCTGGGTCTAAATCTAATTTACTTTTAGCCTCTCTTATAAAATCATAAATTTCCGTAAGTTGTAACATTGTTCTTTGAAACCAACCACCTACATAAACATTACTTATCTTCATAATTAATCCTCCTTAATTACTTTAGAGAAAAATCCAGCATCATCCATAACAAAACCATATCTTTTATAACATGCATGCGCAGCTTTTCTAAAGAAATTACTCCATAATTTTAATTCCTTAACATTTTTTTCTAAACATATTTTAGTGATTTCATCTAACATTTTCGTTGCTATATTATGTCTTCGATACTCATTTTTAACGCACACATGATTTAATATAGCAAAAGTATTCATTTCTTCATACATTGTAATAATAACCGTTGCCTTAGCATGAGCAACAATTTTATCATCTATTTTACCAACAATATAAATATTATTAGGGTCATTTTTAGTTTCTTCAAAAACCTTACATGCATATTCTAAAGAAGAATTTTCTTCAAAACACTCATTAGTTAATTCGATAATACCCGGAATATCTTCTTTTGTTGCTAAATTAAATTTCACTTCCATTATTCCACCGCTTTCATACTTTACACTTTTAATTTTACATTTTTCCTAAATTTATGTAAATAAAACCTATCGTTTTTTACATTGAATTGTCACATTAAAATATAGAAAAAGATAAAGAGACAGGAATACTTATAACGAAAGCTATAGTTTACTCTTTATCTTTTATTATTTATATAAACGCATATGCGTTTATAACTTATTATTGTACGACATATGGGTCTTCTTGTGTTCCTGAACCGGTTACTGTAACATCTGAGTTTAGATTGATGACAGGATGAGTATTATCATCAATATTAATTCCTTCTTCTTTTATTTTTCCGTTTGAATTAGCGGCTAGCACAGTTTCCCCAGAAATATCGGCTGAATCAGGAGACATAGTCCAATATATACTATTATATCTTAAATAATTATCTGTTGTTGCATACGGAGCATCCCATGAATATCCTCCCATCACTAATTCATCAGCTGTTATTAAACCAATTTTTAATTTATACACTCCACCATAAGTCCTGTAAGTGCTATTATTTTGTTCTTTAGGTTCTTGGCAATGAAGGTCAGGATGCTTTAATGTACCTACTCTATATTTTGAACCAAAAACCAAAATTTCATAAATTCCTTGAATAGTAGTGTCTCCGTAAGAAACATCATTACAAAAAGTTGATAAAGCAATTTGACTATCATATTTTGTTAAATTTTCTTTATACCAATTTTCCAACGAAGATTTTATTATAGAGTTTGTTCCTCCATGTGTATTAGTAAAATTACTGCCTGAATAATTAGTTACACATGGGTCTGTTTTTTTACATGGTGCATTATCATACGTAAATCCTGAATATTTATAATCATCGTAAACTTCATTATATACTATATAGCCTATACTTTCATCTAGCATTAATCTTATTGTTCCATCTCCATTTATTCGCACTATTCGCCACATCAAATCATGTAGTTGATCATTAGCCTCTGTTACACCCTGGCCAAATTTAACATAATTATTTTCTACTTTACCTCTAAAGTAATATGTATCTCCATCATCATCTTGTGTTTTATACAAACCTGATTTCGAAGTTTCTTCCCCTTCTGGAGTTGTATTGTTAGGAAAACCTGCCGTAAAATCTGGCGTTTCTGTTCTGGCGACATAATCTTTTCCTAAAACTTTTACTACTTCATAATTATTATCCCCAGCTTCGGCTTCTATTGTTATTTTAAAAGTAAAACTTTTATTTTCTCCTTCTTGCTCAGATGTATCTTTATCCATCCAGCTTCTTATCTTTACTACTTTTGTTTGTTTCGGTCCTACTACTCCTGTTCCGATTATGTATGATTTTTCATTTTGAAAGTCTGTTATGGTTCTTGTGTCTGTAGGAGTAGCATCAGATAGTAACTTATAATCGTTATCTACTGCAACCTTTAGGTGTTCATCTTTTAAATCAGAACCTTGTTGTTTATTTAGTATTACGTTATATGTTGATACTGTATCACATGTATTTGTGATTTCTACTTCATAGGCATCATTTTGCATACCTTGTTCATCTGTTTGTGGAAAACCATTATCCATAGTTATACCCTCTCCATTAGTTTCCGCGTAACTTATTTCAAAACAAGCATAGGTATTTTTATTTATTCCAGTTTGAGTGTGTGTCCTACTCCATATAGCATAAGTAAATGTTGTTATGGCAAGCATCAACATTATTCCTATTACAGTTATTATCGTTATTTTACGTTTTCTTTCCTTCATTACATTTATTCCTTCCTATCTTTACATCTAAGTCCATTATACCCCCCCCGGTTTGTTGTAAAGCAGAAAGTTCTTGGTTGACACAAAAAATTTATCTTGACTTATCTTCCTAAGTTATATTAAAATTTAAGTGGAACACGACGGTACTGTTTAGGTCCGGTGGCTTCCAAATTTTCATTTGAAAAAACACCGACTGCGACCTCTGAGGTCTAGCCGGTGTTTTTATCTGCTATAAATCATGGTGTTAAAATTATGTATCATCTTAGATGCATTATGCTATATCATGATGTTTATAGTTCAACTAATCAAGGACTAGTAATATTACTATAATAAGCAGTAAAATAATTACTACTTGGTCAAACAATGTTTGCCTCATAAGCAATCACTTCCTTCTAGGAAGTCACCGGACCTCAGTTTCTCGCCGTGTCCAGCAAGTACATTAACACATTAAATTTCCAAATGCAAAAGACAGATTTTCAAAATCTGTAGTAAAAACAGGGTCAGATTTTCAATTTCTGCTAAGCAGATTTACAAAATCTGCATAAAAAATGGGATCAGATTTTAAAAATCTGCATTTTTTAAATTTTTTTCATTTTTTTAATAAATTTTTACAAAATAAAAGATAAAGAGTTAAGGAATACTTATAACAAAGGTCATTAGTTTTTTAAATTACTCTTTATCTTTATTATTTATATAAACGTTTACACGTTTATAACTTATTATTGTACGACATATGGGTCTTGTTCTGTTCCTGAACCGGTTACGGTTACATCTGATTTTAGGTTGATGACTGGGCGCACCACAAAGTCGTCACGGCTAACGTCGAAGTTTTTGTCTATGTAGCCGTCGGCATAACCATAGAACTCACCAGCATAAGATGAATAGGCATAATAAGGCGACATGGACCACATGTACCAATATTCATTTGTTCCATTATTTAAATAGTTTAGTAAATAATTATTTCTTGTTGCAAATGAACGATAATCACTATTTTCTGACATACCAGCATAATTCATTTCATCAGCTGTTAATAATCCTACTTTAAGTTTATATACTCCTCCATAGTTTCTTTTTTCACCTCCACCTTGTTTTGTTGGGTCTGGACATTGAAGAGATGGCTGTTTATCTGTTTCTATTCTTTTATATGGACCATAATATAAACCATTTAGTTCATTTCCTGAACCATACGATGTATCATTGCAGAAACTTGTTAAAGCTATTTTATCATCAAAAGCATTTAATGTTGTTATATACCAATTTTCTAAATAAGTTTTTATCGTTGAGTTATCTCCTCCATTTGAATTTGTAAAACTACTTCCGTGATATTCACTTTTACATGGTTTGTCTTTTGTACAAGGTGTTGTGTTATCATATGTATAACCTACGTACTGATATCCACTAGATGTTTCATTAAACGGCGTAAAATCAACTGGATTATCTGTTACAAGTCTTACTGTTCCGTCACCATTTATTCGTACTATTCGCCACAGTATTGGTTGCTCTGACTTCTGCATGGGCTCAGACTTTATATCATTTATACAATCTTGGGCCGTATCATATATATCAGAATAATCAACGTTATAATTTTCATTACATGCACTTTCCGCATCATCATAGTTAGTATACATTACTGAATTATCATGATTATATCCTACAAAATAAATATATGTATCTTTTTTATATGTTCCCAATTGTACATAATTATTATCTACTTTTCCTCTAAAATAATATGTATCTCCATCATCATCTTCTGTTTTATACAAACCACTCTTATCACTTCCTGATGATGAATTTGGATATCCTTTAGAGAAGTCTGGAACATCTTCTTTTATTTCATTTTCTGCTATTATTTTATTTACTAAATTATTAGGATTTGTTGTTGATGCTGCGGTTTCAATTGTTATTTTAAATGTAAAACTTTTATTTTCTCCTTGTTCTTCGGTTGTTTTTTCATCCATCCAGCTTCTTATTTTAATTGTTTTTGTTAGCTTTGGTCCAACAGTTCCACTTCCTATAATATAAGATTGAACATTGTTAAAGTCTGCTATGGTTCTCTTATCAGTTAGTGTTGCTGCAGATAATAACTTATAATCGTTATCTACTGCAACCTTTAAATGTGTATTATCTAAATTTGAACTCCACTCTTTATTTAATATTACATCATATGCAACTGTGGTACTACATGTGTTTTTTATTTGAACTTCATAGGCATCATTTTTTAATCCTTCTTCATCTTTTTGAGGAATACCATTTTCCATAGTTATACCTGCTCCATTAGTTTCTGCGTAACTTATTTCAAAACAGGCATAGGTATTTTTATTTATTCCTGTTTGAGTGTGTGTCCTACTCCATATGGCATAAGTAAATGTTGTTATGGCGAGTATCAA
>CANQEJ010000013.1 GCA_947594925.1 uncultured Bacilli bacterium
CTATTGGGGCCACAGGTCCTACTGGAGCAACCGGCCCAACCGGACCTGCTAATGGTCTAAATGCTTTTGGTAGTTTATATGATATTACTCCTGATGCAGTTCAACTTAATGCTACAACACCAACAACTATTCCAATAGAAACCCAAGGCTCTACTTCAAACGTTACCTATGGAACTAATACAATTGAAATTACAACACCTGGTATTTATGCAGTAAGCTATAGTGTTTCTACTGATTTAGATGCTTCTGGAGATGTTACCATTGCTGCTTTAAGAAATGGGGTAGAAATTCCGGGAACTGCTGTAGAACAATATGTTGAAACTGGCCAAAATCAAGTAATTAGTGGCACAACTCTTGTTAGTTTAAATGCGGGAGATTCTATTAGTTTAGGAGCTACTGCCGGAGCTGCCACACCAACAGCTACTTTTGGAAATGTATCATTAAATGTTCGTAAACTAGATGCTTAAAATATTTAATAATTAGTGCAGAGAATTTCTGCACTTTTTATATTTTTGAAAAATTTTGGCATATTATCTTTTTATTTTTTATATAAAATAAAGAGGTGGAAAATGAATAAATATAAAGTATGTGTTTATGCTATTACTAAAAATGAAGAGAAATTTGTGAAGCGTTGGTATAATTCAATGCAAGAAGCCGATGAAATATATGTTTTAGATACTGGTTCTACTGATAATACTGTAGCAAAATTAAAAAAATTAGGTGTTAAAGTGGAAGTTAAAGAAATCAAACCTTGGCGTTTTGATGTTGCTCGTAATGCCTCTTTAAATTTGGTTCCTAAAGATACCGATATCTGTGTTTGTACCGATTTAGATGAGGTTTTAGAGCCAGGCTGGCGTCAAGTTTTAGAAGATATTTGGGAAGGCCATACTCGCGTCCGCTATAATTATAATTGGAGTTTTGATACGCAAGGTAATCCGGCGGTAAACTTTTATATTGATAAAATTCATTTAAGAAATGGTTATACTTGGACCCACCCAGTTCATGAAGTTTTAAAATGTAATTTTCCCGAAAAAATTATTACGACCGATGCTATTACCTTAAATCATTATCCGGACCCCACTAAATCAAGAGGGCAGTACTTGCCTTTATTAGAACTTTCTGTTAAAGAAGACCCAGAAGATGACCGAAATATGCATTATTTAGGAAGAGAGTACATGTTTTATGGCCTGCATAATAAATGTATTGATACTTTACTTAAGCATTTAAGTTTAAAAACAGCAACTTGGAAAGATGAAAGAAGTGCCTCTATGCGTTATATTGCTCGTTCTTATATTGGTTTAAAAAGATATGCTGAGGCGCGCTTGTGGTATCAAAAAGCTTTAGAAGAAACCCCTTATTTAAGAGAACCTTATGTCGAACTAGCTTTATTAGAATATTCTTTAAATAACTATTCACAAGTTACTAAATATTGTTTAAAAGCTTTAGAAATTACCCAAAAATATAAATCTTATATTAATGAACCATCTAGTTGGGATGCTACTATTGATGATTTACTATCTTCAGCTTATGCTAATTTAGGTGTTTATGATTTAGCTTTAATTTTTGTCAACCGAGCTTTAGAAAAAGATCCTACCAATAAAAGAATTCTAAACAATAAGAAAATAATTGTAGACAATCTAAAAAATAGTTGATATCAACTATTTTTCATAAAGAACGCCACCCCATTCGACTGCTGTAAATCCCTGACGTTTAAATTGCGGAAGTTTTTGTTCTTTAATATTTACTTTTTGATTAACCTTTTTAACATGAATTGCCACTCTTAATAAAGAATCTGGTTGAGGGTTAATAATTAATTCATTATAATTATTTCTTTCTTCCGTTAATTCAAAATATACTAAACTTTGTTTATTTTTTTCTAAAATAGGAAGCCAATACATAATAAATTCATTACGTTCTTTAGCATTTAAACCAATAGTAGTTAATTTTTCTTCTAAGAAAGAAATAGCATTTTCTTTAGTTACATAAAATCCGGTCTTAAAATCTACTTGATGATTTGAATTTTCTTCCCAGTATAAACCATAATAATAATTATTATCCATATCATATAAATCCCCATTAGGACTAGCTTTAACATACCAATTATCTTTAAATTTAGGATATGTTGTAGTTAAATTTTCTGGGTGTTTAAAGCTAACTGTGACAAATGTTTCTTTTTCAGGATATAAGTATAGGATAGGTTTAGCATAACCCATAATTTCTGGTAAATCATATTGCTTAACTTCTTTAGTTTCTGGATTAAAATAATATTCTATACCGCTACTATCACTAGAATCTGCCCCATGATTACCAACAATTAAATATATACCTGCTTCTTTTTCATTTTCATTACTAAGTTCATTTTCTTTATAATAACCAGATATCATATAATGATAATATTTTTCATCGTTCCAATCATCTAACTCTTTAGTAAAGTCTTTATCTAAAGAACTAATTATTAACTTATTATTATTTACAGCTACTACATAGTTTTCAATAATATCTAAAACTTCTTGATAATTAGAACTTTCTTTAACTTTATTACCTTTAATATTATAAATTACTACTTTATTATCTTGTTTAAAATATAATTGTTTATTATATATAGAAAATTCATTAGATGATAATTCTTGGGCTAAAACTTTTTTATCAGGAGTATAAATAGTAGCACCTTGCTCACCAATACAACCTTCTTTTTCTAAGATAAATTCATCCTCAGTATCATACATTACACATGTACCGTATTTATGAAGAATTTCTTCTTCTTTTGTAGTACTTAACAAATGATTTTGGGTAGCTTCTTCGTTTTCAGTAGTTGCTCCAATATATTTATCACTAATAGAATAAATATAATTATAATTTTTATCTTCATATAATTTCGTATCTAATTTAATATTGTAAAAACCAACTAAATCATAAGTAGTGCTATAATCAACTGTCTTTTCGCCATCTTTATATATAATACCAATAACTTCTGTTTCATCTTCATTAGTGGCTATATCATAAGCATCATATGCATCTTCTAGTTTAATTTTATCTATTTTTTTACTTTTAACATTATAAGTTCTTAAGACATCATCTTTATATAAGACAATATTTGATAAACTAGAAATTGCTAGTAATTTAGCATCTTCTGTTTTTGTAGGAATTTCTAAAGATGAAGAACAACCTTCACTTGCTACTTTACATAAATAACCATATTCAGATTTAGGAATTGATAATGTATAAGGAAGATTTTCTTCTGGTTCTTTTTCTTCTGTTTCTTCTTTCTTTTCTTCTTTTTGTTCTATAGGTTCCTTTTTATTAAAAAATTTGTCATATACGATGTAGCCGCTGGCTGCAAAAAATAAAATAATAAATATTATTAAGAATATCAGTAAAACTTTATTCTTTCTTTTCTGTTTTTCTTCCATCTATATACCTCTTTCTATTTTAAAGTTAACATAGATAAGACAAAGTGTAAACAAATATTTTACATTTGTTATATTCGTGTTGACATAGTCATATTGACACTGGTTTATTTTTTGTGTAATCTAAATGATAGAGGATGATAATAAATGAAAGAAGAAAGAAAAAATAAACTTGCGCCTTGGTTAGTAATCTTTATCTTAATATCAATAGCTTTAGGAGGCTATATTGCTTATGATAAAGGATATTTAGATTCTTTATTAGGAATTGAAGAAGAAGTTCAACCAAAGCCCGTTGTACCTAAAGATGATGCTAATGAAATAAGTTATCAACAAGTAAGTTCACTTTTAGCTATGGCTGGAATTAATTATAATTCTACCCCAAATTATCTATATCTTACTTTATTTGATAAAACCGGAGAGATATCTAAATTAACAGACGAAGAAAAAATATTAATTGTCTATGAGTATGCGCGCAGTCAAAAAATGTTAAAGGAAGTAACTAGTGAACAAAGTGAATATTGTCAGTATGGTAGTGGAACTTGTTATGCTATGACTTCTTCTGTATATAATCAAATAGCTAAAATATATGGTTTAAGTGAAACAGCTCCAGAATTATTAGGAGATTTAGAAAAGTATAATAATATGTATCTATATGGCGAAATAGCTTATGCTACTAATATGGATAATATAGAGCATGATTTTGAAATCAAATATAATAATGAAGATATTGTAATAAATGATAGTGTTACATATGAAGATAGTGAAACTAAAGAAACAACAATTAAACAAAAAACATATACTTATAAATTAAGAACTGATGGTAATTATTATTTATATTCTATATCTTAGTAAATAACAAGGATTAGTCCTTGTTTTCTTTTTTTGTTCTTTGTATAATTTTAAAGAAAGAAGGAATTTTTATATGCAAGAAATGATTAAAGTAGGAATTAGTAATCATCATGTTCATTTAACTAAAGAAGTTTATTATCAATTATTTGCTGAAGATTTAACAGTAAGAAATAACTTACATCAAATAGGACAGTTTGCTTCTAATCAAACAGTTGATATTAAATGTGGCGACTATGAACTTAAAAATTTAAGAATAATTGGTCCTTTACGTTCTTATAATCAAGTGGAAATTTCCGCAAGTGATGCGCGTAAATTAAAAATTAAACCTCCAGTTAGAAAAAGTGGAGATATTAAAGGGTCTATTCCTGTTACCATTACCGGACCTAAAGGAAGTGTTACCTTAGATGAAGGCGTTATTATAGCTAATCGTCATGTTCATTTTAGTAATGAAGATGCTAAGAAATATAATGTATATGATGATATGCCTCTTTATATAAAAGTTACAGGTGCTAAAAGTGGTATTATGGATGCTGTAGCTAAAGTAAGTGATGATGGTTATTTAGAACTTCATATTGATACAGATGATGCTTTTGCTTTTCAACTTAATAATGATGATGAGGTTTTAGTAGTTGACAAAATTTAAAATCGGTAATGTAGAAATTGCCAATCAAGTAGTTCTCGCACCAATGGCTGGGATTACCAATACTTCTTATCGTAAAATAATTAAAAGCATGAAAGCTGGTTTAATATATTGCGAAATGGTAAGTGATAAAGCCTTAGTTTATGAAAATGCTAAAACTTTAGAACTACTTAAGAAAAGTGATGAAGAACGTCCTTTAGTTCAACAAATTTTTGGTAGTGATGTTACTTCTTTTGTCAAAGCAGCTAAGATTGTGGAAGAAGTGATGAAACCTGATATCATTGATATAAACATGGGATGTCCTGTTCCTAAAGTAGCTTTAAAAAACCAAGCTGGTAGTGCCCTTTTAAAAAATCCTACTAAGATTAAAGAAATTGTTTCGGCGGTAGTAAATGCTGTACATATTCCTGTTACCGTAAAAATTCGCAGTGGTTGGGATGAAAATAATATCAATGCAGTGGAAGTAGCCAAAATTTGTGAAGAAGCTGGAGCCCAGGCAATTGCTGTTCATGCTCGTACTCGTTCTCAGGGATATAGCGGTCAAGCTAATTGGAACATTATCAAACAAGTTAAAGAAAATGTTCATATTCCTGTTATTGGTAATGGTGATATCAAAAGTTGTTATGATGCAAAACGTATGCTTGATGAAACAAAATGTGATGCAGTTATGATAGGACGAGGTGTTTTAGGTAATCCTTGGTTAATTAAAGAGTGCGTTGATTTTTTAGAAGAGAATAAAGAACCATCTAAAGTATCTAATTTAGATAAAATTAAAATGATGAGAAAACATTATCAATTACTTTTAGAAGATAAATGTGAAAAGCTTGCTAACTTAGAAATAAGAACTCATATTTTATATTATTTAAAGGGTATGCCCAAAAATAAAGAAATGAAAAATAAGATATGTCATTGTAAGACAAGTGAAGAAATAATAAATACCATAAATGAATATGAAGAGTATATAAAAAATTCTCAAATCTAATTAAGAAGAGCAATCTTCTTTTTTTATGCAAAAACGTAAACCACAAACTTTCTGCTTTACAATAAACGGGGGGGTATAATGGACTTAGATGTAAAGATAGGAAGGAATAAATGTAATGAAGGAAAGAAAACGTAAAATAACGGTAATAACTGTAATAGGAATAATGTTGATACTTGCTATAACAACATTTACCTATGCTATATGGAGTAGGACACATACCCAAACAGGAATAAATAAAAATACATATGCCTGTTTTGATATTAGTTATGAGGAAACAAATGGTGGAGGAATATCAATAGAAAATGGTTTCCCTCAAAAAGATGAAGATGGCTTAAAAAATAAACCATATGAAGTAGAAATAAAAAATACTTGTGATACAGTATCAACGTATAATGTTATCCTAAATAAAGAACAAAGTTCTGATTTAGCTAATGAACATTTAAAAGTAGCAGTAGATAACGATTATAAGTTACTATCTGATGCAACTCCTACAGACAATAGAACAATAGAGGGTTTCCAAAATGAAAAGTCATACATAATCGGAACAGGAGTAATAGGACCAAAACAAACAAAGATAGTCCAAATAAGAAGTTGGATGGATAAAGATACAACAGAAGAACAAGGAGAAAATAAAAGTTTTACTTTTAAGATAACTATAGAAAATGCAGCAGGTGATAGTAACTTACTTGCAGGAAAGATATTAACATCAAATAAACTACAAACAGAAGAACCAGATTTTAGTAAAGGATATCCAAATTCAACGGATATATCACTAAGTGGCTTGTATAAAACTGAAGATGGTGATGGAGATAGCTATTATTTTAGAGGAAAAGTAGAAAATAATTATGTGCAATTGGGAATAAATAAGGAAGATGCATATCTATATTTGGTAGGCCAAGGGAAAGAAAATGAAACTACATATAGTTCATATGAAGATGCTAAAAATAGATGTAATAATAATTATAATTCTGATTATAATTATGGCAGCGCAGAAGCTTGCATACAAGATATTCAAACTGAAGTAATGCAAACATCAGGTCAATCAATACTATGGCGCATCGTACGAATAAATGGAGATGGAACCATAAGACTAGTAACAGATAATCCAATTAGTGTATTACAATTTAATGAGACTGGTAGTGGTTATCAGTATGTAGGATATACGTATAATAATAATGAACCTTGCACTAATGATAATCCTTGTTCCACTTATTATAATGGAAGTAACTGGACTAGTTCAGAAAATATGGGAACAAGTTCTACAATAAAAGAATACTTAGAGGATTGGTATAATACAACATTAAAAAATTATGATGATAAAATAGCTCTAACAAAATATTGTAATGATACATCATATGATTCAGGAAGTGAAAACAATGCGGTGTATTATGGTCCATATAAAAGAATAATGACCGATAGCCAACCATCGTTACAATGTCCAGACCCAACAAAACAAGATGGAAACGAAAAAAGAAATTATGGGGGAATATATAAATTAAAAATAGGTTTATTGACGGTTGATGAGGTAAATTATGCTGGGTTAGCATATGCTAGTAACGCAACAGGAGATAATTACTTATTAAATTATTTAAAAAATAATAATAAATTTTATTGGTATATGTGGACCATGTCGCCTAGTTATGCCAGTTCATCTTACGCTTATGAGTTCTATGGCTTCGATAGTGGCGACATCGACAAAACTAATGTTAGCTATAATGACCATGTCGTTCGTCCAGTCATCAACCTAAACTCCGATGTAACCGTAACAGGAACTGGAACAGTAGAAGACCCATATATAGTACAATAAATAAGTTATAAACGTGTAAACGTTTATATAAATAATAAAAGATAAAGAGTAAACTATAGCCTTCGTTATAAGTATTCCTTAACTCTTTATCTTTTTTTCTGTTATGACTAATTATTCTTTTTACTATGGAAATATGCTATAATTTTATTAGAAAAGAGAAGTAAATATGAGTAAAATTAAGGTAATGAGTGAAATCTTAGCAAATAAAATATCAGCTGGGGAAGTTGTGGAAAAATGTGCTTCTGTAGTTAAAGAATTAGTAGAAAATAGTATTGATGCCAAAGCAACAGAAATAAAAATAGATTTAATCGATGCTGGTTTAAAGAGTATTAAAGTTACGGATAATGGAATCGGTATGGACAAAGAAGATGCTCGTCTTGCTTTTTCTCGTCATGCTACTTCTAAACTATTAAAAGAAGATGATTTATTTTTTATTGGAACTTTAGGGTTTAGAGGTGAGGCTTTACCATCTATTGCTAGTGTTTCTAAAGTATGTTTACAAACTGCTCAAGATGAAAAAGGAACACAAATTATTATAGAAGGTGGTAAGTTAATATCGGAAGAAACATGTGCTTTAAATCAAGGAACTGTTATCGAAATTAAAGCTTTATTTTATAATACACCTGCTCGTTTAAAATATTTAAAAAGCGAAACAACCGAACTTGCTAACACAACAAGTTTTATTGAAAAACTAGCTTTATCATATCCTAATATTCGTTTTACTCTAACCAATAATGATAAAGTGGTTGTTAAAACAAGTGGAAGTGGTAATTTACATAAAACAATTCATGAAATATTTGGTCTAAATATTTCTTCTAATATGATTGAAATAAAAAACAGTAACGATGATTTTGATATATATGGGTATATTTGTAAACCTCAAATTTTAAAATCTAATCGTAATCATATGATAACTATAGTAAATGGTAGAGTAGTTAGAAATAATGAACTTAATAAAATAATAAATGATGCTTATTATACTTATAAACCCGATATAAAATTTCCCGTAATTGTAATTCTAATTAATACGGATCCTACTTTAATAGATGTTAATATTCATCCAACTAAACAAGATATAAAAATAAGTAAAATGGCTGAATTGTCTTCATTATTATATGACACAATTAAAGATGCTTTATATCATAATTTATTAATACCTAAAATTGAAATAGCTCCTACTGATAATGAAATTAAAGATTCTTATGTAGAACAAATTATAAAAAAAGAAGAACCTTCTGTAGTAAAAGAAGAACAAACAGTTTTTGATTTAGGGGTCAAAGAAAATGTTAAAGAGGAAGTAGTTATTAATGAAGAATTAAAATCATTAAAATTATATCCGGTAGGACTTGCTTTAGGTACTTATATTATTGCTCAAAATGATGAGGGAGTATATCTAATTGACCAGCATGCGGCCCAGGAAAGAATTAATTATGAAAAATATTTAAAAGCTTTAATTAATGAAGAAATTACGACTACATCTTTATTATTTCCAATTAGTATTGAACTTTCGGCTAGTGATTTTATAACTATTAAAGAAAATATGGAAGTATTAACTAACCTAGGATTTAAAATTGAAGAATTTGGGGTTAATACGATTATTGTTAAAGAACACCCAACTTGGTTAAAAAAAGATTATGAAGAAGAACAAATTAGAAAAATAATTGACTTAGTAATTATTAATAAAAATAACTTTGACCGAGTTAAATTTAATGAACATATTGCTATAACTTTAGCGTGTAAGACAAGTATTAAAGGTAATACTAATATTAGTATGGAATCTATAGAAGAAATATTAGATGCTTTAGTTAAAACTGATAATCCTTATAACTGTCCTCATGGTCGTCCGACAATAATTAAATTTAGTATTTATGAATTAGAACGTATGTTTAAAAGAGTAATGAACTAATTTGACAAAATGACCAAAAAATAGTAACATACTAAGACAATTAAAGGGGTAATTGGGATGAAAAAGGATATTATATTAACTTCGGGTGAATATACTTATTATAAAAATGCTCCTGAAGTTGGACGAATTATAGATGGTGTTCCTACAGGTCATGGAAACGATGGTAAAGTAATTTTATATGATAGAAAGCATGTTATGAAATTATGGTATGACCAAGATTCTATTTTGGAACTTAGACCTGATATAAAAGAAGAATATGTCCAAAATATCAAAAGCTTAAATGAAGCAAAATATCCCTATCGCTATATTTACATGCCGAAAAATTTAGTAATTTATAAAAATGCAGTGGTGGGATATTTACTTTTATACTTTAAAGGACGTAATTTAGATATATTAAGTGACCTTTTATCATTTAAAGCCTTTCTTTTAGCTTTAATGAAATTAGAAAAAGAATTATTAATCTTTTCTAAAGAAGGTTTTAAACTTAATGATGTTCATGCTAAAAACTTAATGGTTTTACAAAAACATAAAATAGTTTCTTTTGCTTTAATTGACCCTGACCCATGGCAAAAGTCTAACGATAATGCTCGTGATTTATATAAACATAATATTAATGAAATTAGAAATATTTTATTAGAAGAAATTTTAACTGAAAATCTCAAAGAATTTATTGATAGTAATCCTAATTTAAAAATGGCTTATAAATTAATAGAAGAAAATCAAAGTGAAGAGTTACAAACTTTTCTATCTGAAATGCAAAGAGTCTTAGAAGCAGATACTCATGTTAGGATTAAAACTATTGGAGATTTTCGAAATATCTAGGTGGTGAATAAAGTGATAATATGTGTTTGTGGTCCAACTGGAGTTGGTAAGACTAAAATGTCGATTGAACTTGCTAAAAAGTATGATGCTATTATTATTAATTGTGATGCTATGCAAGTTTATAAAGGCTTAGATATTGGTACAGCTAAAATTAAAGAAGAAGAAAAAGAGGGCATTAAACACTATCTTATAGACTTTGTCGATGTTAATCAAAATTATACTGTTTATGATTATCAAAAAGACGGTCGAAAGATTATCGCTGCTAATCCTAATAGAAATATTATTATAGTAGGTGGTTCAGGTCTTTATATGAAAGCTTTACTATATGATTATGAGTTTGCTTTAGAAGAAGATAATGAAACTTATGATGATTTAACTAATGAAGAACTTTATGAAAAAGCTTTAAAAAAAGATAAGAATATAGATATACACCCGAATAATCGTAAACGATTAATTCGTTTCTTAAATAAAAAAACTACTTCTTTTAATAAAGATAAATTATTATATGATAATGTTAAATTCATTGGTCTTACAACTGATAGAGATAATTTATATAACATAATTAACAACCGAGTAGAACAGATGTTTAAAGAAGGTTTAGAACAAGAAGTAAGAGCTTTCTACGAGCAAAAAGTTTATAGCAAAGCTATTATGACAGCTATCGGCTATAAAGAGTTATATGCTTATTTTGATGGGAAAATATCTTTAGAAGAAGCTAAAGAACAAATCAAACAAAAATCTCGTAAGTATGCAAAAAGACAATATACATGGTATGCTCATCAAATGAAAGTAAAATGGTTTTTAGTAGATTATCAAGATTTTACTAAGACAATAAGTGAGGTCGTAAATTATCTAGAAAATTAAGGGGGTCTTTTTAATGGATAAAATATTAGAACTTTCTTTGAAAGAATATAATGAGATAACTTCTCAAAAAATTCTCGGAGAAGGACAATGTGGAATAGTTTATGAATATCAAGATGATAAAATAATTAAATTATGGCATCAAAAAGTAATGGAACTAGAAGTATTAATATCCCAATTTAATTTAGATTTTACTGATTTTTATTATAAAATAAAAGCTATTTTAGATTGTAATATCATAAGTACGAACTTTATCTTTCCCGAAACTTTAGTTTATTATAAAGACCAATTTAGTGGTTACATTAGAAAGAAGATTAATGGTCAAGATTTTACAAAAGAACAGTTTTTACATTTTGATTTAGAAAGATTTTATCAAGAATTAGAAATTATAGAACAAGAAATAATTAGATTAAGTTTAGAACATCAAATCGTTATTCATGATGTCAAATTTGCTAATATGATGATTTCACAAAATAAAAAACATCTATATATTACGGATACGGACTTATATTATATAATGCCAGATGAAGATAAAGAAAGAATTAAACAAAGAAATTTAAAAGTATTTAATAATCTATTTTATAAAGCTTTAAATAATACAAAAGTAATAACCCAAGAAAGTAGGGTACGAGAAATATTGGTTAAGGCTCTTACAGAAAATTTAAGCTTTGCTCAATTTATTTATGCTATATTAGAAAATAAAGATGATAATATTCATACTTTTGAAGATATAAAAACATACTCACTAAAATAAGTATGTTTTATTTTAATTCTAAATAAACTGTTTTATCAAAAACATGTTGATTAGTTTCTGTATCTAAGGAAGAAAGAGCACTAGCATCAACTAAAAAGTATTTATAATATAAATAATCTTCATTAGTTGTAGTAATTGGGTCATCCCATGTTAAATCAATTTGTTTCCAAGCACCATCTATATATACAGAATTCCAAATATGTAAAGAACTAGCTACTTTAAAACTTTTTAAACCAAATCTTTCTAAGAATAGTTCCATAACATCAGCATAACCACTACAAATAGCATAACCTTCAAATAATGGACCGATTGCGGTATTAGAGTGATATGGACTACTATTAGTTTCATTCCTTTGCGTATCATATTTAGTATTGTTAATTATATAATCATGGATAGTTCTAATTTTAGTTTGATTATCCATATCTTTAGTAATGAGTTGTTTCATTAAACGGTCAATTTCTTGATTAATTCTATTAATATCTTCTTCAGAATATAATTTACTAATTTCAATTGTTACTTCGCCAGATTCATAATAACTAGTAATGATATTTTCAAAATTATTAAAAGGATGAACAAAATTATTAATATGGGTAAGTAATACATTATCATTAGAGATATTTTTGACATCACTTAAACAATCTTTATATTCTTCTGGACAATAAAATGTAAATTTTTCCCAACCATTATTTAACATCGTATAAATAATATTTAAAAGGCCTTGATAACTATAAGGAATAAAATCTGTAGTTTGTTCAACAAACTCAAAATCGTAGTCGCGATAGTAATTATTTTTAGGTTCTATAACAATTCTTGGTTCGTTTTCTAAAACATTAGCTATGGAATTAGTTATTGGTTCAATATATATGGCAATAAATAATAAAATAACACATAGAATAATCGGCACGATAAATCTTTTCATAATCTCACCAGCTTACCTAAATTCTATCAAGAAAAAATGAAGTAAGCAAACTTTACTTCATACCTTTAACTTTGTTTACAAGTCTTGACTTTTGTCTAGCAGCTGTACCTTTTTTGACTAAGCCTTTACTTGCAGCTTTATCAACATTTTTTTGAACATCTTTAACTAATTTTTCAGCAGTTTCCACATCTTTAGCAGCAATTGCTTTTTCTAAATTTTTAATGGAATTCTTAACTCTTGCTTTATATTCATGAGCAGCGTCAGTTTTTTTAGCAATAACTTTAACAGCTTTCTTTGAACTTTTAATATTAGGCATACAAAATCTCCCTTCCATAAATACAATATCAATTTTATCAAAACATTATGACTTTTGCAATAAAAAATGACCTTTTCGCCCAAAATAATAAGGGTGATACAATGAAAAATAAACTTTTTTTAGACCTTTCCGATTCAATATTTAAAAATAATGGTTATAAATTAGAAGAAAGTATTAAAAATGATATTAAAACTAGCTTTTTTGAAGTCAATACTTCGAATAAACAACAATTAAAAAGAGATACTGGTAAATATTTTACCATTAGTTTTAAAGATGAAACTTTAAATAATTATTCTAAATATTTACAAAAAGAAATTATAAGAGTTTTAAAATACTTTAAAAAAGCGATTAATAACTATGGTACAACTTTAATTATAGGCTTAGGAAACTCTAGTGTAATCTGTGATGCTTTAGGTCCTAAAACAACTAATAAAGTAATTGCTACTAATCATTATGTTGACTTTCTAACTATTCCTAAAGTGGCTTTGTTTGTCCCTGAAGTAATAGGTAAAACAGGAATAAGTTCTTTTGCCTTAATAAAAATGCTTGTTAACTCTCTTCACCCTAGTTCTATTATTGTCATAGATTCTTTATCAACAAATAATCCGAAAAGATTAAATAGATGTATTGAAATATCAAATACCGGTATTATTCCCGGAAGTGCTATTAAAACTAATCGTAAAATAAGTTCTAAAACTTTTAATATTCCTTTAATATCTATTGGTGTTCCGGTTGTTATAGAAGTAAATAAACAAATGTATACCTCTTTAAATATAAATGAAGAAATCGAAAAACTAAGTTCAGTCATTGGTAATGCTCTAAATGAATTATTTTTAAAATAAAAATATGTTTTTTAGGAAAATGGAAAAAATATTTTCTTTTTTATTGCGCCTAGTATATAATACTTTTAGACAGGAAAAATATTATATTTTTATAGTTTAGAGGAGGCAATAATGAAAGAAGTAACAACAGTAAAATTTAAACCTTTAAGTCAAAAAGAAATAGATGTAATTCATAGACGAGGAAAAATAACACCGGAAGAAAAAGTAATCGAGTGGGAAAAATTAGGATTATGTGCTCCAGGCGATATGATGGGCAGGGCAGCTTGGAGATGTCATAAATTTAAAAACTGTCATGAGTGTTTAACTGATTATGCTAATACTTTTGATGAGTGGGAACCTTTTAAATTTGTAGTATCAGAACATTTAAAAAATCTTATTACAACATCTACAACTGCAAAAAATCAAAATTTAGATGATATTAATGATGATAATATGCATAGAACTTTGACATTAAATAGAAGAAACAAAAAGTAAATAAAAAATGAACACTAAATTAATTAGTGTTTTTTCTTGCCTTAATTTTTTTCATGTCAACCAAAAACTTTCTACTTTACAATAAACCGGGGGGGGGTATAATGGACTTAGATGTAAAGATAGGAAGGAATAAATGTAATGAAGGAAAATAAACGTAAAATAACAATAATAACTATAATAGGAATAATACTTTTTAGTTGTGTAGCTACACTTTCGTATGCCTTATGGGAAAGACTTTTTACGCAGTCAGATGAAAATAAGATAACAACATTAGATTGTTTTGATATAAAGTATACTGGAGGAGAAAGTGTAGCTTTAAATAATGTTATACCTGTACCAGATGAAGAAGGAAGAAATACAACACCATATGAAGTAACAATAGAAAATAAGTGTGATACAACAGTAAAATATAATGTCATATTAAATAATAGTAAGAATTCTACTTTAAATGAAACACATGTAAAAGTAACATCAGGAGGGGAAGCAAAACTACTGTCTGATACTAAAGAGATAGAAACTAATACAAGCTTAGATGGATTAGATAATTATACAACCAATAATAAATCAAAAGTAATAGGGGAAGGATACTCATTGCCAAAGACAACAAAGAAAGTAAAGGTAAGAACATGGATAGATAATGCTACCACAATAGAAGAAGGACAAAATAAAACATTTACCTATAAAATAACAATAGAAGCAACGCCAATGAACGGAAAACCAACAATAAATATCTTTAATCACGAATACGAAATAAGAACAGAGACACCAGACTTTACAAAAGGCTATCCAACTTCTACATCAGGAGATGAATTAAGTGGATTATATATGACTGAAGATGATGATGGAGATACATATTACTTTAGAGGTAAAGTAGAAAATAACTATGTAAAATTATCTCAAAATTCTGATTTAGTATGGCGAATAGTGCGTGTTAATGGTGATGGAACAATAAGATTAATACTTAACGAAAAAGAAAATGAATTATCTGATATTCAATTTCATAGTACAACTGATAACATTAAATATGTCGGATATACATACGATAATGAAAAATCTTGTACTAATGAACATCCATGTTATAGTAATTATGAAAATGGAACATTTATTAATTCCAATGGTGGTACAGATTCTGAAGTTAAAACAGAATTAGAAAAGTGGTATCAAAGTAATTTAACACAATATAATGATAAAATAGCATTAACAACTTTTTGTAATGATACATCATATGGAAGTGGAGAAGAAAATGCAGCATCTTCATCCTCAACTTCTTTAGAATTTAAACCTCATACGAGACTAAGAGAAAATCCTCAACTTAATCTTCATTGTCCAGACCCAACAAAAAAAGATGGGGATAATAGAGATTATGGTGGAGTATATAAATTAAAAATAGGATTGTTAACAGCTGATGATGTAATATTAGGTGGTTATAACTATAATGAATATACGGACAACAATAATGCTACTACTGAAAATTACTTATATCATGATTATTATTGGTGGACCATGTCACCTGATGAATTTAGTTTTAGCAATCGTTATGGTTCGGTATGGGATGCTGGAAAAGGTGCTAGCTTCGTTGATGGCTATATTATAGTATCAGAAAATCTGCTTCCCGTCATCAACCTAAAATCAGATGTAACAGTAACAGGTTCAGGAACAATCGATGACCCATATGTCGTACAATAATTAATTTAATTTTGGTATAAACGCGTAAGCGTTTATATAAATAATAAAAGATAAAGAGATTATAGCCTTCGTTATAAGTATTCCTTAACTCTTTATCTTTTTAAATACTATAAAACAACAAATTTCTTATAAATCTTTTTATAAAATAAATAAGAGGGATTGTTTATGAAAAGGTTTAAGGCTCGAAAAAAAAGAAAATTTTATTTACTTAAATTTTGTCTAATCATTGGTTTAATTTATATCTCATTTTCTTATAGTTTTAAATTTTTATATAATAAAAAAATTAAAGATAAAATATCTAATAAAGTAATAATTAATTACTTATTAAAAACTAGTTCCAATAATTTAATTGAAACTAATAAAAATAATGATTTATTTAATATTAATTTTAATTCATCATCTTTACTTTTAAAAACAAGTATGAATAATTTAATAGATGATAGTGCAATAGTTTTTGAAGATAACTATGATGAAGAAACTATTGTAACTAAATATTTTGAAGACCCCAATAAATATAATGTTAAAAAACCAATTATCTATTTATATAATTCCCATCAATTAGAAGAATATAGTAATAGTAATGTAAACATGTATGATTCTTCTCCTAATGTTTTAATGGCTAGTTATATTTTAAAAGAAAAACTTAATGATTTAAATATTCCTACTATTGTTGAAGAAACTAATATTTCGGAATTATTAGCTATTAATAATTGGCAATATAGTTATTCTTATAAAGCTAGTAGATTATTAATAGAAGATGCTTTAAATAAAAATGATACAATAAAATATATTATTGATATCCATCGTGATTCTATTCCTAAAAATAGTACAACTTTAACTATTGATAATAAGTCATATGCCAAAATATTATTTGTAGTAGGAACAGAACATGAAAATTATGAAAGTAATGTTGAAATAGCTCAGAAAATAAGTGATATTGTAAATACTAAACAACCTAATTTATCTAAAGGAATATTAAAAAAAGGTGGTAATGGCAATAATGGTATTTATAATCAAGATTTAAGTAGTAATGCGTTATTAATAGAAGTAGGTGGCCCAGAAAACACTATTGATGAAGTAACTAATACTTTAACAGTTATTGCTAATTCTTTATATGATTTAATTAAGGATACAAAATGAAAAAGAAGAAAAGTCAAAAATTATTATGGTTTATTTTAATTTCTTTATTTGTAATTTATATGGGCCTTTATATTGCTAATTCTACTGGTTATTATGAGAGTAAAATAAATGACAGAGTAAAACTTACAAATGAAACAATTCGAAAATTTGAAAATGATATCGCTAATGGTAAAGATGTAACTATTGATGATTATTTAGAAAAAGAAACTAAAGATTATAGTAATAAAGCTTCTAAATTAGGTTTAAATATTTCTCAAAAAGTTGAAGAATTTATGACTACAGGTCTTTCTAAAATGTTAAAAGTTATTGGTAAATTATTTACTTAAGTGCTATACTTATTTAGGGTAGTGATGATATGATTTATGAAATAAAAAATGATAAAATAATAACATCAACAAAGAAACTAACTAATAAAAGCACTAATTTAATATGTATCTTTAATGAAGATGAGTGGAAAAACTATGATTTAATTGAAAACTCTCCTTTAGAAAAAATTCACTTTTGTAAAATAGAAGATGCTAAAAAATATATGTATGGAACTTTATGTATTCCTATTAAAGGTAAGTTTCCACTAAATTATAGTTGTTACTTTTATTTTATTAATAATAATCTTATTTTTATTGAAAAAGAAAATAAAATTATGGAACTAATTGACGAAATAATTAATACAAAGAGTAAAAAGGATTATAATGTTATTAAATTATTTCATGATATATTAGAAGTATTTATTAAAGATGATTTAAGTTATTTAGAACATTTAGAAGAAAGATTATCTTTATTAGAAACTAAAATTATTAAAAATGATGTTCATAATTTTAATGAAACAATTATTAGAATCAAAAAAGAAATATTAAAGTTTTATCATTACTATAATCAATTATTAGATTTAACTGATAATTTAATAGATAGCTATATGACTACAGAAGAAGTATTTGTAGTTTATTCTCAAAAAATTGAAAGATTACAAAGTGAAACTTTATTATTACGAGAGTATACTCAAGAACTACAAAATTTATATGAATCTCAAATTACATTGCATCAAAATAATGTTATGAAAGTTTTAACTATTGTTACCACTATATTCTTACCCCTTACTTTAATTACAGGTTGGTATGGGATGAACTTTAAATATATGCCAGAACTTTCTTGGGAATTTGGTTACCCTTTAATGTTTATCGTTTTTGCTATTATCATTATTATATGTTTAATTATATTTAAGAAGAATAAATTTTGGTAAAAGAAAACAAGCAGGATTAAATTATCTTGCTTGTCTTTTTATAAGTTTACCATGGACAACTATTCTTCCACCTGAATTATTTTCACAAGTTGATAAAGTAATTGTTGTATCATTAGCATTAACTTCTGTATCAATTGGAGCAGTATTTCTTTCTTTCATTGTCTTAATCCATGTGGCTTTTTCTTCTTCATTTACAAAATCAGTTCTAATATAATAACTTTCAGCTTCGATAGTATAAATAGAAAAGATTTGGAATACTAAATTTTCTTTTGGTGTTGAAACTTGAATTACATAATTATCTTTATTATTTTGCCAAGATTTAGTTAAAGCATTTTTTAAAGAACCAAAAACAGTTTTATTAATACGGCCATGACCATAAAATACTAAATTAGAACTTAAAGGGTCTAGAGAATCTCGATAATCTAAATAAACCCAACCAGCATCATTATTACTTTTATCAAAAGCATGAGTTAAATAATAATCATTATCAGTTGTTTGAACAACAGGGTAGTTAATATTAGTGCTTTCCATATGAATAAAAGCTACTGTATCACTATTTTTAGCTAAAAGTTCATTAAAATCTACTTCATAAAAAGGTACATTTATATAATACCAATAATCACCAGTTTTAGTTTCGGGAGGATTAACTAATTCTCCTTGTTCTTCTATTTCTTGGGTAGGTACTTCTACTTCAATTTCTTTTTCTAGTTTTTCAATATTTTTATTATCTTTATCCCAGCTGTAGACGCCATGTAAAGAAAAGGCTAACACAATGGCAAATACACACATGAAAACAATTAAGACCCAAGGACGAAATTTTAACTTTTTCTTTTTAACCATCACAGTTTCTTTTTTCGTTTTCTTCATGTTAAATCACCTCAGTTGTTTTAATTTTAGCACTACTTAGGGGAAAAGAAAATAGTTTTTATTTTTTAAATCTTTAAGTATTTTCTTTTTTCTTGTATAATAATATGACAAGGAGGGAAATTTATGAAGCAAGAAAATATTCGTAATTTTTCGATTATTGCTCATATTGACCATGGGAAAAGTACCTTAGCGGACCGCATTTTAGAACTTACTGGTAATGTTTCCAAACATGATATGAAAGACCAACTATTAGATAGTATGGATTTGGAACGTGAAAGAGGAATTACAATTAAATTAAATGCTGTTTCTTTAAAATATAAATATCAAAATGAAGAATATACTTTGCATTTAATTGATACCCCTGGTCATGTCGATTTTTCTTATGAAGTTTCCCGAAGTCTTGCCGCATGTGAAGGGGCAATTTTAGTAGTAGATGCCGCTCAGGGTATCGAAGCTCAGACTTTAGCTAATTTATACTTAGCTTTAAATAACGATTTAACCATAATTCCTGTTATTAATAAAATAGATTTACCAAATGCTGATATTAAAAAAGTAACCAAAGAATTATGTGATGTTTTAGGCTTTAAAGAAGAGGAGATTATTTTATGCAGCGGTAAAACAGGAGAAGGGGTAGATAAACTTTTACAAGCTGTAGTAAAAAGAATAAAACCTCCTAAAATAGATAATGAAAGTCCTACCAAAGCTTTAATATTTGATTCTTATTTCGATGCTTATAGAGGAGTTATTGCACATGTTAGGGTTGTCGATGGTATTTTAAAAGTTCATGATAAAATTAAAATGATGGCTACCGGTTTAGAAAGTGAAATTATTGAACTAGGTGTCAATACTCCCAAAGAAGTCAAAAAAGATTGTCTAGTAAGTGGGGAAGTTGGTTGGTTATCTGGAAGTATTAAAGATATTTCCAAAGTAAGTGTCGGAGATACGATTACTACGTTAAAAAATCCAGCCCAAGAAATGTTACCAGGTTATAAACCGATGCAACCGATGGTTTATTCGGGACTATTCCCAGTTGAACCTAATAAATTTGGCCATTTAAGAGAAGCTTTAGAAAAATTAAAATTAAATGATGCTTCTTTAGTTTTTGAACCAGAAACTTCTGATGCTTTAGGTTTTGGTTTTCGTTGTGGTTTCTTAGGTCTTTTACATATGGAGATCATCATGAGCAGGATTGAAAGAGAATTTGGTATTGATATAATTGCCACATCACCTTCCGTTATTTATGAAGTTCTTCTAACTAATGGCGAAATTCAAATGATAGATTCTCCTAATAAAATGCCTGATAGAGCGACAATAGCGGAGATTAGAGAACCTTTTATTAGAACTAATATCTTTGTTCCTAGTGAATACATTGGGCCGATTATGGAATTATGTCAAGATAAAAGAGGCATTTATGAAAATATGGAATATATCGATGAAACAAGAGTTAATATTCATTATAGATTACCATTATCAGAAATAGTTTATGACTTTTTTGATAAACTCAAAAGTTTTACTAAAGGTTATGCTTCATTTGATTATGAATATACTGGTTATGAAGCAAGTAATTTAGTAAAAATGGATATTTTATTAAATGGTGAAGTAGTTGATGCCTTATCCACTATTGTTCACAAAGACTTTGCCTATAATCGTGGTAAGAGTGTAGTGGAAAATTTAAAAGAACTAATTCCTCGTCAACTATTTCAAGTTCCAATTCAAGCCTGTATTGGCTCTAAGGTTATAGCTAGAGAAAATATCTCTGCAATGCGCAAAAATGTTTTAGCTAAATGTTATGGTGGCGATATTACCCGGAAAAGAAAACTATTAGAAAAACAAAAAGAAGGTAAAAAAAGGATGAAAATGGTTGGTAGTGTCGAAATTCCTCAAGAGGCCTTTTTAGCTGTTTTAAAAAGTGAAAAGTAATTTACTTTAAGTTTACAAATATTTTGAAAAAGTTTGTAAACTTTTTTAATGTTTAGTACAATTATAATAGAAAAGTTGGTGGATTATGAAGAGTGCTTATTTACATATCCCATTTTGTAAACATATATGTAGTTATTGTGATTTTTGTAAATTAAATTATCAAAAAGATTGGGTAACTAATTACTTAGATACTTTAGAAGAAGAAATAATTGAAAAATATAATTCTGAAGAATTAGAAACTTTATATATAGGAGGAGGAACTCCTTCTTGCTTAGATGAAGAAGACTTAGAAAAATTATTTACAATAGTTCAAAAATTTAACTTAAAAGATGATTATGAATTTACTTTTGAGTGTAATTTAAATGATATAAATGAAATGCTTTTAACAATCTTAAAAGAAAATGGTGTTAATAGATTAAGTATTGGGATAGAATCTTTTGATAAAGATAATCAAAAATTTATGGAAAGACAGCACTCTTTTGAAGACGCCGAAGAAACTATTAAACTGGCTCGTAATTTAGGTTTTGATAACATTAATGTTGATTTAATGTATGCTTTACCAGATGAAACAATGGGTACTTTAAAAAAAGATGTTGCTAAAATATTAAAATTAGAAGTTGACCATATAAGCACGTATTCTTTAATCTTAGAAGAAAATACTAAAGCCGATATTTTAGAAACTAAACCAATTAATGAAGATACCGATGCCAAAATGTATGAGTATATTGTAAAAAAATTAACAGCAGCTGGTTATAATCATTATGAAGTTAGTAACTTTGCTCGTAAAGGTTATGAATCTAAACATAATTTAACATATTGGAATAATGAATATTATTATGGTTTTGGCTTAGGAGCTCACGGATATATGCATGGCATGCGTTATGAAAATACGCGTAGTTTAAATAATTATTTAGAAGGTAAATATATCTTAGAAGAAAATATCTTATCTAAAACAGAAATAATGGAAAATGAATTAATGCTAGGACTTCGTAAAATGGAAGGTATTAATTTAAGTGAATTCTTTGATAAATTTGAATTAAATTTACAAGATGTCTTTCCTATTAAACCATTACTAAAAAGTAAAGATTTAATTTATAAAGATGGTTATGTTTTTATTAATCCTGATAAGATATATGTTATGAACGAAATTTTATTGAAATTAATTTAACTATTGTATACAAAATAAGAAAAATGGCAAGAATAATGATGGTGATGAACAATGCGCAGGATTATTCTTTTTTTAAGTTTATTTTGTTTTTTCCCTTTAACAGTTCATGCTGAAAATAGTGCTTATCTTACTAATTTAAGTATTGAAGGGTATAACTTATCACCAGAATTTAATAAATATAATAACTCCTATAGTGTAGCTATTGATGAAGATACAACATCATTAGATATAAAATATACCTTAGAAGATGAAACAGCCGAAGTAGAAATAATAGGTAATGATTTGATAACTGAAAGTGAACAAACAGTGCAAATTAATATAACTAACAATACCGAAAAACAAACTTATACTATTTATGTAAATAAAAATATTTCTCAAAATGTTGCTAATATTAATGAAGAAAGTTTAAAATTAGAAATTCCGGTAAAAAGAAATATGAAGTTAATAACAATAGGATTAGTAATTGTTTGGATAGCTTTAGCTTATATTTTTAAAAAGATAATATTTTTTAGATAGCACCAAGGGTGCTTTTTAATTGACAAAAAATCAATTTTTCTCTAGTTATAACTTGCAAAAAGTAATGCGTATATGCTAAACTGAAAATGATAATAATAGAAAAGAAAAGAGGAATACTTGTGACCAAAGAAAATAAAAAAATGAATAAAAAGCAAATAGCTATAATAGTAGTAGCAATAACATTAATAATAACAATAACTGCATTTACTTATGCCATATGGAGTAGAACACACACCCAAACAGGAGTAAATAGAAATACCTATGCTTGTTTTGAAATAGCCTATGAAGAAACAAATGGTAATGGTGTAACTATGGAAAATGGCTATCCTCAAACAGATGAACAAGGTATGCAAAATGACCCATATGAAGTAGAAATAACAAATACATGTAGTACAGCAGCTTCATATAATGTCATATTAAATAAGGAAGGAACTTCCACATTAGCAGATGAGTATTTAAAAGTTGCAGTAGACGAAGAAATCCAAAAACTATCAGATGCCCAAACTGTTGATACCAAAACAATCGAAGGTTTCAATAATGTCGAATCAAAATTGTTGGGGGGGGGGTACAGTAGGTCCTAACCAAACAAAAACAATTCAAATAAGAAGCTGGATGGATATAAACACAACTGAAACTCAAGGTGAAGGAAAAGAATTCACTTTTAAAATAACAATAGAAAGTACAGCAGAAGCTGAAGCTCCATTAGACCCAAATAGCTTAGGTGCAAAGATACTAGCTGCTAATGAAATAAGAAAAGAAGAACCAGATTTCAGTAGAGGTTACCCAAATTCATCATCAGATACAGCACTAAGTGGATTGTATAAAACAGAAGATGATGATGGAGATAGTTATTACTTTAGAGGAAAAATCGAAAATAATTACGTGCAAATGGGAACATATAAAGAAGACACATATTTATATATAGTTGGAGAAGGTCAGGACAATGAAACAGTATTTGGCAGATATACAGCAGCTGAAAATTACTGCAATGAGTTATATAATGAGGATTATAATTATAGTACTGCTGACGCATGCATATCAGATATAAAGGAAAAAACTGCCCAAACATTTGGCCAACCAATATTGTGGCGCATAGTACGAATAAATGGAGATGGAACAATAAGATTAGTAACAGATAACCCAATTGGAGAGACAGCATTTAATATAGCATCTAGTGGATATCAGGGCGTAGGTTATACATATGATAACACAACACCATGTACAAAAGATAAACCATGTAAAAGTGAATATAACGGCAGCAGTTTTATCAATTCAAATGGGGGAACAGATAGTACAGTAAAGACATATTTAGAAAATTGGTATAAAACAACATTAAATGAATTTGATACAAAAATAGCATATGGAACATATTGTAATGATACATCATATGGGTCAGGAACTGAAGATACAACACCGTCATCAAGTAATTTGTACTATGGACCATATAAAAGGCTAAATACAGATAAAAAACCAGACTTGTATTGTTCAAATCCTACAAAACAAGGAGGGTCTGAAAATAGATTGTATGGGGGAATATATCAGTTAAAGATTGGCTTGTTAACAGCCGACGAAATGAATTTTGCGGGTTTAGCGTATTATAGTAACAGTCCATATGCTACAAGGGATAATTATTTATTAAAATATTTAAGCAATAGTGCTGTATATTGGTGGTGGTCAATATCACCTGGTTATTCCAACATGTCCGATAATAATGAGTTCGAGGGCTTGAGTGATGGTAAAGTAGATGCGGCACCTACTTACGGAACTGACTATAGCGGCAATGTGGCACGTCCAGTTATTAACATAGCTAAAAATGTCACAGTTACAGGACAAGGAACAATCGGTGACCCATATGTTATACAATAGTTATAAACACTAAAAGATAAAAAACTTTTGTTTTCTATCTTTTTTGATGTTCTAATTTCATGCATGTCAACCAAGAACTTTCTGCTTTACAACAAACCGGGGGGGGTATAATGGACTTAGATGTAAAGATAGGAAGGAATAAATGTAATGAAGGAAAGAAAACGTAAAATGGTAA
>CANQEJ010000014.1 GCA_947594925.1 uncultured Bacilli bacterium
TACTGATTACAAGTCAGTTGCGCTGCCAGTTACGCTATGTCGGCAAAAAAATGGTGGGCGATATAGGACTCGAACCTGTGACCCCCTGCTTGTAAGGCAGGTGCTCTAACCAACTGAGCTAATCGCCCAACTTGCTTTGGACGTAATTAACTATATCATTTAATTTTAGCTAAGTCAAGAAATTATTACCATTTTATTGCCTTTTTTGTAAAAAAGAAAGCCTTTTTAATTAGAACTTTCCTTTTAATTAACATTTTCATAGCGCAACAAATCCCTAATATCTTGTTCCGTCAAATTAGCAAGTTCAAATCCTGCCGAAGCATCCTTTTCAATCAAAGTATCACTTAAAGACTGCTTTTTCTTCTGTAGTTCTAAAATACGTTCCTCAATCGTCCCCGTAGCAATTAACTTTATAACCTCTACTACCTTTGTTTGCCCAATGCGATGAGCTCTATCCGTAGCTTGATTTTCTACCTGCGGGTTCCACCACAAATCTAAATGAATAACTACATCAGCACTAGTTAAATTTAACCCTGTTCCGCCACTTTTTAAAGTAATCAAAAAAACTTTTGTATCATCAGCATTAAATTTATCCACTAATTCTTGGCGTGTCTTTGCATCCACACTACCATCAATAGTATAATATGTTATATTATTTTTAACTAATTTTCTTTTAACAATTTCCAAAGCAGATTTAAAACTGGTAAAAACCAAAACTTTATGACCATTATTAGTAACTTCCATAATAACTTTGATTAAATTTTCAATCTTGGCACTGCCCTTTTTATAATCATCATAAATTAAACTTGGGTCAATACATATCTGGCGCAATCTTGTTAAAAGTTGCAAAATTTGAAATTTAGATTGATTAAAATTAGTGTTTTGTAAAACTGTGTCAATTTCTTCGGTAACTTTTTTTATTTCTACAGCATATAACTGTTTTTGTTCTTCTTCTAAATCAATATAAATATTGTTTTCAATTTTTGGTGGCAACTCTTTTGCTACCTCCATCTTTTTACGACGCATGATAAAAGGGGTTATTAATTGGTGTAATCTGTTTAAACTTTCCTTAGCTTCCTCATCTAATTCCTTAAATTTATAACGCTCGTTAAACTTAGCTAAGGAAGATAAAAATCCCGGCATAATAAAATCAAAAATACTCCATATTTCCGTCACGGAATTTTCTAAAGGTGTTCCCGTTAAAGCAATTTTTGTTTCAGCATTGACCTTTTTTACGACACGTGTATTCTTAGCAAGTGGATTTTTAATATTCTGTGCCTCATCTATCACACAAACTTTAAACTTAATATCTTCATAAAGTTCAATATCTTCTCTTAATGTTCCATACGAAGTAATTAACACCGTCGCTCCATCTTTAATAAAATTACTCCTTTTACTTTTTACGCCATTAATAATTTGAACTTTAATATCACTAGCAAATTTTGCAAATTCATTAAGCCAATTGTAAATTAAAGCAGTCGGACAAATAATTATAAATCTAGCTTCACTATCCTCTGCCAAAATCTTTTTAAAGAAATAAATAGTTTGAATAGATTTTCCTAAACCCATTTCATCAGCCAAAATGCCTCCTAAATCACATTTATAAATATTGTAAAGCCACTCTACTCCCTGCATTTGATATTCTCTTAAAACATTTCGCTCATCTTTGGTAAAATTTACCACATTGTTTCTATATTGCCTAAACTTATTTATAAACTCATCAAAAGAATTACTAGTTTTAATAAAGGCATGTTTATCCTTTAAACTATCTAAATATATAGCTCGATACTTAGGGATAATCCCTTCCCTTTCTTTAAGGTCTAAATCTAATTCATCAATAAGCTGGCTTATCTCATTTAATGACTCATCTTCTAAAGATACAATGTCCCCGTTTTTTAACTTATGGTACTTCTTTTTTTGTTTTAAAGAAGCAAGTAAACTGCCTAACTCCGAACTACTAATATCTCCTAAATTAAAATCATAATGTAAAATATTATCTTGCCCAATAGAAAAATTACCATAAATACCCAATTTCTTCTTAATATTCGTATTCTTCAGTTTCTCTGATGTAAATACTTCATATTTCAAAGCTAAATCAGCAAGTCCTGTTTCTAAAAAATAAACTATACTTTCTAAATCTCTTAAAACTATCTTAGCCTCACTTAGCTCAAACCCATATCTACACACATCTTCAATAACTTCTTTTTCAAAAGGAATATCTCGTAAAACATTTTCTTCTTGCGAAAAGTAATCTACTTCTATCCTTTTATAAACAAAGCCCACTTTACAAGTAACATCAAGACGATTTATATCAAAATACAACTTAACATCTGGCTTAGATAAATCCGTGATTTCTTCAATATCTTTACTAACTTCAATTTCATTTTTCACTATTGGCAAAATGCCTTCGCTAAAAGTATGTAAATCTTCTTTACTAAAAACTAAAGTTTGCACATCATCTTCAATTAAAACACTTAATAATTTACGATATTCACTATTTAAATGATATACTTCATTTTGATATAAAATAAATTCTAAACTTTCCGTTAATGGCACCAAATCATTATTTAATTGCACATCTAAAACATAATCATCATTTTGGGTACTCAAAGATATTTTAAGAGGCATCTCTTCTTTAATCCCCTTAATTTTTCCTACATTTTCGATATAAAATTCGCGGTCTTTAAATAACTTTAAAAAACGGGGAAAATCCTTATCATTAATATCAATTTTCTCATAATGATATTCACAATTATCATATAAAAAATCTAATATTTTATTATCTTCATCATCAAAATAATATTCTTTCGGATTATAAGTAAAATATTTACCAAACTCCACTTGGCCTTCTTTATCATAATAAGCCTTAATAAATTTATTATATTTACTTCCCACAGAATATAACTTATCAAATCCCAACTTAATTTTAAGGCTCCAATGTTTTCCCCAATAAGATTTATACAAAATTAAAATATATTCAATATTTAACTTCTTTTTCACTACATTTAAAGAATTCTTTTGCGAAAATAACTGTAATATTTTATGAGATTTTTCTCTTATAGTATCATCACTATTACTAAGAGACAATTCATCTTCACAATTTAAAACTACCGCCGGAATATGCTCACAAGAATTTAACTTTTTAAAATCCGCACAACTACAATAAACCGAAGTCAAATTATGGTCAACAATTCCTATTTTAGTAGTATATCTTTCATTGGTATCCAAATTTTTTACTAAAAAATTATACTTATCTTCTCCAAAATAATTGCCTTTACCTAAATCTGTAATTGACTTTTCATTATATAAATACGCACGATTTATATGATAACGATAAACATAATCTTCTAATTGTTTCTGTAACGATTTTTTCATCTAGCATATTCCTCCTCCAACTTTTACTATACCAAACTATTGTATGTTTTGTAAAGTAAAAGAAAAAAGAAATTTAAAACTTCTAAATTTCTTCTAAGCCTTCTAAAGTTTTTGTACATTTTTGATTTTCTTTACTCACTTTAGTTAAGGGCGCATACTCCAGTTTATAAAAACCTTGTTTATTCATATAATTAAAAATTTCTCTCTGTGCCGTTTTAGTATTATTAAACATTTCTTCAAAAGAGGCCGATAATTTTTCATCACTAGCTTCTGTTATAGCTACAGCTAAATTTTTAACCATATTTTTTTCTAGTTCTAATAAAATATTTAATATTTCTTGTTCCGTTGACATCGTTTATTTCCCTTTCTACTTTAAAATTTTTAAACACTTCTCACAGTTACTTTTATGCGTTTTAGCAATATTTTTGACCAAATCCAAAGCTTGCTCATTTTCTAATAAATTTCCAAAATGCAAAAAAGCATTGTAACAATTAATATTCCAATTAAATATATCTGTTACATAACTTAAATCCTTTGTTGTTAAATTACTTTCTTCTTTATTCATAACTTTCCTCCCCTAATTAGTATCGATTAAATCATTAATTTTATACAAAACATTTAACCTATTTAAAAAGCCCACATATATTATAGCGAGGTGATTTGATGGAATATGATTATCAATTTGGCAATACTGCTTATAAGTATGATAGTAAATATGGTGTAAAGTTTACAAAATATAAGATTTTAGCACCAGAGCAAGAACAAGATGTTCAACCGGGGATGGAATATTTAATGCACCCTCTCCCAATTTTTGATAATCCTAATTACAAAGGAAGTGGAAAGTTAAAAGATAAGGTAGCCATAATTACAGGAGGAGATAGTGGTTTAGGTAAAGCAGCAGCTATTGCCTTTGTCAAAGAAGGAGCAAAAGTAGTTATTCCTTATTATAATGAACATAAAGACGCCCAAGATACTAAAGAGTATTTAGAAAAAATGGGTGGTGAGTGTTTATTTCTAAGTGGCGACATTGCTTCAAAGAATTTTGCCAAGCAAATAGTAAACGAAACGCTAAATAGATTTGACAGGATTGACATTTTAGTTAACAATGCTGGTGTCCAGTATCAACAAGATGATTTAACCTGCATTTCCGATGAACAATTTGATAAAACTATGAAGGTTAATGTTTATGGTATGTTTTACTTAACTAAAGAAGTATTGCCCTATTTAAAAAGTGGCTCCTCTATTATTAATTTAACATCCGTTACTACTTTTTATGGCGAACCACAGCTAATTGATTACGTTACCACAAAAGGAGCAATTGTCGGCTTTACCAGAAGTTTAGCTCGCAATTTAGCTTTAAAAAATATTCGGGTAAATGCCATCGCCCCAGGTTTTTATTGGACCCCACTTCAACCAGCTTGCTGGGTTAAAGAAAAAATACCTTCTTTAGGAGCTGATGCTGCTATGGCAAGAGGAGCAATGCCTTATGAACTCGCCCCTACTTTTGTCTTTTTAGCAAGCGATGACTCTTCTTATGTAACCGGTCAAGTTCTGCACAACAACGGTGGTCAAGTCATGGGATAGAAAATTAGGAATTATTCCTATTTTTTTATTACCCTGGTAAAAATTAGAAAATATTTTATAAAACATTTGTTTGATATTTCTAAAATTTTATTATATAATGGTTTTGGTGATATAAAATGGAGATAAAAGAAAAGTTAAAAATTTTAGCTGATAGTGCCAAATACGATGCTTCTTGTTCATCAAGTGGCAGTACTCGTAAAGGTGATTTAGGAAATGCCTCTTTTAGTGGGATATGTCACTCTTTTTCAGCCGATGGACGTTGTATTTCTTTACTGAAAATTTTACTTACTAATTGCTGTATATATGATTGTAAATATTGTTTAAATCGGAAAAGTAACAATATTAAAAGAGCTATTTTTACTCCTGAAGAAATTTGTTATATTACCATTAATTTTTATAAAAGAAACTATATTGAAGGTTTATTTTTATCATCAGGTATTATAAAAAATCCAGACTATACAATGGAATTAATTATTAAAACCATTACCCTCCTTCGCCAAAAATATCACTTCGGCGGCTATATTCATGCCAAAGCAATTCCCGGTTGCAGCCAATATCTTTTAAAAAAATTAGGCTTATTAGTAGACCGTCTAAGTGCCAATATCGAGCTTCCTACCGAAAATGGGATTAAACTTTTAGCACCTAATAAAAATTTTGCTAATACTGAAAAAATTATGGGGTATGTTAAAAATAATAAATCCTCTAAATTTGTTCCTGCAGGTCAAAGTACTCAAATGATTATAGGAGCCACTAAAGAAAGTGATTTAGATATTATGCAAAAAAGTGAAAACATGTATAATAATTTTCAATTAAAAAGAGTATTTTATTCGGCTTATGTGCCAGTAAATAAAGATAACCTATTACCAACTTTAGAAAAACCGCCTCTCGTAAGAGAACATCGCTTATATCAAGCTGATTGGCTTTTACGTTACTATGGTTTTAAAACTAAAGATTTACTAGACCAAAATCATCACAATTTTAATTTATTAATCGACCCTAAAGCTAGTTGGGCTTTAAATCATTTAGACGAATTTCCTAAAGATGTTAATAGTTGTTCCTATTATGATTTACTTAAAGTTCCGGGAATTGGTGTTACTAGTGCAAAAAGAATTATGAGTTCGCGTAAACATTTTAAAATTACTTTTAAAGATTTAAAAAGCATGGGTGTTGTTTTAAAAAGAGCAAAATATTTTATAACTTGTAATGGAAAATATTTTATGGATAGAACTTATTTTAATAAAAACTTTATAGAAGCTAACCTAGTTTTAGAAGATAAACCAGCAAATACTCAGCAAAGAAAGCAACTTAGTTTATTTAATGAATAATATTTATCTATATCAAGATGATTTTATTTCTCTTTTAAATTTAATCAATTATCTTCTAAAAAACAAAATTAAACCGGATAATATAAAACCGCAAACCTACCAACCTACTTTACTTGATGAAGTTATTAACTTAAAAATTCCCCATAATCCTAAGATAATTCAATTTATTATAGAAATTAGTAATAGCAAAATATTTAATATTCTTTATTATGTTTATCTTTCTAACAATGAAAACAAAGAATTAATTATTTACTATTTCTGTCTAAATCTCCTAAAGTATCGCACTAATATTATTTACATGCGAAATTTAAAATGTGTTGACAAAGCTTTAAAAATCTCAAAATATGTCGGCAATGAAGCCCATCGTCTAAAGGGTTTTGTTCGTTTTAAGAAATTAGAACATGATATTTATTACGCTGAAATAGCCCCAGAAAATAATGTATTATTTTTACTTTCTAAACACTTTAAACGTCGTTTAAAAAATGAATACTGGCTTATTAAAGATGTGAAAAGAAAAATAATAAGTATTTATGATAAAAAAGAATTTTATCTTATAGAAGAAGAAAATTTTCAAATGCACAATCTTAAAGTAGCCCAAGATGAATTAGATATTAGTAAGATGTGGAAAGAATTTTATAATATTGTTGCTATTAAAGAAAGACATAATGAACGTTGTCGTATGAATTTTATGCCCAAAAAATATTGGAAATATATTATAGAAATGAGTGATGAATAATGAAAAAAATAATCAGTAATGAAGTACTTTATGCGAAAATGGAAGAAGCTATAAATCTTTTATGTGATACTGTCAAAACTACTTTAGGACCTAAAGGGTGTAATGCTATTATTGACCACTCCTCTTTTTCCCCTTTTATTACTAATGATGGTGTAACTATCGCCCAAAATATTGAAAGTGAAGATGAAGCTGTTAATACTATTTTAGAATTAGCAAAAGAAGCCTCCATTAAAACCAATGAGCTAGTTGGTGATGGAACAACTACTACCCTAGTTTTACTTCAAAGCCTTTTTAACAATGGTTTAAAGCTTATAAAAAAAGGTTTAAATCCTATTATTTTAAAAGAAGGACTAGATAAAGCTAGCCAAGCTATTATAAATAGTATTAATAAAGAAAGTAAAAAGCCTACTAGTCAAGAACTTACTAACATTGCTTGTATATCTGCTAATGATGAAGAAATCGGTAAACTTGTTAGTAGAGCTTATTTAAAAGTAAAAAATAAAGAAGCTATAAATATTATCGAAGTAGAAGAAAATATTAAAACAATTGAATTTTTAAATGGTTATACTATTAACGTTTCTCTTTCCTCGCCTTATTACTTAAAAAATACCCAACGTCTTGAAATAAATCAGCCCCTTGTTTGTCTAATTGACACTCTAAGTGATATAAATGCTGTTTCGGAAATGCTAAACTTTGCCTCTTTAAATAATGAACCTTTAATTATAATCGCTAAAGAATACGATGATTATGTTGCCAATGAACTTATTTCTTTATATTTAAATGATAATGTTCCGGTAATTCTTTTAAAACTAGAAGAATATGGTCTAAATAAAGAAATTATATTTGATGATTTAATAGCTTTAACAAATACGTTAGAATTTACTAAATTAAAAAAGATTTCTCTAACTTCGGAAATAGCTACCATTGTTTTTGATAGCAACATCCAAATTACTAAACGAATAGAAAACATCAAAAAAGAATTAAATAACCCTCAAGGTGATAAAAGCTTTTTAAATAAACGCCTAGCCATGTTTAAAAATGGTTTAGTTAACATCTTAATTGGGGCTCCAACCAAAACTGAAAGAAGAGAACTTAAAATGCGAGCTGAAGATGCTTTATGGGCAATTGCTAGTGCCAGTCAAGGTATTAGTATTGGTTGTGGTCTTACTTTATATAAAATAAGTGAAAATATAAACCAAAATACTATTGGTAATTCCCTTTTTGTAGAAGCTTTAAAGAAACCTTTTGAACAAATAATTTTTAATGCTGGTTTAGATAGTCAAGAAATAATTTCGCAAATAAAAAAAGAAAATTATCAAGTAATTTTCAATATTAAAACAAATAACTTAGAAAAAATATCAAATAGTAGCGTATATGATTCTACTCAAGTTATTAAAACCGCCCTTTTAAATGCTTCATCAATCGCCGGAATGCTACTAACTACAACTTCTCTTATTATTAATGAATATCAAAACACCTTAAATAAAATTAATGACTATAATGAATTATAACTAATTATCAAAGAAGCCCTCCCAAGGGTCTTTTCTTTTTAATCTTCTTAAAGCTTCTGCCATCGTAATTTCATTAGGCTTTACTTTTTCTAACTCACTCCACTTAATAGGCATCGAAACCGGAGCATTATCTCTTGCTCTTAAAGAATAAGGAGCAACTGAAGTAGAAGAGCGCGTATTACGAACCCAATCAATAAAAATCTTGCCCTTGCGATTTTCCTTGCGCATGTTAGCTACATATTTATCTGGCCATTTAGCAACCATCAATAAAGCAATATTTTTAGCCACCTTTCGAAACTCTTCCCAAGTAATTTTATAACTTATAGGCACAACAATATGATACCCTTTTCCCCCACTAGTCTTTAAATAAGCTTTTAATTTTAAATCATTTAAAATCTGTTTTAAATCCTTTACCCCTTGACGCAATTTAGTTAAACTTAACTTTTCATCAGGGTCTAAGTCAAATACCATATAATTAGGATTTTCTAAATCTGAAACATTACTGCCCCATATATGAAATTCAATACTATTCATTTGCGCTTCACTAATTAAACCATTTACATCGGTTATGTAATAATAATCATCTTTTTTATTTTCCGTATTAGGTAAAATAATTTTCTTTAAAGCGGGATTATCTAAATGTTTTTTAAAAAATTTATCCTTCTTTATTCCTTCGGGACACCTAATAGTACTGATAATTCTATTACTTACATATGGTAACATTTTCTCGGCTACCTTTTTATAATAATTAACTACTTCCAACTTTGTTATTTTAGGACGTGAATAGATAATTTTATCTGGATTTGTAATTTCAATTTCGGCATTTTCTTTTCTTGTTTTTCTCTTCAAATTATTAGTTATTTCAGACATTGTTCTGCCGGTTTTCACACTAGTTTTAAACTTATTAATATCTTTAAAATTTTTATATTCATCATTTTCTTTTATTAAAAGCCAATTATCTTTATCAAAATGAACCAAAGTCCATGCTCCCTTTAAGCGTTTGCCATATAAAATAAACTTTAGGGAACCTTTTTTAAAATCCTTACTAAAATTTCCTATCACTTCATAATAACCTTCATCCCAAATCATAACTGTTCCCCCACCATATTCTCCTTTAGGAATAGTCCCTTCAAAATTACGATATTCCAAAGGATGGTCTTCCACTAAAACTGAAAGACGTTTATCTTTGGGATTATAAGAAGGTCCTTTAGGAACTGCCCAACTTTTTAAAACCCCATTATATTCCAAACGAAAATCATAATGGTCATGACTAGCTAAATGATGGTCTACCACAAAGTGTAATTTCTTTCCAGATGTTTTTCTTTTACCAATTGGTTCTTTCGTTTTCTTAAAATCTCTTTTTCCTTTATAACTTTTTAATTTATCTTTCATTACTATTACCTCAGTAATAGTTTTAGAAAATATATTAAAATTATGCTTTCTAATAAGCATTTATTCTTTTAAGCAGTTGAGCAGGATATATTTTATAAAGCTCTAAGCAATTAATAGTAATTGAAAAAGGAGTAAAACTTTGTTTTAGCTTGTTTTGCATAGCTACTATCTCATTATAATCTTTAGTTATATGGATAGTTATATGAAAAGAATAATTATTAGGATTATAAAAAGTTGAAGGAAATCTTTTGGTAATATTTCTTTGGATAGCATATAATTCTTTTGTTTTCTTTAATGTAAATCTAAGTTGATAACTTTCTTCGGCCCCACTAACTACCCTAATATCTTCTACTAGTACTTTAATAGGTTGAAAAGTAAACTCATTTAAATATTCAATTAATTCTTCTTCCTTTTGAATACTCCAAGAAAATATAGTAAAATGGTATGGCAATGTATCCGCTTCATATCTATTTTTAACTTTTTTTCCATAAGGAACCTTGCATAAGTTATTAGGAAGCTCATTAATATAATAATTTAACTTCTGAAAATCTTCTTTACTAATTTTAGAAATAAGTGTAATTCTATCTTGCATAAAATTGCCCCAATCGTTACTTGAAATTATGAAATTTATTATAAAAGTCATACCACCCATAACATCTTAAAGTATTTTTAGCATGAATACTTTTATTATAATCATTGTCCATAATGAATACAGGGATATATTTAGATATTTTATTTATTTTTTGCTCTTCATCTTCTAACATAATATCAATCTTATATTTTTGAATTGCCTCTAATTTATCTTGCGTAAAAATAATATCAGTATAATTTATATTTAATTTTTTTAATTCTTTAATAGTAATATCTTCAACATTATCCCTATTATCTTTATCCCACCACAAATCACCATTATATCTTGAAGTAATTATATATATTTCATTTCCTTCTTCACACAGCTTATTTATTACCTCAATGCAAAATGGTCTTATATTTTCTTGAACTAATTTTTGACGATACTTATCCCAAAAATCATGTGCAGTTTCCTCCGGCCAGCCAAAAATTTCTTGAGAATCATTAGTATCATTATTCTTTATATAATATGGTAATTTATTATCACTAATATATTTACTCCCATAATTTAAAATAAAATCGTGTTGGTCATTTATACAACCATCAATATCTATTCCAATTCTCATTTAAACCTCCTATATATTCAAAATAAATTAATCCTCCGTTTTGATAAACTTTCCATAAATCTTTCTTTTAAAATATTATATCTTTTATTTGTATTATCATTTAATATTTTTAATCTATCTATAATTTGATAATTTTTATAATCTATTTCATGCTTAAATTGCTTTGCCGTTAAATCAATAATTTTATTTTCAATTAAATTAAAATAATGACTAACTCCATCTACATAAATTTTAGCAATATGCCCTCCAAAATAATCATTAACGATTAAAGATGTTATTGCACACATTCCCATACATCTATTATTTTTAGTCCAATTATCTTGAAATTTAGAATAACATAAATCTTTAGAATAGCAATCAAATAATATTTTTTGCATAGTTTGAATATCCACAATAACACCTTATTTCATTAAGATTTCCACTGTTAATATTATATCAAATAAACTATATCATGTCTTGTCTTCACGATAATTATTATGAAAGATAAAATTTATTTGTATCATCATTTTCTTCAAGTAATAGTTTAGCTTTTTCCTCAACACTTCGCCATTTATATTAAAAAAACTACTTTCAAATTTAATTGAGAGTAGTTTCGATAAAAGAACAATTATACATTGATGGCAAATTGTGGACATAAATATTTATTTATTTTCTTTTTTTAATACTTTTTCATAACTCTTTGCAAAATGTCTTCTTTTATATCTATTTCGCCCGACGCTGTTCTCGAATCCATTAATGCGATAAAAAAATCTTCTAAATATGGGAATTTTTCATAAAAAATTGCTGAATTAAAATATTCATAATAAGAATTAAAAAAAATACTTAAAGCTTTTAAAGCCCCTTCTATTCCTCGTATACTTTCAAAAGAAAATTTTTTAAAGTATTGATAAGCTTGTTGTTCCATAACTACAATATATGTATAATCTTGAGCAGGTATTCTTTTAACATAAGGCTGCCCATAGTGTTTATCCATGTATGCTATATCGGCACCGCTCATACCTGTAACATTTCCTGTATATCCGTATACCTCTTTTGTATGCTCTGGTATAGTAATAGAAATTTTTTTACAGATATAATCCTTATTTTCTTTTTCACTTATTAGTTTTGATAGTGCTGCTTCTAATTCATTTGTTATATAAAATCGATTATTATGCATATTTTCTTCTCCTTACGTGGATTTATTATACTAGCGTTTCAAATTAAATGCAATTATTTTTATGATTTAAGTTTTATATTAAAGCTATATAGCAACTATCATATAAATACTAGTTACTAGTGGAAAACAAGAAAAAAGAACACTTTTAAGGGTGTTCTAATTCTGTACATAAATGGGGCGAAATGTGGGGATCGAACCCACGCGTACCGGAGCCACAATCCGGCGTGTTAACCACTTCACCAATTCCGCCATGACAAAGATATATTAACATATTTTAAAAAGCGCGTCAATTATTATTAAATCTCTAGACTCTTTATAATATGGTCAATATCTGTCAGTGTTTCATCAAATAAATTAATTGTAAAATTATCAACTCCCATATGACGTAACTTTTCTATACTACTAATAATATCAATATTTTGATAATGTAAAATATAATTGTTACAGTTTTTCGTTATTATTGGTAACATCTGCCCATTACGGTCTTGCAAATAATATTGTTTTTGGTCTTGGCAAGCAAAACATTTAGTATCCTTGTTTAAAAACATATTTAAAAAACAATGTTTTAAAACCATTAATTCCACTTTACCATAAACTAAAACATCAACATTAGGCTTAGTCTTAAAATGTTTTTCAAAACCCTTAATAATATCTTCTATCTGGTTAAAATCATTTTCAATTGATAAAGCCACCTTATTAACACCCATATCAATTAAAGCTTTTAAAGTATAAGAATTCGTCACATTTAAATAAATATCACTATAAACATTATTATTAGTACCATACTTAATAATCCCGTTTAAACTACTAGCCACAATATTTTCTCCATTTAAATCAGGTAAAGTTAAAGCTACCCTATCTGTCCTATAAAAAACTTTAGGACCCTTATACTTTTGATATAAAGCATAGTCATCAACATAAATATTAACATCCTTATCTACCAAATATTTAAGTTGCTCTTCATTATAAACTTTAAAATTATAAGTATGGGTAGGTTTTATTAAAGAGGGCTCCCACTCATCTTCATTTATAAGAGCAGCATAACGAGGTTGAACACGTTTCTTAATTAACTTTTCCACCAAATCCCTGCGTAACTGGCTCATAAACTTAACCGGAATAAAAATATTATCATCACAAATTACCTTAATATCTTTTAAAACAAATGGTGTTTCATTTAATTTTGAAAATCTATCCACTATTTCAGTCATTAAAACTGGACACTTTTTGCTTTCTTCTACCATACCCATTTGCAAAGTAATTGTATTCATATCATCCGTTATCGTCGCTTTTAAGGGGTTACCAACCCGAGCTTCAACAGTAATATCCACATTAACTTTTCTTTCGGGCACATCATTTATTTTTTCCATTAAAATCTTATCAACGGTTTTACTAACAATTCCCTCTTTTAAAAGATTAATTTTATTATCAACATAAACGGTCTTTCCCTTTTCCGCTCCATTTATTAGTAATCCTTTTTCATCATATAAATAATTAACAATAAAACCTTCCCCATTAGCAAAACGAATTCCATCTTCTTGGGCCATATCATCTTCTAACTCAATTTTTATTCTAGACCCCATAGGAATTGCCTTTCCTAAAATAGTTCCTTGATGATTAGGAGTTTTAATATTCATTAATTTATCATTACGTTCCTTAAATAAATGACCTAAAGTAAAATCTCGATTATACAACTTTTTTAAATTATTAACTTCTTCCTTAGTAATATTCATCGTTTCCTTATTATAATAAGCATCAATCAATCTTCGAAAAAGTCTTGTTACATAACCAACATACTCAGGACTTTTCATCCGTCCTTCAATTTTCAAACTACTAACCCCAGCATCTAAAACTTCTCGTAAGCGTGGCAAAGTATTTAACTCTTTAGGACTTAAAAGATATTGGCCTGGTGTGGAAATCTTAGTATCTTCACAATATAATTCATAAGGAAGACGACACATACCCGCACACATACCTCGATTAGCACTGCGATTTAAAATACAAGAAGAAGCTAAACATTGTCCAGAATAAGATATACATAAAGCACCATAGACAAAAACTTCCTTTTCGATAATATCTGGTAAATCTTTAATCTCTTCTAAAGATAATTCTCGGGCTAAAACTACTCTTTTAACCCCAATTTTCTTTAAATATTCCATATTTTCTTTAGTATGATTGTGTAATTGCGTAGAAGCATGAACTTCCAAATTAGGAAATCTTTTCAAAACTAAATTAATCATCCCTAAATCTTGCATAATTACAGCATCAACACTATTTTCATATAAAAATTGAACATAATTTAAAAAATCATCTATTTCCGTTTCATAAATTAGCGTATTAATAGTAACATAAACTTTCACCCCAAATAAATGGGCAGTCTTAATCGCTTTAACCATTTCTTCATTAGTAAAATTCTCGGCAAAAGCTCTAGCACCATAAAGTTTTCCAGCCAAATAAACAGCATCGGCGCCATTATGAATTGCTGCTTCTAACATTTTTTGATTGCCAACCGGGCTTAAAAGCTCTACTTTTTTCATATACATCACTATTTAAATTATAAAAAGAAAAAGAAAATAAGTAAACTAAGTTACTTATTTTTTCGCACGTTTTTGACGCTTTTTCTGGGTTTTCTTCATTTCATAAGATTTCAATAAAGCCACAATTGAAAGACCAACTATAAACGTAATAGACACCGCAATAATTTCATTTTTCATATTCCAAAATTGCTTATTAATCTTTATTGTATACGTTTTAATACTACTATCTTCAGCCGTAACAATAATCTTAATTTCTTTATCATCAGTCTTTTGTTCATTTAAAGAAATACTTACCTGAGCTAAATTTGAATAAGGATACGCACTAACAATTAAATTACGGTTATAATCAGCTGTAATTTCATAATCATATTTATCTGGTTTAAAATTAAGATTAAAACCACCCACATCTAAATACTTCAAATTCTTAGAATTTTTTGACTTATCATCTTTGCGACGATTAACATTAATTGTATAAACCTTTTCTTGTCCAGCTAAATTAACATGGACTTTTATAACATTGTTACCAATAACTAAATTATTTCCGCCCTCTACTGTCACATTAGCTTGCGGATTTTTAGCAAAAGCATAAACTGTTATATCATCAATATCACTTTCTACATTTACCTTATACTCACTTTTATCCTCTTGAAATTTAATTTTACCACTACTTAAAGAAAGTCCTGCTAAATCTAAACTATTAGAAACATCTTCTAACTTTTCATCTGTATTATTTTTAAAAATATTTAATTTATAATCTCTTTCAACCCCAGCTTCACTTTTAACTCTAATAAAAGCCACATTTAAACCTTCACTTAAACTAATGCGACGCGGCTCATAATCCTTAACAAATTCTGATTTTGCTGATTTCAAACTAGCACTTATCACAATTTCCGAAACATTTTTACCCACATTAATATTATAACTATATTGATTACTATTAAAATCAATATCCTTAATATTCGTCGTTAAATCACTTAATCTATTTTCCGTACTTCTTTTATCCGGTTTATTAATTACTAAAGTATAAGTTTTAGTCGTATTATTTTTATTTTTTATCTCCATTGGAACGTCGACATGACCATAACTCAAATTGACTTCACGAGGCCCAAATCCTTCGACAAATCCTACATCAGAATCTTTTAAAGTTGCATACACTGTCGCCTTTTCAGCATCAACAGTCGTTTCAAAATTAGTTTGATAAGAAACATAATTATAGCCATAAATATTTTTAACATGTAAAACTATGCCCACAATATTCAAAGTCAAAGAAATAAATAGTATTGCTATAATAAAAATATAAACATTACGATTTTTAGACTTTCCCTTTCCCATAAAAGCTCCTTAATACAATAAAATTATATCATTAGAGTTAGCAAAAAGTAAAGCTAAACTATTTTTATATCTTCAATATCTTTAATATCAATAACTTCATTATTCATAGTAAGTAAAGTTGTTGGTGTTTTTCCTATTACAATCTTTTTTTCCTCTACTCCCTTAATCTTAATTACAACTTCCTTTTTATAAATATAACTTGGTGAATTAAAAATTCGATTAATTTTAGAAGATATACTTAAATTATCATCATCATTTCTGTCTTCTACATCTTTAGAATAAAAAATATCTTGGGTATTATGTAAATCTTCTCCTATATCTCCCGGAAATACATTTGGTAAATCTTTATTCATCTTTCCCACCTCTATAATTAATATATGAAATTAGCCCTAAAAGTTGTATAATCTTAAAAATTGTTCATACTAAAAATATGAAAAAAATAATATCCCAAAAACTTTTAATATTTTTAATCCCCATAGCAATTCTAATGTTATTTAGTTTGTTAAATCTTTACTATGCTCCTAATATTTCTAATTTATATAATGATTTCTTTTCTAAACAAATTATCTGGTATATACTATCCTTTATTTTATTTAGCATTGTCCTTTTTATTAAACCTAACTTTATCTTAAAATTTAGTTTTTTCATTTATCTATTTAATGTCTTTCTTTTATTTTTAGTTTTATTTAAAGGCTCAACAGTTAATGGTTCTAAAGCATGGTTTAATTTTGGTCCTTTTTCTTTCCAACCTAGTGAATTTATGAAATTATCTTTAATATTATATCTAACCAAAGTTATCTCTAGTACTTCTTTAAAAACTAATAAAGACCATCTTTTCTTATTACTTCGCATTATTATTATTTTTCTTATCCCTTCCTTTCTTACTTTTTTAGAACCAGATACCGGAGCCATAGTTATATACTTTTTTATTACTTTAGGAATATTATTAGTTAGTAAAATTAAAAAAAGGTACTTATTAATTCTTTTTGGTATCGGTTTAGTAATTTTAGGAAGTCTTATTGGTATATACTTTTTTAAACAAGAGTTATTTATTAAAATATTTGGTTCTAGTATTTTCTATCGGTTAGAACGTCTTACAGGCTTTAAAAATGGTGGCGGGATGCAAATTGAAAATGCTTTAACTACTATTGGTAGTGCTAATTTCTTTAGTTTGCCTAAAAATGCTCATAACCTTTATTTTCCCGAAGCTCCTACCGACTTTATCTTTGCTTTATCAATCAATTATTTTGGTATTTTAGGAGCCATTATTATCCTAGGTTGTTACTTATTTTTAGATTTAGTTATTGTTCATAATATCTTAAATAGTCAAAATACCAGCTGTCGCATTATTACCATGGGCTTTCTAGCAATGTTTTTATATCAACAAATTCAAAATATCTTTATGAATATTGGTTTACTTCCTATTGTTGGTATACCTCTTCCTTTTCTATCTTATGGCGGCAGTAGCTTAATATTATTTTTTATTAGTATTGCTTTAACTATTAAATTAAGTTTAGAAAAAGAAAAATACCCATATAGAGTATTTTATCGATAATATGGATATCCAGGATTATAATAACCATAATTACTATAATATCCATAACCAGGACCTGGATAATAAGGTGGACGATTAACATAAACAGGACGTGGTCTAGTTAAGCCAACTGCTGCCCCACCTGTTACTGCACCTACTAAAAAGGGAAATATAAATTGTCTATCACCTTGGTACGGATTTACCATATTATAACTTTGATAAGGATACATAATTCCTACTCCCTTCTGTTTTATTTTATGTTTAAATAACAAAGACGTTCTTTATTCAAATGAAAAAGATAAAGAGTTAAAAGGAATACTTATAACGAAGGCTATAGTTTACTCTTTATCTTTAATATTTATATAAACGTTTACACGTTTATAACTTATTTATTGTACAACATATGGGTCTTCTTCTGTTCCTGAACCTGTTACGGTTACATCCGATTTTAGGTTGATAACTGCATGTACGCTATTTTCGACATCATCTACAGGACTATCGCCTATATTTGTTGACCAAAATGTCCATACCCAATAATCTGGTGACCCAGAATCATTATTAGGCGACATAAACCAACTATGAATACCATAAAGATAATTGTCCTTTGTAGAACTGCTGTCCCAGGCACCACCAGCAAAATTCATTTCATCTGTTGTTAATAAACCTATCTTTAGTTTATATAATCCTCCATAATTTTCATTAGTGTCTGGACATTTTAAAGTTGGTAATCCATTGTCTAGTCTATAATATGGACCTGAAGTTTTATCTTTAGGAGCACTTGTGTCATTACAATATTTTGATAAGGCTATATTATCAGCAACATCATTTAAATTAGTTGAATACCAAGATTCTAATCTTTGTTTTATCGCACTTGATGTTCCCGTATCTTTATCACATGGGTCATTATTTGTACAACTTTTACCATTATCATAAGTATATCCCCAAAATTTTTCTTCATTGGCTAAAGCATTAAAAGCACCTCCGGTTACAGCATCAACCGATATTAGCCTTATTGTTTCGTCTCCATTAATACGAACAATACGCCATAATAAAGGCTTGCCTTTTCTTGAAATAGTTTCTGTTTGTATATCTTTTTTACACTCTTCGACATCATCATACGGGCCATATGGTACTAATTCTATTTCGCAATAATGCACAGCATCATCATAGTTATAAAAATTACAATTACCTCCCCCACAATAAATGGTATACTGATTAAAATCCTCCTTATATGCTCCAAACTGAACATAGTTATTTTCTACTTTGCCTCTAAAGTAATATGTATCTCCATCATCGTCTTCGGTTTTATACAATCCACTCTTACTTGTTATATCTTCTTCATTTGTAGAAGAATTTGGAAAACCTACGCTAAAATCCAAATTATCATTATCTTTAATATTATTTGCTAATATTAAATCTTCTAAAGAATATTCTCCTTCACTTATTCCTGCTACTGCTTCTATTGTTATTTTAAAAGTAAAACTTTTATTTTCTCCTTCTTGCTCAGATGTATCTTTATCCATCCAGCTTCT
>CANQEJ010000015.1 GCA_947594925.1 uncultured Bacilli bacterium
ATTAAAATATAAGAAGAGTAATCTTCTTTTTTGTATGTCAACCACGAACTTTCTGCTTTACAACAAACCGGGGGGGGGTATAATGGACTTAGATGTAAAGATAGGAAGGAATAAATGTAATGAAGGAAAGAAAACGTAAAATAACAATAATAACTGTAATAGGGGTGATGCTTTTTAGTTGTGTAGCTACACTTTCATATGCATTGTGGGAAAGACTTTTTACTCAGTCAGATGAGAATAAGATAACAACATTAGATTGTTTTGATATAACTTATTCAAATGAAAGTGCAGCAACAACATTAAATGGAGCAGTACCAATAAAAGAAGAAGATGGATTAAAATTAGAACCATATAAAATAACAATAAAAAATACATGTGATACTAATGCAAAATATAATGTTATTTTAAATAGAAAAAGGGGAAGTACTTTAGATAATAAATTTGTAAGAGCTGCTGTAGATAAAGAAACAATATTGTTATCAGAAGCTACGCAAATAGAAACAAGAAGTATTCAAGGATTTGATAATGAAGCATCATATATCATAGGAAGTGGCTTTGTAACAGGTAAAAAAGAAAAGATAATAAATATACGAAGTTGGATGGATTGGGAAACTCAAGCAAATGAAGGTCAAAATAAAACCTTTACTTATAAAATAACAATTGAAACAGGAGCAACAAATGAGGAACCGCCAGCTCCATCATTAGGAGAAGCTATAATAGCAAATTATGAAGTAAAAGAAGACGCACCAGACTTTACAAAAGGCTTTCCAAATTCAAAAACAACACAAGCAGATATAACATCGAAATCAGGTTTGTATAAAACACAAGATGATGATGGAGATACATATTACTTTAGGGGTAAGATAGATAATAATTATGTTAAATTTGGTCAAGCAAATGGAAAAGATTTAATATGGCGCATTGTTCGTATAAATGGGGATGGAACTATCAGAATAATATTAGATGATAATATAGAGAGTAGTGCGTACAATTCAACAATTTCAGGACATCAATACGTAGGATTTACATATCAAAATACTAAGCCATGTACAAAGTCAGACCCATGTGTCACGAATTATGCAAGTGGAACATTTACAAATACGCATGGAGGAACAAATTCAGAAATAAAAGGAAAACTAGAAGAGTGGTATAATACAAACTTAAAAGATTATGATGATAAAATAGCTTTGACAAAATATTGTAATGATACATCATATGGAATTGGAACGGAAGATTCTTCAAACTTTCTAAACTATGGCCCGTATAAAAGAATATACACTGACCATAAACCAGACTTGCATTGTCCAGAACCAAAACATCAAAACGGAAGCGATAGAACATATGGAGGAGTATATAAACTTAAAATAGGCTTAATAAATGGTGATGAATTATATTTTGGAGGTTATGATTATAATAGTACAACTGCTAATTATGCATCTACCGATAATTATTTAAGAAGAAGTTATACTTATTGGACAATGTCGCCTTCTTATGGCCTTACTTCCTTCGCCGGCGTGTTCTTTGCCGGTGACTACGGTGGCTTCAGCCACGGCTACGTGAACAATTCTTACGGCGTGGCTCCAGTTGTCAATCTGGGGGCTGATGTACTGTTCACCATAGGTGACGGGACGTCAGGAAATCCATACGTTGTAGAATAATAGCTACTAAATTAAATATAATAAATAAAAGCTTTCAATGAGGAACTCTGAAAGCGGGGATTTTATCCACAATAATATTGGTATAAACATTTAATGTTTATATATAGATATAGAAAGAGAAACTTTACCTTCGTTATGTAAGTATTCCTATTGTTTCTTTTTCTAATTAAGGAAGATAATTGTTTATATTATCTTCTTTTTATTGTAAAATAGAGTGTTGAAAGGACAAGTTATGGAAGAATTAGAAAGAAAATATATAGAATTAGTTTTAAAAAAATGTTTAAATTTTGAACAATCTAAATCATTGATGATACATTATGAATTTAAAGAACATTTAGATTTTGTTTTAAAAATAAAAGAAGCAGCAAATAAAATGGGTATACAAGATGTTTGTTTGCATTTTGAAGATTTAGAAACAATTCATGATTATTTAAAAAATACAGATATAGATAAAATTAAAGTTAATCCTTTAATTGACCGTAGTGATTGGGATACTTATTCTAAAAAGAAGGGAGCATTATTGTTTTTTGAATCTCCTGCTTTAGATTTAATGGAGGATATACCGAGTGCTAAAATTAAAAAATGGTTAAATGAAAGGTCAACAACAACTACTTATTATCGTGAGCAAGTAAATTTGCATACTTTCCCATGGTCAATTATTGCTGTACCTAATCAAAAATGGGCGGAAAGTATTTTTCCTAACGATGAAGAAGCTTTACAAAAATTATGGCAATATATTTATCAAATGTGTATGATTGATAAACCCAATCCTTTAGAAGCTTGGGAAAAATATTTAACTTTGACTAATTATTATAAAAAAAGATTAAATGAACTTAAAATTACAACCATGCATTATACCAATTCTTTAGGGACTGATTTAGAAGTAACTATTCCTAGAGGCAATAATTGGCAAAACATTGATAAAAAAGATGCTTATGGGAATAAAGTAATGGTAAATTTGCCTTCTTATGAAATATTTACATCTCCTGATTATCGTGGTACCGAAGGAATAGTTTATTCTAGTAAACCTTTAGTTTATAATGGTTGTTATATTAATAACTTTCATTTAGAATTTAGAAATGGCCAAGTAGTTTCTTGTCAAGCTGAAACAGGACAAGAGATGTTAGAACAATTAGTGTTTAAAGAGAAAAATGCTAATGTTTTAGGAGAAGTAGCTTTAGTATCTAAAAATAGTCCCATTGCTCAAACTGGTCTAGTTTTTAACTCTACTTTATTTGATGAAAATAGTGCTTGTCATTTAGCTTTAGGAGATGGTTTTGAAACTTGTTTTGCTAATTATGAAAACTTAAGTTCCGAAGATTTACAAGCAAGAGGTTTAAATATTTCTAATGTTCATGAAGATTTTATGATTGGTACTGATGATTTAAATATTGAAGCTCAAACTATTGAAGGTAAAAAATTAATTTTTAAAAATGGTGATTTTAATATTTAAATTAAACTTTTAATTCCTTTCTTTTTAGGGTATAATTATTAAGAAGAATAAAAGGAGATAACCCATGAAAAAAACAATATCCAAAGAAGAAATAGAATTATTAAATAAATACTTTCGTGCTGCTAATTATTTATCAGCTGCTCAATTATATCTTTTAGATAATCCTTTACTTAAAGAAGAACTAAAAATGGAGCATATAAAACCGAAAATAGTTGGACATTGGGGGACAACTCCTGGTCAAAATTTTATATATACGCATTTAAATAGAGTTATTAAAAAGTATGATTTAGATATGATGTATGTGGCTGGTCCTGGTCATGGTGGTCAAGCTGCTGTTACTAATGTTTATTTAGAAGGTACTTATAGTGAAATTTATCCTAATGTTAGTGAAGACTATGAAGGTTTAAGAAAATTATGTAAACAATTTAGTTTTCCAGGTGGTATTTCTTCACATGTAGCTCCAGAAACTCCAGGTTCAATTAATGAAGGCGGCGAACTTGGTTACAGCCTTGCACACTCTTACGGAGCCATTTTGGATAATCCTCATTTAATTGTAGCTTGTTGTATTGGCGATGGGGAAGCTGAAACAGGACCTTTAGCAGCTAGTTGGCAAATTAATAAATTTATTAATCCTAAAACAGATGGCGCTGTTTTACCAATTTTACATTTAAACGGCTACAAGATTGCTAATCCTACTGTCTTGGCCCGTATTAGTAAAACTGAATTACTAAGTTATTTAGGGGGCTGTGGATATAATCCTATTATAGTTGAGGGTAGCGACCCTTACATTATGCATGAAAAAATGGCTCGTGCTTTAGATACTTGTATTGAAACTATTAAAGATATTCAAAAAAAAGCGCGTACTCAAAAATTTACAGGACGTCCTTTATGGCCAATGCTTATTTTAAAAACTCCTAAAGGGTGGACTGGTCCTAAAACTTTTGAAGATAAACAAATAGAAGGGTCATTTAGAGCTCATCAAATACCTATTACAGTTGACCCAACAACTCCTAAAAATATTAAATTATTAGAAAAATGGTTAAAAAGTTATCATGCCGAAGAATTATTTACTAAAGAAGGTAAATTAATTCCTGAACTTAAAAAATTAATTCCCAAAAGAGGCAAAAGGATGGGGGAAAATCCTCATGCTAACGGGGGTTTATTATATCAACCTTTAAGAACTCCTGATTTTCGTGATTATAAAATTTTAGTTGAAAAAGGAATTACCGAAGCTTCAGATATGAAAGAGTTAGGACGTTATATTAAAGATATTATTATGTTAAATGAACCTAATGAAAATTTCCGTATCTTTGGTCCTGATGAAGCTTTATCTAATCGTTTGAATTATGTTTTTGAAGCTACTAATCGTCAATTTGCGGGCAAGATTAAAAATTCTGATGAATTCTTAGCTCCCCAAGGAAGGGTTATTGATTCCATCTTATCTGAACATGTTTGCGAAGGTTTATTAGAAGGATACTTACTAACTGGTCGTCATGGGTTTATGCATAGCTACGAAGCTTTTATTAGAATTATTGATTCTATGGTTTCTCAACATGCTAAGTGGTTAAAAGTTTCTAAAGAGTTAGAGTGGCGTGCGCCGATTGCTAGTTTAAACTTCTTGATTTCTTCTCATGTTTGGCAACAAGACCATAATGGTTTTACTCATCAAGACCCTGGCTTTTTAAATCATTTAGTTACTAAAAAAGCTGATACTGTCCGTATGTATTTGCCACCAGATACTAATACTTTATTATCATGTTTTGACCACGTGATTAAAACTAAAAACTATATAAATGTTATTATTGCTTCTAAACACCCATCTAAACAATGGTTAACAATGGATGAAGCCGTAGTTCATTGCACTAAAGGAATTGGTATTTGGGAATTTGCTTGTACAGATAATGCTAAGGTTCCGGATATTGTTATGGCTTGTTGTGGAGATACGCCAACTTTAGAAACAATGGCAGCAGTTTCTATCTTAAAAGAGAATTTTCCTAAATTAAAAATAAGAGTAGTAAATGTTGTCGATTTAATGCGCCTGCAACCAGAATATGTACATCCGCACGGTCTATCTGATAGTGATTATGATTCTTTGTTTACGAAAAACAAACCAATTATTTTTGCTTTCCACGGTTATCCATCATTAATTCATGAACTAACTTATAAAAGAAAAAATCAAAATATGCATGTCCACGGTTATCTAGAAGAGGGAACAATTACCACTCCTTTTGACATGCGGGTTCAAAACAAAATTGACCGTTTTCACTTAGTATTAGATGCCTTAAAGTATTTACCAAAACTAGAAGATGAAAAAACAAACCTAGAACAATGGTGTCAAAATAAATTAATTGAACATAAAGAATACATTAAAGAATATGGCCAAGACTTAGAAGAAATAAGAAATTGGCAATGGCATTAAATTAACCATTTAACATTTACTTGACTTAAGGGTTATAGACTAATGTCCAAAAATATGCTATTCTTTTAAAGTAATAAAATGGAGGGAGTAAAATGGAAAAGACAGTTTTATTTTTAATAAACGGATTTGGTATTGAAAAAAAAGATTCTTATAGTATATATGATGCTAATGCCTTACCAACCTTAGATAAAATGATGCAAGAAAATCTTTATTGTTCTATAGAATCTAATGCTTCTGATTATACAACTGGTTATCAATTATTTTCAACTGGTACTTTAAATGCAAGTAATTATAACTATGTTAATGATTTAATTGATAACAATGAATTAATTAATAATCCTAATTTAAAAAAATTTAATGATGATAATATTGGTAAAGAAACTAGAATTCATATTTTTGTTCATCTAAATTGTGAAGAAGTAATAGAATCTTTAAATAAATTTGTTAAATATTTAAAAATGGATTTAAATCGGGTAATAGTACATTTCATTTTAAATCAAAATAGTTTAACAGAGTATAAAACAATTGCTAAATTAATTAATAACTTTACCTTTACTGCTTTCAAGGCCTTTAATATTGGTTTAGTTTTTGGCGAAAGTGTTATTACTGATACTACTAAAACTGAAGATTTAAAAACCCTAGCTCGAGTTGTATTTAATAGTAAAAGTGGAGAAAAATGGCCAGAATATGCCAAAAAATTAAATGTTCTTGCAAATAGTAATATCTTACCAAACAATGTTACACCTTTTTGTATCAATGATGATTTTACTATTCAAGATGACGATACCTTTATTTTCTTTAATTTTAATAAATGTAACTATACTAAATTAGTTGATAGTATTATTACACCCCCTATAGTTTATAAAACTGTTGATACTAAAACACTCCATTTTTATTCTTTATTTCCTTTAGAAGGAGTAACTAATGTTATTAACTTACTAGAAAATATTCGGGCTTCGGAATATCTTGCTGATTATTTAGAAAAAACCAATATTAATACAGCTATCTTAACTGACCAAGAAAACTTAAATACTATAAATTATATGGCTAATGGTTTTGCTAATGTGGCCAGTCCAAAAATTAAATATCTTTTATGTAGTAAAGAATTATTAGCTAATAAAGAAAAAATGCAAACTTTAGTATTTCAAAGTGGTTATGATTTAGTCATCATTAACACGCGCATAGATAATTTAAATACGATTAATGAAATTAAAGAAAAACTTCATGAAATCGATACTGATATTGCTTTATTACAAGAAATTTGTGCTGGTAAAGCAACTTTAATGGTTTCATCATTATTTGGTATTAATAAAGAATTACAAATAAGTTCCTTGTCTCCTGAAAAAGCTACGGTTAATTTCTATGGTTCTGTTCCTTTTATGTTAATCAATGATGCTTATTCTAAAGCTGATTACTCTTTAGGCTTTGGTAGTCCTATTAATATTTTAGGAACAGCCTTAAGATGTTGTAATAGTGAATCTAAATATCCAACTCTTCTTAGAAAGAAAAGTGCTTTATTAAAATCATTTCAAGAAAAATTAGGCCAACTTAAAAAATAGACCTCCCAAGGTCTTTTTTGTTGCTATTTTTTCATAATAGCTGTATACTATGAGCCAATGTGAGGGGATTTTATGAGAAACTGGTATAATTCCTATTTAGTTGCTAAAGATTATTTTGAAACATATGGTCATTTAATGCCACCTAGTAATTTAATCTATCAAGATAAAAGATTAGGACGTTGGGTCTGTTATCAAAGATATGAATATAGTAAAGGAAGACTTTCTAAAGAAAGAGTAGAATTGTTAAATGCTTTAAACATGGTTTGGAATATAAAAGAAACTAATTGGTTTACAAATTATTATAAATTGTAATTAAAAAAAGGAAGTGCACAGAAGATGTGCAGTAAGTTTTGTAATCATGTATAATACCTCCTGAGCAATTTATTTGTCATAAGAAGGAGGTATAAATACTATGACAAATTATTCTCATCTATCTTATGAAGATAGAAAAAATATTGAAGATGGATTAAATGATAATAAATCTATCAATCAAATTGCTAAAGAAATAAATAGATGTCACTCTTCTGTTTTAAGAGAAATTGATAGAAATAAAGTTTATTCTGAACCATCTAGTTGGAATAATTATAAAATTAATCATCCTGATTTAGATTTATCTTGTGAAAGATTAAACAAATCTCCATATGTTTGTAATGGTTGTAAATCTAGAAGTGGTTGTAGAAAAGTTAGATGGACTTATTATGCTAGAAAAGCTAATGATTCTTATAAAGAAGTTAAGAGTAACGCTAGAAAAGGAATTAATTTAACTCCTGAAGAAGTTTATGAAATTAATACTATTCTCACTCCTCTAATAAAAAAAGGTCAAACTATTAATCATTTATATATTAATCATCCTGATATTTTAGATTTTTCTAAACCATCATTTTATAATTATGTTAATAATAATGTATTTGAATTTGGACCCTTAGATTTTCCTAGAATTGTTAAATATAAAAAAAGAAAAAATAATCCTAATAGAAGAACTAGAAAAGAAAGAGAGATTTTAATAGGTAGAACTTATGAAAATTTTATAGATTACACAAGCAAAAATCCTGATTTAAACATTGTTGAAATGGATACTGTTGAAGGTTTAAAAACTGAACCTGATTGTTTTCTTACTCTTTTTTGGAGAAAATCTCACTTTATGCTTATATTTAAACTTGAATCCCAAACCACTGATGAAGTGACTAGAATATTTGAAATTCTTCAAACATTTATTCCTGAAGAAGATTATAAAAGACTATTTCAAGTTATTCTTACTGACAATGGTCATGAATTCTTTGATGTTTCTAATATTGAGTGTAATCATCATACTGGAGAAGTAATTAGCAAAGTATTTTATTGTGACCCTTCTTGTTCTTGGCAAAAAGGTGGTATAGAAAAAAATCATGAATTTATTCGTTATATTCTACCTAAAGGGTCATCATTTAAAAACATTACTCAAGAAGATTGTGATTTATTTATGAATAATATCAATAGTTTATGTCGTGAGTCTTTAAATGGCAAATCACCATATGAAGCAATGTTATTCTTATGTGATGAGTATATATTAAAAAAACTTAATTGCCATTATATTAAACCAGATGATGTAGTACTTAATGATTCATTGTTAAAATATTAATTTTTTGTTTTTGTTATCTATATATCATTTATTTTTAAATTGCATGTCAAGGTCGCGAAGCGTTCATTTTAACCTTTACTGCAATTTACAAAATAAATATAATTAACAAACTAAAAAACAAAAAAAAGATATTTATAAGCGTTCATTATAAATATCAAATTTTGACAAATAAATTGCCACTTATCTTACAAAATATCGTGTAGGTATTGTGCATTTAGTTTTAAAAATTCACACATATCTGCACTCTTTCGCGTGGAAGAATTTCTTCTCACAATTGATAATATACCACTTTTTCTATCTTTTATCTACTTTTTTATCATTATTATCATAAAAATCACTTTAAAAAAGTGCATTTTCTTTTAAAAATACACTTTTTTCCATCTATTGCACTTATTTGTGCACTTTAGATTGATTCAACGAATTATTATAAATTAAAAGACCATTATGATATATATCATGATTTAAATGTGCCAGAATTATATCCTTGGATAAATTTACAAAAGCAAAAATACCATCAAAAGAAATTGAGTTCCCAGCGCCTTGCTTTATTAAAAGAAATATCTATTGATTTTCAAGTATCTCCTTATTCTTCTTGGGATGATTTTTATACTTTAGCTTGTCAATATTACGAAGAAAATCATCATTTAAAAATACCAGTTAAATATACTATGGCTGGAAAAAATATCGGAAATTGGCTAAGAAATCAAAGAAGTTTTTATAAAATGGGAAAACTTTCTTCAGAAAAAATTGAAAAATTAGAAAAAATTGAAATGATTTGGGATGCTAAAGATAATAGTTTAAAAGTAGGTTTAGAGCATGCCCAAAAATATTATGAAGAGCATGGAAATCTTATAATGTTAGGTGATTATTGCAGTGCCGATGGTTTTAAATTAGGAAGATGGATTAAAGTGCAAAGATGTAAATATGCCAATAATACTATATCAAGTGATTTGAAAAGAAAATTGGATGATATGGGTATGGTATGGAACTATCCCTCATATTTGAAAGAACTACAATTTATATATGCTAAACAATTTTATGAAGAACATGGCCATTTATTTATTCCACGTGATTATAATATCGAAGATATTAATTTAGGTAAGTGGTTAAATACAATGCGTACTAAATATCAAAAAGGTTTATTAACACCTGATGAAATAGAACGTTTAGAAAAGTTAAATATTGTATGGGATGTTCCTAAATATCGTTTTTTAAATAGCAAAATCGATACACCTTACAAACTATTAAAACGTCAGAAAAAAATTATGGAAATGGTTCAAGAAATATTGGCAGAATATCCCAAGAATACTAAGGCTGCTTTAATAAAAGAAGAAGTAAATCAAAAATTAATAAAAAAATTATAGGGGGTTTAATATGAATAAAGAAGAGAAATGGGAATTTATGTATTCCCTGGCCCGAGATTATTATAAAACTTATTGTAATTTAAATATTAATGTTAGATATGTTATTACTATCGATGGTGTAAGTTATAATTTAGGACGTTGGATTTATTATCAACGTAAACAAAAAAGACGTGGTCTTTTACCTAAAGATAAAGAAGAAAAATTAAATCTAATTAAAATGCTTTGGCGTAAAAATTCGGGGATGTTTCCTTATGATTGGCAATTTTATTTTGATTTAGTTAAAGAATATTATAAGGAAAATCCAGATAAAGAAATGCCTGAAGATTATGAGGTATGGGTAAATCAAGAAATAATTCCTTTAGGTAAGTGGCTTAAAAATGAAAAAGCCCGTAGCTACGCGCGTCAGCTTTCTAAATATCAATTAAAAGAATTTAATAAAATAGGTTTATTTACAAAAACTAAAACTATTCGTAATTGGGATTATTACTATGATTTATGTGTATGGTATTATAAGAAAAATAATAATCTTTTAATTCCCTATACATATACTATTACCATTGTAAATAAAGATAACAAAGAAGAGGCAGTTCATTTAGGAAGTTGGCTTGCTACCCAAAGACGTCTAAAAAAAGAAGGAAAATTAACAGAAAAGCAAATTGAACTTTTAGATGGTCTTTATATAGTTTGGTCTTTTAGAAAAACTTCAGCAAAAAGAGATTGGGATTTTTATTATGAACTTTTAAAAAATTACTATGATAAAGAACATAATATAAATATGTCTCGTGATTTTAAAGTTATCTATAAAGATGAAGTCATTAACTTAGGAGAGTGGCTATATCGTAATAAATATGAATATTATCAAAATAAATTAAGTGCGATACATAAAGAAAAATTAGAAAAACTAGGTATTGCTAAAATGCCTCGTCGTAATTCTGTTAAAATATTTTATCCTTTAGCGAAGGCTTATTATCAAAAACATGGCCATTTAAATATTTCGGAAAATGAATATGTTTTAAATGAAAGACAAGAAAAAGTATATTTATATTATTGGCTTGCCGAGTTACGTAAAAAATATCATCAACAAGTTTTAAGCCAAAAACAAATAGATGCCTTAAATGCTATTGGGATGATTTGGTCTGTAATTGAATATAAATGGACTAAAATGTATAATTATGCCGTAGCCTTTTATAAAGAACATGGTCATTTAAATATTCCTTTTAATTATGAATTTATAGATAATAATGAAACTATTAAATTAGGAGTATGGATTAATTATCAAAGAAAAAGTAAGAAAAAGAATACTTTAAGTGCTTCAAAAATAGCTTTACTTGAAAAATTAAATATTGTTTGGGAATTTACTAAAGATTGGGATTTCTACTATAATCTTTTAAAAGAAAACTTTTATCAATATCATAATCATATAGAAGTTCCTAAAAATTATAGTGTTTTAGTTGATGGCGAAATGATTAATTTAAGTAATTGGTTAGCTACCCAAAAACATAAATATATGACTGATAAATTAGATGAAGATAAAATAGCAAAACTAAATGCTTTAAATATTATCTGGATTAAAGATACAGCTTTTATGGATAAGCAAATTACAACGAAAGAAGATTTATTAAAGTTAAGAAAAAGGTTAACAACTATTTTAAATCAAGCTTTAAAAATAAAAGTCTTAGAAGTTCAAGAAGTAGAGCAGGCTTTTCAAAGACAGCTTAGTAAATATTAAAGATTATCACAGTGATAATCTTTTTTTGACAAATTTTAAAAAAATTAGCACTCATATATTGACAAGTGCTAAACATACTATTATAATGAAGTTAGCATTTGAGTTTTGCTAGTGCTAAAATGAGGTGATGAAGTGGACGATAGACAAAAGAAACTACTTAAGGAAATAGTAGAAAGCTATATTAAAAACGCCCGTCCAGTTGGTTCTAAATCATTATGTGATAAGCTAAAATGTTCTAGTGCTACAATTCGTAATGAAATGGCCGTCTTAGAACACTTAGGAATGCTCGAGAAAAATCATATCTCATCTGGAAGAATTCCGAGTGAAGCCGGTTATAAATATTATGTTGAACACTTAATGAAACCGAAAGAACTAACAGGAGAAGATGTTTTAAAACTTCAAACTATTTTCCATAATAACGCTTTAGAAGTAAGTGATGCTATTAATGAGTGTGTTAAAATTATTTCGGAGATTACTAATTATACTTCTATTGTTTTAGGAAAAAGTAGTAAAGATAATGAATTAAAACAAGTTAGTATTATTCCTTTAGATGATAATAAAATAGTGGCTTTAGTTTGTACTGATAAAGGAATAGTAGAAAACAAACAGTTTACTTTAGCTCCTAACATTTTTATTGATGAAGTTGTCAAAACTAGTGAAATAATTAATAAAATGTTAGTTGGTACTCCTATTGATGAGGTTAGTGCTCGTTTAGAGTTTGATATTAAACCAATTATTGCTAAAAAGGTGCGTGAGTATCAAGCAGTTTACAATATTTTCTATGATGCTTTTAGTGATTTTGCTAAAAATTCATCTAATGTTTTCTTTAGTGGTAAAGCTAATATGTTAAAACAACCAGAATATAGCGATGCTGCTAAAATTAAAAATATCATTAATAAATTTGAAGATGAAGATTTAATTAAAAGCATTGAAGAAGATGAAAATGGGGTTAATGTTTATATCGGTCAAGATAATCATTTTGACGATGATGTAACAGTTATAAAAACAAAATATAATTTTAATGGCGAAGAAGGCACCATTGCCATAGTAGGTCCTAAAAGGATGGAATATGACCGAGTAATTGCCTTACTTGATTACATTAATCAAAATATTGGAAATAGATAAAGGAGCACGATATGGAAGAAAAAGTTAAACAAGAAGGAAAAGAAGAAACAATTTCTAAAAAAGAAAAAGCGAAAAAACCAAAAGTAAATAAAGAATTAGAAAAATTAAAAGAAGAAAATGCTTTACTTACGGATAAATACTTAAGAGTTCAAGCAGAACTTGCTAATGTTATAAGAAGAAATGGCGAAGAAAAAGAAAAGTTATTAAAATATGATGGCGAAGAGTTTATTAAAAATATCTTACCAATAATTGATGACTTTGAAAGAGCTATTGAAATGGATACAACTACTGATGAAAAGTATTTATCTGGTTTTAAATTAATATATGCTAATCTTTTAAAAGCTTTAGAAAAATTTGAAGTAAAAGAAATAGATTGTTTAGGTAAAGAATTTGACCCGTATACAATGGAAGCTGTTTTAAAAGAAAGCATTATTGAAGAAGAACCTAATGTGGTTCTGGCTGTTTTACAAAAAGGATATACTTATAAAGACAAAGTTATAAGACCAGCAATGGTCAAAGTTAATGAATAATTTACTCTAATAAAGAAAGGATGATTAATATGGGTAAAATAATAGGTATAGATTTAGGTACAACAAATAGTTGTGTGGCAGTTATGGAAGGAGGAAATCCTACTGTAATTACCAATGCCGAAGGAGAAAGAACAACTCCATCTGTCGTTTTAAAAAAAGATGATGAAACAATCGTTGGAGCAGCTGCTAAGCGTGGTGCTATAGCTAATCCTGATAAAACTGTTATTTCCATTAAAAGAAAAATGGGAACAAGTGAAAAAGTAGAAATTAGTGGTAAGAAATATACTCCGGAAGAAGTTAGTGCCATGATTTTAAGTAAACTAAAAGCTGATGCAGAGGCTTATTTAGGGGAAAAAGTAACAGAAGCTGTTATTACCGTACCTGCTTACTTTAATGATGCAGAACGTCAAGCTACTAAAAATGCTGGTAAAATAGCAGGTCTTGATGTAAAACGTATCATTAATGAACCAACTGCTGCTGCTTTAGCTTATGGTGCTGATAAACAAGATAATTTACATACTATCTTAGTTTACGATTTAGGAGGTGGAACATTTGATGTTTCAATCCTTGAACTTGGTGATGGTGTTTATGAAGTTAAATCAACTAGTGGTAATAACCGTCTAGGTGGTGATGACTTTGACCAAAAAATTATTGATTACTTAGTAGAAAACTTTAAAAAGGAAAATGGCGTAGATTTATCTAAAGATAAAATGGCTGTTCAACGTCTAAAAGATGCTGCCGAAAAAGCAAAGAAAGACTTATCTGGTATGTCAACTACGCAAATTAGTTTACCATTTATCTCTCAAGGCGCAGATGGACCACTTCATTTAGAAATGGAACTTACTCGTGCTAAATTTGAAGATTTATGTCGTGATTTATTTGATAGTACTATGGATAGCGTTCGTAAAGCTTTAAAAGATGCTAAATTAAAAGCTAGTGATATTAATAAAGTTATCTTAGTTGGTGGTTCAACTCGTATTCCATACATCCAAGAACTTGTTAAAAAAGAACTTGGTCAAGAACCTTCTAAAGAAGTTAACCCTGATGAAGTAGTAGCTATGGGTGCTGCTATTCAAGGTGGCGTTTTAACTGGGGAAGTTGATGACTTAGTATTACTTGATGTTACACCACTTTCTTTAGGTATTGAAACTTTAGGAAATGTTATGACTGTTTTAATTCCTCGAAATACGACAATTCCTACAAGTAAATCTCAAGTATTCTCAACAGCTGCTGATAATCAACCTGCTGTAGATATTCATATCTTACAAGGTGAACGTCCAATGGTATCTGACAATAAAACATTAGGAAGATTCCAACTTGGCGATATTCCTCCAGCTCCAAGAGGAGTTCCACAAATTGAAGTTAAATTTGATATCGATGCTAATGGTATCGTTCATGTATCTGCTAAAGATTTAGGAACTAACAAAGAACAATCTATTACTATTACTTCATCAACTAACTTAACTGATGAAGAAATTGAAAAAATGATGAAAGAAGCAGAAGCTAATAAAGAAGCAGATAACAAAAAGAAAGAAGAAGCTGAAACTCGTAATGAAGCAGACCAAATTATCTTTGCTACAGAAAAAGCTATTAAAGATTTAGGTGACAAAGTTGATAAAAAAGATAAAGAAGATGCTGAAAATAAAATTAAAGAACTAAAAGAAGCTATTGAAAAGAATAACATTGATGACATTAAAGCTAAAAAAGATGCTTTAAATGAAACTGCTATGAAATTAGCTTCTAAAGTATATGAAGAAGCAGCTAAGAATAATCAAACTGAAAATGCTTCAACAGATACTGATGATACTAAGAAAGATGATGATGTTGAAGAAGCATCATATGAAGAAAAATAATAAAAAAAGAGATTAATATCTCTTTCTTTATTCGTTAATAAGAAAAGAAAAGTAGAGGAAAAAAATATGGAATATAATAATATAAAAGAAGTACCAGATAAATATAAAATAGATTTAAGCGATTATTTTGCTTCTTTAAAAGATTGGGAAAATACCTTAAATACTGTCAAAAAAGATATTCAAAAATTAGATAACTATAACGAAAAAAAATTAAATAGTAAACAACTAGAAGAGTTTTTAAGTCTTTATTTTCAAATTAATTCTGATATTGTTGATTTATTCATTTATAGTAGTGTTAATCATGATTTAGATTTACAAAATGAACTTTACTTAAAAATGCTTAATAAATTACAATTAATAGAAACCGACTTTGAACAAAAAACAGCCTTTTTTGAACCTTTAATAATTAATTTTACTGAAGAAGAATTTGCTAATTTATTTAAAGAAAATCCTAACTTAGAAGATTACCGAGTTATATTAGAAAATGTTTATGAAATGAAAGGGCATATCTTATCACCTAAAGAAGAACAACTAATTTCTTTATTAACTCAAACTTATTCTAGTTATGAAAATATTTCCTCTACTTTAATAAATAGTGAGCATAATTACGGTAATATCAAAATTGATGATAAAACAATTCCTATTTTAACTAATAATATTGGTTTGCTTAAACAAAATAAGCAAGAAAAAATAAGAAAAAAAGTATCAATGAATTTTGGTAAGGTTATCAAACAGTATGAAGTTACCGAAAGTGCTTTGCTTAATAATTATATTGAAAATAATGTTAACTTAGCTAAAATAAGAAACTATAATTCTGCTTGGGAAGAAAAGTTAAAAATAATACATATTAGTAATGAAGTTTTTGAAAATTTAAAAGCTTGTGCTAAAAATAATAAAAAATCTTGGCAAGAATATTTTAAATTAATGAAAGATGTCTTAAAATTAGATGTTTTACATAGTTACGATACTGCTTTAAATTGGAGTAATGAAAATAAAAGTTATTCCATTAAAGATGCTCAAACTATTATCTTAAATGCTTTATCCATTTTAGGAGAAGATTATGTCAATAAAGTTAAACAAGTATTTGCTTGTAACTATATTGATTATTGTTCTTATAAAGGAAAAGTAAGTGGTGGTTATAGTATCTCTGGTTATCATAATCCATCTCGGATTGTATTAAGTTTTAATGATAACTATAATGGTATTTTAACAATTGCTCATGAAGTAGGTCATAATATCAATTATCAATATATCAATGAAAATAATTTATTATGGTATCGTGGTAATTCTTCTTTTGTAGCTGAAGTTGCATCTTTAACTAATGAATTTTTAGTTAATCATTATGTATCAGTTAATTTTAAAGATAAAAAAGAACGTATGCAAGGTATTGAAAATACTTTAAAAACTTTTCAAAATAATTTTTTTGATGCCATCATGGAAGCGCAGATGGAACAAGATATGTATGAATATAAAGAACAAGGGGAAATAATAAGTTCTAATTATTTAAATAACTTAGTTAAAAAATATAAAGACTTTTATTTAGGTAATGTTATTAAAAACAATAAATACAGTTATCACTCATGGGTAACAAGAAGTCATTATTATATGTATTTCTATCTTTATAGTTATGCTTTATGTGTATCTGTTGCTGCTATAGTTTCTAGAAAAATAATTAATCAAGAAGATAATATGTTAAATAAATATCATGAATTTTTAAAGTGTGGTTCTAATTTAAAACCAGAAGAAGTTTATAAAATATTAGGTATTGATTTAAAAAATAAAAATGTTTTAGATGAAGCAATTCGTTTCTTTGATGAACAAATAGAGTTATATAAGAAGATTAGTAAGGAGGTAGAGGATGAATAGTAATAAAAGAGACTATTATGAGGTCTTAGGTGTTTCGAAAAATGCTACGGAAGATGAAATAAAACGTTCATTTCGAAAACTAGCTAAACAATATCATCCTGACGTTAATAAAGAACCTGGGGCAGAGGAAAAATTTAAAGAAATAGGAGAAGCTTATGCTATCTTATCCGACCCTGAAAAACGTCGTCAATATGACCAATTTGGCCATGCCGCTTTTGACCCTAATGCGGGTGGTGGCTTTGGAGGTTTCTCAGGCTTTAGTACCGATGATATTGACTTAGGTGCGATATTTGGTGACCTTTTTGGTGGTAGCTTTGGAGGTTTCTCAGGCTTTGGTGGCCGTGGTGGCAGTCGTAAAAACCGTCCTGTAAAAGGTCAAGATTCTTTAATAAGATTAAACTTAACTTTTGAAGAAGCAATCTTTGGTTGTGAAAAAAGTCTTCGTCTTGACTTAGATGAAAAATGTGATAAATGTGATGGTAAGGGAGGCTTTGATGAATCTACGTGCTCTACCTGTGGTGGGCGTGGACGTATAGTACAGCAACAACAAACAATGTTTGGAGTATTCCAATCAGAAAGCACTTGTCCAAATTGTGAAGGAACAGGAAAAATCTTTAAAACAACTTGTACTGCTTGCCGTGGTAAAGGACACGTAAGTAAAAATAAAGAAATAGTTGTTAAAGTTCCAGAAGGGGTTGATACTGGTAACAAAATTAGAATTTCTGGCAAAGGTTCAGCTGGTTACAACGGGGGACCTAATGGAGATATCTATATTGAATTTAATGTCAAATCTCATCCATTATTTGAAAGAGAAGATGAAGATATCTATTTAGAATTACCTTTAACTATAACAGAAGCTACTTTAGGTTGTAAAAAAGAAATCCCAACTATTTATGGTAATGTAATTTTAGATATCAAAGAGGGAACTCAAAATGGTGCTAAATTAAAATTACGCGGCAAGGGAGTTAAAGTTCCTAATGCAATTCGTAAAGGGGATATGTATGTTATTACCAAGGTAATAATCCCAACTAAACTAGATAGAAACCAAAAGAAATTATTTAAAGAATTAGCAGATACTGATTTAGAAACAGGTTCAGAATTTAAAGAGTATAAAAAATATTTATAAGCGATGATAACTAATCATCGTTTTTTCATGCAAAAACGTCAACCAAGAACTTTCTGCTTTACAACAAACCGGGGGGGGGTATAATAGACTTAGATGTAAAGATAGGAAGGAATAAATGTAATGAAGGAAAGAAAACGTAAAATAACAACAATAACTGTAATAGGAATAATGTTGATACTCGCAATAACGACATTTACCTATGCCATATGGAGTAGGACACACACCCAAACAGGAATAAATAAAAATACATATGCTTGTTTTGATATTAGTTATGAGGAAACTAATGGAACAGGTATAACTATGGAAAATGGCTTTCCACAAACAGATGAACAAGGTATGAAAAATGATGCATATGAAGTTCAAATAAAAAATACCTGTGATACAGTATCAACATATAATGTAATACTAAATAAACAAACAGGAAGTACATTAGCAGATAGTCATTTAAAAGTAGCAGTAGATAATGATTATAAGCTACTATCTGCTGCTACTAAGACAGATACTAGACAAATAGATAATTTTAGTAATGCTCAATCATACATAATAGGAACAGGAGTAGTAGGGCCGAAACAAACAAAGACTGTCCAAATAAGAAGTTGGATGGATAAAGATACATCTGAACAAGATGGAGAAAATAAAAGTTTTACTTTTAAGATTACTATTGAAGCAGTAGCAGGTGATAGTAACTTACTAGCTGGTAGAATACTTACAAAGCAAAAAATAAATGAAGATGTAACAGATTTTACATATAAATTAGGAGATTG
>CANQEJ010000016.1 GCA_947594925.1 uncultured Bacilli bacterium
AGCGCAATATAGCGCTGCCAGTAAGATGCACTTTTAGTGCTTAATAAAACTACCAGCTAAGCTGGTAGATTTTTATTATGCGCAAATTTTCTTAAACATAAGATATAGTATTTTCATTAATTTACATCTCAAAATTTACATGATATACTTTTTTTAGGTGATTTTAATGTCAGAAATAAAAATAAAAAGAATAGCTTCTCAAATAGCTAAAGAAGTAAGTGATATATTACAAAATGAATCTCGTGATTATAATTTTAAAACTGTAACTATAACAGGTGCTGATGTAACAAATGATTTAAGCTTTGCTAAAGTATATTTTACAGCGATTAATGATGAAGATAAAGATATTATCAAAAAAGAATTAAATGAAGCAGCTGGTTATATTCGTAAAGAAATAGCAGAAAGAATTGAAGTAAGACACACTCCTAAAATAACATTTGAATATGATGAATCAATTGAATATGGTAATAATATCGAAAGAATTATTCAAAGTTTACATGATGAAAATGAAGAAGTATGAATAAGATTATAGTTGTTAATAAAGAAAAAGGAATAACCAGTCGAGATGTTGTTAATAAATTAAATAAAATATTAAATACCAAAAAAATTGGTCATACTGGTACTTTAGACCCGTTAGCTACGGGTGTTTTAGTCATATGTGTTGGTAAAGCTTTGAAATTAGTAGAACTTATAACCTCTGCGTATAAAGAGTATATAGCAGAGATTAAGTTAGGTTTAAAAACTACTACTGGTGATATTACCGGGGAAATTTTAGAAACCAAAAAGTCACCTTTATTAAAAGAAGAAGAAATTAAAAAAGTGTTGCTATCTTTTTTAGGAGAAAGCATCCAAGAAGTGCCATTATATTCGGCTGTTAAAGTAAAGGGCAAGAAATTATATGAGTATGCGCGAAATAATGAAATAGTAAGCTTACCAAAAAGAAAAATTGAAATAAAAAGTATTGAATTATTAAGTTATGATAAAGATATTATCAAGTTTAAAGTATTAGTATCCAAAGGGACTTATATAAGGAGCCTAATTCAAGATATCTGCACTAAATTAAATGTAATTGGAACAATGAATAATTTGGTTAGAACTAAGCAAGGGGACTTTACAATAGAAGATAGTTATACTTTAGAGGATATAGAGAAAGGTAATTATAAGTATTTGAGGATTGAAGACATTTTAAAAACAATTCCTCGGGTTGATTTAGATGCTAGCGAATATGAAAAAATTAAAAATGGGGCAATTATTGTCAATACAGATAATAATAAATTAACTGCTTATTTTTATCAAAATAATTTAATAGCACTTTATCAAATATATGCTAAAGATAAAAGCAAAAAAAAGCCTTATAAGATGTTTTTGTAAAAAAAATAAAAAAATTTGCAATAAAAAAAAGGAAATCAGAGATTTATCTATAATATAACTAATGGAAGGACTAAAAAGTCCTTTTAATATGAAAGGAAACGGAGGTGAAAAAATGCAAGTGTTATTTGACCTACCTACAGAAACAAAATATGCTTATAGGTTTAATAAAGATAGTAAGTTTATCCCTTTAGTGTATGATGATATGTTTTTGACTATGTTAAATAATGAAGGAAGAAAACAGTATGTAGCAATATTGATAGCATATTGTACAGGATTAAAATATGAATATATAATCAAAAATATTCAGTTTATAAAAAATACTTTGGATAAGAGAAATTATTATGATAGTAGAAAAACAGTAGATTTGGTAGTTAAAGTAGGAGAAAAAATATATAATATAGAAATGAATAATTGGGCAAATATTCAAGCCTTGGAAAGAAATATTGACTATGCACATGAAATATATCGAAGTCAAAGATTTAAAGGAGAAGAATATAAATATCAACAAACAATTCAAATAAATATATGTAATTTTAGATTTAGAGGAAATAAACAAACAATTGAAGAATATCATATTCAAAATAAAAATTATATATTAACAGAAAAAGTAAAATTTATATTTATATATCTACCAAATATAAGGGAAAAGTTTTATAATAAAGAGGAACTGACAGATATTGAAAAACTAATGTTAGCATACAATGAAACAAGATATGAGGATATAAAAGAAGTAGTAGGAGGAAATAAAATAATGAAAGAATATCGAAAGGAAGCAGAAGAGGCATCAGAGATACAAGAGCTATGGGAAAGATTAGCATATGATAAGGAAGCAGAACAGAAATGGTTGTATGAGACTGAGCTGCAGAGAAGAGATTACGTCAGTGCTAAAAGAACTAAAGAAGAAGCTGCCATAGCCTTCCATGACAGGGGCGTATCTGATGATATAATATGTGATGCTTTAAGCATAACAGAAGAAGAGTTACACGATATTCTAAGAAAAGCAAAGGACAATGAAAGCGAGTAGTTGTTCCTTTTTCTTTGGCAATAGGTTTCTATAGGGAAAATGTGAGATTTTAGTTGATTTAACTAAAACAATGTAATATAATTAATTAGTAAGTTTTTACTTGGTGAAAAAATACTCCGAATTTTCACGAGGTTTAAACTGGTTATTATAAAAGGAGGAATTTGAAAATGGCTTTAACAAAAGAAGCAAAAGCAAAACTTGTTAAAAAGTATGGCAAAAATGAAAATGATAGTGGAGCAACAGAAGTACAAATTGCAATTTTAACTGAAGAAATCAATGAATTAACTGAACATTTAAAAATTCATATTCACGACTATCATTCTAAAAGAGGTCTTCTAAAAAAAGTTGGTAAGCGTCGTAGTTTACTTGATTACTTAAAGAAGAACGATATAGTAAGTTATCGTAAATTAATTCAAGAATTAAATATCAGAAAATAGGCACAAAAGGATTTTTGTGTCTATTTTTTTAAAATAAGAAGTAGTGGAGGTAAAAATGAAAAAAGTATTTAAATTAGACTTTTTAGGAAGAAAGATAATTGTTGAAACAGGAGAAATGGCTAAACAAGCAAATGGAAGCGTATTAGTAAGATATGAAGATACAGTTATCTTAACTGCTGCTGTTATGGGAAAAAATGCTGTAACTCAAGATTTTTTTCCGTTAACAGTTTTATACAATGAAAAATTATATTCAGTGGGAAAAATTCCAGGAGGATTTATTAAAAGAGAAGGACGTCCAAGTGAAAATGCTACTTTAGCAGCCCGTTTGATTGATAGACCAATAAGACCAATGTTCGATGAAAACTTTAGAAATGAAGTTCAAGTTATTAACACTGTTTTATCAGTAAACCAAGATTGCTCACCAGAAATGACTGCTTTATTTGGCTCATCTTTAGCTTTGGGAATTTCTAATATTCCTTTTGATGGTCCTGTAGCTGGTGTTGTAGTAGGTAAAATCGGTAAAAAATTTATTATCAATCCTACAGTAGAAGAGGCTGAACAAAGTGAACTTTCTTTAACTGTCGCTGGTACTAAAGATGCTATTTGTATGGTAGAAGCCGGTGCTCATGAGGTTAGCGAAAAAGTAATGTTAGAAGCTTTAATGTTTGGGCATGAACATATAAAAATGTTATGTGAATTCCAAGAACAAATTATTGCGGAAGTTGGTCAAGAAAAAGTCGAAGTGGAACTAGCTAAAATTGATGAAGAATTACAACAAGCTGTAGAAGAATATTCTAAAGATGATATTTTAGCTGCTATTTGTATAAAAGATAAACAAGAAAGAGAAGCTAAGATTGAAGAAGTAAAAGAAGACGCTATTGGTAATTTCACCGAAATTTATGGTGAAAGAGAAGATGCCGAAGAATATTTAAAACAAGTAAAAAAAGTTTTAGATAATTTAGAGGCCGAAGAAGTGCGTCGTTTGATTGCTGACAAGAAGATCAGACCTGATGGTCGAAAGATTGATGAAATCCGTCCTTTAGATGCTCAAATTGATTTACTTCCTCGTACTCATGGTTCGGCGCTTTTCACAAGAGGTCAGACGCAATCATTAGCTACAACTACTCTGGGAGCAATTGGTGAACATCAAATATTAGATGGTTTAGGTTTAGAAGATTCTAAAAGATTTATGTTACATTATAATTTTCCAGCTTTTAGCGTAGGAGAAACAGGCCGTTATGGTGCACCAGGCCGAAGAGAAATAGGGCATGGGGCCTTAGGTGAGAGAGCTTTAGCCCAGGTTATTCCTTCTGAAGAAGAATTCCCATATACTATAAGAGTTGTAAGTGAAATTTTAGAAAGTAATGGGTCTTCATCGCAAGCAACAATATGTGCAGGTTGTCTTTCTTTAATGGCTGCTGGAGTTCCTATTAAAGCTCCTGTTGCTGGTATTGCGATGGGTCTTGTTACAAGAGGTAATAAGTATACTATTTTAACCGATATTCAAGGGTTAGAAGACCATATGGGAGATATGGATTTTAAAGTCGCTGGAACAAGAGAAGGAATTTGTGCTTTACAGATGGACATTAAAATTAAAGGAGTTACTAAAAATATTTTAAAAGAAGCATTAGCTCAAGCTAAAAAAGCCCGTATGGAAATTTTAGATGTTATGGAAAATTGTATTTCGGCTCCTCGTAAAGAGCTTAGTCCATATGCGCCAAAGATTGCTACCTTTAATATTGACCCAGAAAAAATTAAAGATGTTATTGGTCGTGGCGGTGAGATGATTACTAAGATTATTTTAGAGGCTAGTAATGTTAAGACTGTTAATGATAAAGATGCTGTTAAAGTTGATTTAGAAGATGATGGTCGTGTCATTATTTATCATACGGACGAAGAAGTTATCAACAAAACTAAAGAAATGATAGAAGCAGTTGTCCGTGAAGTAGAAGATGGAGCAATTTATACTGGTAAAGTTGTGAAAGTAGAAGAATTTGGTTGCTTCGTAGAATTATGGCCAGGTTGTGAAGGATTAGTTCACGTTTCTCAATTAGATAATAAAAGAGTGGAACATCCAAAAGATTTAGTAAAAGTTGGCGATGAAATTCGCGTTAAGGCTTTAGGATATGATAATAGGGGACGCTTGAATTTATCACGAAAAGAAACTTTACCAATTCCTGCCAAAAAAGAAAAAAATAACAAAAAATAAATTTTAAAAGATTACCGTAATTAAAACCGTAATCTTTTTTTATCACAATAGACAAAACTTTACACTAGATAAAAGGTAGAAATTTCGGGAAATCTTGTTATTATGCTATTCTAAATGAATAATTATTGAAACTTCTAAAACATTTTGCTATAATTATTCTAGAATAGCGAGGGATTTTTATGCCAGATAAAGTGAAAGTAACAAAATCTTCTGGAGAAGTTGCAGATGCGGAAATTATTGCTGTTTTTGATATAGCTGATTTTAACAGAAGTTATGTTATATATTCTTATGACGAAACAGATCCAAATGGACTTGCTAAGTTACATGTTTCCCAATTAAAAGAAGAAGATGGTAAATATAATTTTATCGATGTGGAAACTGATGATGAGTGGACGCGTATCAAAAATGTTATGCGTGAAATTATTACCGGAGGTAATGCATAATGGCTAGTTATGAATTTAAAAAAATTAATCCAAGTATGAATATGTCTGAAACCGGTGGAAAAGTAATAGCTTTACAAACTGATGGTAAAAATAAATTAAAAACTGCTTATGAAAATTATTATAATGCGGAAATTGCTAAAGAAGCACCAGCTGCTACTCCTCAAGTAGAACAACCGGTTGAAAGCTTAGATATCCCAGCTCCTGTTAATACAGATGTAGTTAATTTTGAACCAGCTCCCGCTAATTTAGACCCAAATACCCCAATTGATGTAGAGCCTTTTAAAATAGATGAACCAGTTGCTCCAGTTGATATTAATCCCGCCCCAGCGGCGCCAGTAGAAAGTAATCCTATACCTGCTGTGGATACTACACCTTCAACTGACGTAATTAGTCCGGTAGAATTTGTTAAAAGATTTGATGATTTAGTAAAAATAACTTCATTTGATGAAGCTTCTCGAAATTTAATGCGTAATCAAATAAGGTCTTCTGTAGCCTTAGCTGGAATTGTGTCAGACTTAAATACATCTAAATTAGAAACAATGGATTTATTTAATCAAGTAAAAAATGTTCAACAAACGATGCAAACAACTCAAAATGTTGTCCAAAACAATCAAAATGAAGCAAGTTTAAAATTAGCTGCTTAAGCATAATTGCTTAAGTTTTTTCATACTATTAAATATGAAAAGCGATATCGAATACTTTTATAATATTAAAATTGAAAAATTATATAATAAAGAAAATTATTATTATTTTTATTATGAATTTAACACTTATTATTTTATTCCTACCACAAGACCCATAGAAGATTTTCAAGATATAATAAAAGTAGAAAATGAATTAGCCAATAAAGGTATCTTTTGTCACCAATTTATAAATAATAAAGAGGGAAAAATTATTACAGTTCTAGATGAAATAAAATATGTAATGTTAAAAATACAAATGGAAAATGAAGAAATAGATTTAATAGATTTAGCTAAATTTCAAAATAGTCTCATATTAACTAGAGAAAAAAGTAAGCTATATCGTAATGATTGGGCTTTATTATGGAGTGAAAAGATAGATTATTTTGAATACCAAATAAGAGAAATAGGGAAAGAAAAAGATTTAATATTAAATTCTTTTAGTTATTATGTAGGTTTAGCAGAAAATGCTATTAGTTATGTTAATAATGCTAATGAAAATTATTTAAAAGACTATATTTTAACCTTATCTCATAAACGTATTTACTATCCCAATTATTCTTTAAATTTTTATAATCCTTTAGCATTTATTTTTGATTTAAGAGTAAGAGATGTCGCGGAATATTTAAAACAGAGCTTTATTAAAAACTCAGACCCTTTATTAGAACTTAAATACTATTTAAAAAATAATAAACTTTCTAATTATGAATATCACATGTTATATGCGCGACTTTTATATCCTTCTTATTATTTTGATTTATATGAAAAAATAATGGCTAATGAAATAGAGGAAAATGTTTTGGTCGATATCATATCTAAAACAGATGAATATGAAATATTTTTAAAAGATGTGTATAACCTCATCTGTTTATACACCCCTTTAACTAAAGTAGATTGGCTTTTAAAAAAAGAAGTTAACACTCCTTAACTTCTTTAATCTCCGGTATTTCTTCTTGTAACATAGATAATACAACATTAGATATCGTGGCGTTACGATGAGCACACCCACTACAAGCGCCCGCTAATTTTATATAAACGATGTCATCTTCATATTTAACAAATTCAATATCGCCACCATCACTATTTAAATAAGGTCTTAATTCTTCAATAACTGCTTTAATTTTATCTTCCATTTTTCATCACCAATTAATATTATAACGAAAACAAAAAGTAAAATCTACTACTTTGAAGTGGGAAATAGAAATACTTTTTGATATAATAAAGGCGAATAGGTGATTTTATGTATAAAATAGGGGATGTCGTAAAAGGGAAAATAACAGGAACCCAAAAATATGGAATATTTGTAGCTATTGATAATGAATATACAGGTTTAATCCACATTTCTGAAATTTCTAATGCTTTTGTCAAAAATATTGAAGATTATATCTCTGCTGATAAAAAAATAGAAGCTAAAGTAATTGAAGTTGATGAACAAAATAAACATTTAAAACTATCAATAAAAGATTTTAATAGTAATGATGAATTTAATAATTCAAAAAAAGGATTTAAATCCTTAAAAAATAATTTACAACATTGGATGGATGAAAAACTAGCTGAAATAAATGGTAAATAACTAAATTAATTTAGCATGAATAACAATTCTAGTTGTACCATTTTGGTCACCACAAGTTGTTAATGTTAAAATTTTATCTTCATTGGTTACATCTACACCAAAATCATAAATACTACGCGATTTAACTTCTTCTAAGAATTTCGTATAATTTTGAGGATAGACATAATTATTAATAATATAATCAAAATCAGGTGTAGTCACATAGATAGCAAATATTTGATAACGTAGTTGAGCATGAAGAGTATTGAAAGTTATAATCTGATTTTTTTCGTTAGTATACCATTTTTCTTTCAAAGCATTTTTTAAAGAACCAAACATCGTTCCATTATGACCATAGATAATGGTATTATCATTGATATCGTCAATACTATTACGATAATCCATAAATACCCAACCATTATAGTTCTTTTTTTTGTAGAAATTACGCTCTAAATAATAAGTATTATTGTCAGTTTGGACAACAGGGTAATTAACATTAGTATTATTTACTCTAATCCAACCTACAGTTTCACTATTTATAGACAATAATTTTTCAAAGTCTTCGGTTAGAGCTTCAATAACTTGTTTCTGAGCTTCTTCATCTTTTTTCTGCTCATCAGATGGGGAAGTATCAACTTCATTTACTAAATTTACCATCTCATAAACATCATTAACATCATCTTTAGATTTATAATCGTAATATACTTTAAAACCAATACCTGCTGTTAAAGTAATCATCATAATTAAGGCACACATTTTTAAATTAGTAAAAGATAATTGCTTCATAAAGTTTTTATTAATATATTCTCTTGAATAAATAATTTTAAAAGAATAAGTTAATTTTTTAATTTTATTTTTATTAATATATTTAGCTAATTCTTCTAAAGCATTATTATCTTTATCTTGTTGATATATTTTAAATTCTATTTTCTTGACATTGACACTATCTAAAATATTTATTAATTTTTGAACTAATTCTTTTTTATAATAATATAAATAAATGACTGATAAATATTTGTTAATAGCTAAAAAAGTTTTAAAGTCATTAATATCATCATTATTCATTTCATGGTCAATAATAATAGAACGAGCATAGTAAATGTCAGCATAATTATTAAATTTATTGTCTAACATAAAATTACTTAGATAAAATTCTTCACTATATAAAGTAACATCTAGATTACTTTTATCTAGTTTTTCTAACATAAACATAGGAATACTAAAACATTTAAATTGTTTTAAGCCTTTTAATTTAATAATTTTTAAACAATCTTCATAAGTTAAAACCGTTTTATCTCTTACTTCAAAACTGGTAATTTTTGGCAGTTTACTAATTAATTCTAAAGCTAAATCAAATAATTCATAATTGGTTATAGTAATTTGATTTAAACTTTTTTTATTAATGACATCACTTAGAAATTTAATAACTAATTTTTTATTTTTTAAGATATATTTAAAGGAGAATACTAGTTCTTCTAAATTAATCTTAGTTGTAATCATGGTTAGGTCGGTATTTATTTTTTCTTGTTCTTTAAAAGAAAATATTAAGGTCTTTTTATATACTTGTATTTTAATAACTTTCACTTTAACCAACCTTTCCTATTTTCCATCATAGCATAAAAATATTATCTAATAAAGATAAAAAATAAAAAAATTATGTTGAAAAAATGAGAAAATAACTTAAAAACTTTTAAATAATTAAAATTCTAAAACTATTTGACAATAATCGACAGCTTTTTTACAAATAATGTAGTTTAATGTTGCATAATTGGGAAAATGTGGTTTATAATAAGAACAGAATATAGGAGAGGATTAAATTATGAAAAAAATGTTAAGAAAACATGGTAAAAAGGTTAGTGTAGTATTGCTAGCGATAGCTTTAATGATTAGTCCAATGTTGCCAGCTGTTAAAGCAGCAGGGGATTGTTCAATAAAATTGCATTATTACTTTTTAGAGGCTGAAAATGCCTGGATTGATACAACATATTATAGTGAAGAACAGGAAGAACAAGCAAATACAAAGGATAATAATCCAAAGGGTTCATATTTTACACAAAGGATGTATGGTGACCGTTATGTTAAAGACTTTGGTGTAACTAGTAATGAATTAAGTGTCGAAAGCCAATTAAGTCGAGCTATAAATTATATGGCTGATAAAAGATTAAAAGACATGGATAACGGTGATGGTGGAGATAAAAATTACTTTTCTTTATGTAAAGATGGAACATGTGGTGCTCATAAGGCAGCTATAGTATACTGTTCAGGTAATAACTGTATGAATACTGCTCCAACTTCATCAGTAAAACATCAAATGACTAGTCAAGGTCAATTCTACAATGTCGATATGCCAGAAGGATACGAATGGGACGGAAATGTTGAGTGGACTTCAAAATGGACAAAAGCTGACTGGAACCGTTTTGTTGCTATGGGTATTGATGGTTTCTTAGTTAAAGATGATAGCATTGATTCTTATGCAATGGAAGATGGCGATGATATTTATTTATCACATTATCAATGGCGTAATACAGATGCTCAAATCTTAGACCCAAATATTAATGATGAAAGTCATGGTAGTTATCAAGGTAATAATGGTCAAGATGTTGAGTGGAAGAGTAGTACTGACCCAACAGCAAATATTGCAGCAAGAATTACTTCAATTGTAAACGCTAATCCAAATAAAACAGGGGAAGAACTTGTTGAAAGCAACAGTGATTTAAAACAAGAAATTGAGTGGTGGATGAACGCATCTGTTCAAGATAATATCCAATATGAATTTAAATTCCCTACTACAGTAGGTGATGGCAGTGTAACTAATATTACTGCTACAGTAACAAGAAATTATAATACAAATGCAAATAGAACTAAAGCTCAAATGACAATGCCAGGCTTCTGGGCACCAGAAGGATATGCTTTCGATAGTGCTTATAATAATGAAGGAAAAGTTAAAGTAATCGATACATGGCATTGGTACTTCTTCCCAGCTATTGCTACATTAACATTTACAGCTCCAGCTGAATATTGTGCAATGGATTATGATGATGGTGGTATTTTAGATACTGGTGATGGCCAAAATGGTGGTAAAGAACCTGGTTCTGGAGAACAAAATCAAAACTTAGGTGTTGTATCTTATGCAATAATTGGTACATTATTAGTAGGTGCTGCTAGTGCATATATCTATGCCAGAAAGAGCAATAAATTTAATAAACTTTAATAGTTAATAAAAGCTTGAGAATTCAAGCTTTTTTTACATTTCATTATTACTTTTAAGAAATTCTCGGAGTATTTTAGTTAATGCTCTTTTTTCAATGCGAGAAACATAACTACGAGAAATATTTAAATCTTTAGCTATTTCTTTTTGGGTTTTTTCTTTAGTGTTATTTAAACCATATCTTTTAATAATAATTTCTTTTTCTCTTGGTGATAATTTTTTTAAATATTTAACTAGTAAATTTATATTATCTTTATTATGAAGTTCCGTCAGCATATCTAATTCATTATCTTTAATAATATCAATTAAATTAATTTCATTACCATCTTTATCATAGCCGATAGAATCATTTAAACTAACAGTATTGTCATTTTTCTTATTGGACCTAAAAAACATGAGGATTTCATTTTCAATACAACGTGCACAATAAGTCGTAATTTTAGTTTTATGGTCATTTTTATAAGAATCTATGCCTTTTATTAAACCTATAGTACCAATGCTAATTAAGTCATCACTATCCGTATTCTTAGTTTCAAATTTTTTAACTATATGGGCAACTAAACGTAAGTTGTGTTCAATTAATTTATTCCGAGCCTCTTTATTTCCTTTTAACATTAAATCAATATACTTTTCTTCCTCTTCTTTATTAAGAGGGTCTGGAAAAACATTATTAGAATAACTACCTGTAAAAAATAACATATCTTTGATAATATTTAAAAAACTAAAAAACATAATTCACTTCCTTAATAAATATTATTATTTTCTTTAAAAGTTATTCTATTTTTCAATGTATTGCCGAAATATTTGCTATATGTTAATATATTTGTAGGATATATAGAGGTGCAGTATGAATAGTAATTTTCAATTATTAAATAATGTTGAGAAAACTTACTGGTATATTAATAAAACATTAGTAAATATCCCTCGTAATGAAATAGTAATAAAAAGTCATATTGACGAAAATATGTTACAAGTAGTGGAATTAACTTATAGTTACCTCATTAATAATGATAGTGAAAAAGTCCGTCGTAGTAATTTAAAAACCTTACTTATTAAGTTATCTTTAATAGACTTTTTTGTTTTAGAAATTTATAAAAGGGGATATATTAAAAAGAAAAAATTTGAAAGTATTACTAATTTTATTTTAGAAATTCGAAAAATTAGTTATGGGTTATTGCGTAGTGAAAAGAGTAACATATAATGATATATTAGATTTTGATAAAATAATGAGAGAGTATCATAATATTCGTTCGAAAACTAGAAATAAAAAGAAACTATGTAATTTTGAAGTTAATTTAGGAAGTAATGTTTTAAATATGTTAAATATGTTAAAAAATAAAAAGTGGAAGCATAATACTTATAATGTTTTTATAATTAGTGAGCCTAAATATCGTATTATTATGAGCGAAAAATTAAATGATAAGATTGTTAATCATTTAGTTAGTCAATATGTTTTATTACCTTTGTTAGAGCCGAAATTAATTGATGCTAATGTAGCAACAAGAAAAAATAAAGGAACATCCTATGGTTTGAAATTAGCTTATAAATTTATGAATAAATTAAAAGAAAATTATGATGAAGTATATGTTTTAAAAATTGATATTAAGAAATATTTTTTTAATATTGACCATGATATTTTACTAAAAAAATTACGTCAATTTATTAAAGATGATGATTTATTTTTACTAATTTCTAATATAATTCGTAGTAGTGATGAAACTTATGTTAATAGAGATATTATTAAGACTAAACGGTATTTACAAAGAAGAATAAGACAAAGAAATATTGAAAATAAACAATTACATTTAAACGATATTGAAAAATTACCTTTATATCAAAAAGGTAAAGGGTTACCAATAGGAAATTTAAGTAGTCAAATTTTAGCTATTTTTTATTTAAATGATGTAGACCATTATATTAAAGAAACTTTAAAGATTAAATATTATGTAAGATATATGGATGATTTTTTAATTTTTCATTATGATAAAGAATATTTAAAAAAGTGTTTAAGAAATATTGAAGGCAAGATTAAAGAGTTAAAACTTACTTTAAATGAGAAAACTAATATTTATAATTTAAAACAAGGAGTTAGTTTTTTAGGTTATCGTTTTAAGTTAAAAGATAAGAAACTAATAGTCAGAATTAATAATCAAACTAAACAGAGAATTAAGAAGAAAATTAAAAATTTAAAAATATATGATAAGGAAAAGTTAGGACGAGTTCAAGCAAGTTATAAAGGCTATTTACAATATAGTAATTGTCATATTATGCACATAATTAAATAAGATTAAATAAGGTGATAATATGGCTAGTATTATCCTTATTTTAAAAGGGATTATTATTGGAATAGGTAAGATTATACCTGGTGTAAGTGGCAGTTTACTGGCTTTTTCTTTAGGGGTTTATGAAAAAGCTATTGCTTGCATTACTAATTTTTTTACTCATCCTAAAGAAAATATTTTATATCTAGGTAAGTTAGGCTTAGGAGTTATTATTGCGATATTTTTATTTAGCAATGTTGTTTTATATTTTTTAGAACACTATTATTTATATACGTTAGTCTTTTTTATCGGCCTTTTAAGTGGTACAATTCCTTATATTTTAAAAAAGGGAAAGATTAGAAGAAAAAGAAATGTAATATTTTTATTATTAGCTATTTTATTAGTAGTTTCTTTAAATGCCTGGTCTAGTAAAACTAACTTTGTGCCAAAACCTAATTTATTAAATTATTTATATATTATTTTTATCGGTTTTATTGATGCAACGACGATGATTGTGCCGGGAATTAGTGGAACAGCTACTTTTATGATGATGGGTTGTTATAATTTTGTTTTAGAAATGTTTAGTAAACCTTATGCTTATCTTTTATATTTTAGTTTATTTGCTGTTGGTATTTTAATTGGGGGAATAGTTATTAGTAAGGTAGTAGCATTTTTATTAAAGAAACATGCTGAACCTTTATATTTAGCTATTATTGGCTTTTCTTTTAGTTCGATTTTTTATTTATTAAGTAAAATTATTTTATTATTTAATTATGGTAATATTATTACTTGTCTTCTTCTTGTTATCTTGGGTTATTTATTAAGTAGTTCTTTGGAGAAACTTTAATATTGCTTTATATTTTAAAAACTTTTATAATTAAAACGTGATGTCCTCGTAGCTCAGCAGGATAGAGCACTGACCTCCTAAGTCAGGTGTCGGAAGTTCGAATCTTCTCGGGGACGCCATTTTTAGTTGACACACACCCGTTATGGGTGTATATTTTTGGTAGGTGATAGAAATGAAAAAAAATAAAACAACATATCGTAGTGCTACAGAAAAGAAACAATTACAAGACCGTCTTAGAACTATTGAAGGTCAAGTAAGAGGAATAATTGGGATGATTGAAAATGAAAGATATTGTGGTGATGTTTTAATTCAAATCTCTGCTATCCGTGAATCTTTAAAAAGTTTAGGTTGTAAAGTTTTAAAAAATCATATAGCTACTAGTATTGTTGATGATATAAAGAAAGATAATCAAGAAGGAATTGAAGAGATTGTTTCTTTAATTCAAAAGATAAATTAAAATAAGAGGGAAACCTCTTATTTTTCATATTCAAACATTAAACCTTTATAATATTTCCAAGCTAGAATTCTAAGAACTACTTTATCTAAAAGATTTTCATTAATATTATTATTTAGAAGACCTTCTTTAATGTTGTTAAAACTTTCTGCAATGTCGGTAACGATAAGGAGGTCATTGCCAGCCAGTAAAGCTTTAATCTCTTTATCTTGAATATTTTTAGTGGCACCCATGTCTAAATCATCACTAATGATTACGCCAGTAAAGTTTAAATCATCTCGTAATAAATTATGAGCATTAATAGATAAAGAAGCAGGGTTATCTTCATCGATGCTATTGTAGATGATGTGATTAACTAACACAGCTTCAGCTTTATGGTCTATTCCGGTTTGAAATGGCGGTAGGTGGGTATTTTTTAAATTAGCATAGCTTATATCACTAACAGCAGCAGCGTAATGAGTATCAATTCCTTTAACATAACCAGGAAAATGCTTAAGAACGTAGGATACTCCAGTTTTTTGACTAGCATCAATTACAGTTTGAGCGTATTGACTAACTTTTTCGGTATTTTGTTTTAAAGTCCTTTCGTATATATAATCACTGGCATCTTCCGAAACATCTAAGACAGGTGCTAAGTTAAGGTTAAGCCCTAAGTTTTTTAATATCTTACTTTTATTTATTGTATCTTCTTTAATTGCTGCAAAGCCATTTTGATTATATAAAGCACTTGGTGATAGAAAAGGAGATGCTACTAAATTAGGATTACTACTTACTCTTACTACTTTGCCACCTTCTTCATCAACAGCCATTAGTAAGGGAATAGCTGTTTTAGTTTGTAAGGTTTGCATTTGTTGTTGGACTTCTTTAGTTGTTTTATTTTGAAAATCTTTTTCATAGAATATAAATCCTGCTACCGGATATTTTTTTAAGATTTCTTGGCTATTATCAGGATAGCGAGCTAGGAGAACTTGACCAATTTTTTCATCTGTAGTCATTGTTTTTAATTTTTGATAAGCTAACTCATAGTAATCTTGAAAAAGGCCTTCTTCTTTGCTATTTAAAAGATTATCAATATTTTTGTTAACCTTTTGTTCTAGACAAGTTCTATTAGCATTTTCAAGGCTATATTGAATTACAACATTGGTATCAATATTTTCATTTGAGCAATCAGTAAAAGTATAAATAATATTATTTTCATCTTGTAAAAATAAAGTATTATCTTGCTTACCGATAATTGTGCCTGCCACTTTTTGGGAAACAATTTCTTGAGGTTGATAAAATGTTTTAATTATAATAAAGGTTATTAAAAGACATAAAGCAATTCCTATAAATATTAATAGATATTTTAATTTCACTTTTATATCACCTTAATAAAATATATTACTAATAAAAAATAATATCCCTCTAAAAAACTGATATAATTAAAGAGGTGTTTTTATGTATTATAGTGTTTATAAAAATAAGTTAGAAGATTTAATTATGATAAGTGATGGTTTAAAGTTAAAGGCTTTATTTTTTAAAGGTCAAAAAGGGCAAGAGAAATTTAAGGAAGTGCTTAGAAAAGATGATTTGACTATTTTTAAATTAACAATTAAATGGTTAGATGAATATTTTAGGGGAAAAGCTCCTCAAGTTGATTTACCTTTTTATATAGAGGGGACAAATTTTCAAAAATTAGTATATCAATTACTTTTAAATATTCCATATGGTAAAACAATAACTTATAAGGATTTAGCTTTAAAGGTCCAAAAAAAGTTAAATAAAAAAGCAATGTCTGCGCAGGCTATTGGTCAAGCAGTTTCTAAAAATCAAATTTGTCTTATTATACCTTGTCATCGGGTCGTTGCTCAAAATAGTTTAGGTGGTTATGCTGCAGGGATTTCTTTAAAAAAACAATTACTAAAGTGGGAAAATGCCCAATTGCCTTTTAAAATATAGTATAATAAAAAAGAGTAGAAAGATGTGGTAAGATGAAAAATAAAATTAAATGGTTAATAGCTATTTTAGGAATAGGAGTATTTAGTTTTTTATTTATTTTGGTTTTAAAAGATAAAACTTTTAAAATTGATACAACTATTTATCATTTTATTGCTCAATTTTTTAGTGATAAGTTAACTTTTGTAGTCAAAGTTATTTCTAATTTAGCAGGACCTTTAGTACTTATTATGTTAGCTATTAGTTCAATATTTATTTTTGCTAAAAAGAAATATAGCTATTGTATTTGTCTTAATTTAGCTTTATGTACTTTACTTAATATTGTAGTTAAAAATATTGCGATGCGTCCTCGTCCTAGTTTTCCCCATTTAGTGGTGGAAACAGGTTATAGTTTTCCTTCTGGCCATGCCATGGCTGCTATGGCTTTTTATGGATTTATCATTTACCTTATTTATAAAATGGTTCAAAATAAAATAGGCAAAAGGATAGCAATTAGCTTTTTTAGTATTTTAATAATTCTAATTTCTGCTAGTAGAATTTATTTAGGAGTTCATTACTTTACTGACGTTATTGGAGGCTTAGCTTTATCTATTAGTTATTTAATGGTATTTATAACTGTGATGCAAAAAACTATTTTGAAAGAAAATGTCAAATCATAAGGTTTTTGCAGATATTTATTGCAAATAAAAAATAGTTATATTAAACTATTTTATGAAAAAAGGATAGGTAAAAATGAAAAAAGTTAAAAGTATTTTAATAGTAATGCTAATGTGTTTATTAGTTATAAGTTGTGGTAAGAAAGAGGAGGAGAAAGTGTCAAATACAGATAATAAAGAAAGTAATTTACAAGTTGTAATGGATATAAAAGATTATGGGGAAATAGAAGCAGAGTTATATGCTGATGTTGCTCCTATAACGGTGGAAAATTTTAAAAATTTAGTAGAGTCTGGTTTTTATGATGGCCTAACTTTTCACCGTATTATAAAGGGATTTATGATTCAAGGTGGCGACCCTAAAGGGGATGGGACAGGAGGAAGTCCTAAGACAATTAAGGGAGAATTTAAATCTAATGGCGTGGAAAATGATTTAAAACATACAAGAGGGGTTATTTCTATGGCGCGTTCTAGTAATAAGGATAGTGCCAGTTCTCAGTTTTTTATCGTTCAGGAAGATAGCCCCCATTTAGACGGTGACTATGCAGCCTTTGGTAAAGTTACTAAAGGGATGGATGTTGTTGATAAAATCGCCGAAGATGCTAAACCAACGGATAATAATGGGACGATTGCTAAAGAAAATCAACCTGTCATTAATTCAATTAAAATTGTAGAAGAGTAATCTTCTTTTTTTAGTTATCTAAATAATAAGCGTAATATTCATCAAAGGTTATATTTTCATCTTTTATTTGTAAAGCCACTTGTTTACCTACATAACGATAATGCCAAGGTTCAAAAGCATAGCCAGTTAGATAGGTTTTATTTTCAGGATATCTTAAAATAAAACCATATTTATAAGAATTTTCTTTTAACCAAGCAAAGGCTTTAGTATTTTTAAAATCACGCATTTTAACATTTTCACTTAGAATATCTATAGCCAAACCAGTTTGATGTTCGGAATAACCAGGATAGGCAGATATTGTATTAGTGTATTCTTCACCATAAGTTAGAAGATATTTACTATATAAAGATTTTTGATAAGAATAACTTCTATAGGCAGAGGTAATATAAAATTTAATATTATCTTTTAAAGCATCTTGATACATTTCTTTAAATGCTTCATTTACTTCTTCTAAAATTTGTTTATCTTTATAAGCATATTCTTCGTTTAGATATGTGAGGCTAGAGGGAATATAATCTTTTTCTAAATAATGATATTTATTAACTAAAATTAATATTCCTTTAGTTAAATCAGCTTTTTTAACATCTTTATAAGCAGTTTTATTAGCATTAGTATTGATAATAGCTATAACATCTTTTATTTTGGTTTCAGGAAACATTGAGGCGTAAGCTTTATATTTATTTAAATTTTTTGCTATATAATATTTTTCTTTAATAAATAAGTTTTCTTCTTTAAAAACTGTAGTTTCTTTTTTAGTATAATGATTATTTATTAAGATTAAGAGGATAATAAAAATTATAAAAAGAATTATAATAGCTATTTTATTTTTCATAACAACACCTAATATTATATTGGAACAAGAAAAATTTACTATACATTTTTCAAGTTTTTATATATAATTAAATAGATGCCAAATTAGTTTAATGATAAAACAAATCCATGGTAAGGATTAGCTGACAGTTTGATTCTGTCATTTGGCACCAGATTGTAAGCAAACTCAGAAACTCTGAGTTATGTCAAAAACGACTTGTAAAAAAGTCGTTTTTATGTTATTATGGATATGTCAAGGAAACTTGCATAAAATAAAAAAGGAACATTCAATATCGCATGTTGAGTGTTGCCATATAATGTGCATCACCTAAATCATTGCTGAGTTAGGTGATTTTTTTATTTTAGGATTACAAATAGTAATACTATAAGTAAAAGGATAA
>CANQEJ010000017.1 GCA_947594925.1 uncultured Bacilli bacterium
GGGCCTGGGGGGACTTGAACCTCCGACCTCACGCTTATCAGGCGTGCGCTCTAACCAGCTGAGCTACAAGCCCATTTCGTTTGACTTTTTAATTTTATAATAAAATTGGGGAATATGCAATACTTTTTTATTATTTTTACCAAAATAAATGGTGTCCCCTTAGGGATTCGAACCCTAGACCCACTGATTAAGAGTCAGTTGCTCTACCAACTGAGCTAAGGAGACACAAAAATATCACATAGAAAATTATAACATGTTTTTAGGAATAATAAAAGGAAAAGTTTACAAAAATTTCAAACAAAAAAAATCCCTTTAAAGGGATAATTTTCTTTAATGGCGGAGCAGGAGAGATTTGAACTCTCGCGCCAGTTGCCCGACCTACACCCTTAGCAGGGGCGCCTCTTCAGCCTCTTGAGTACTGCTCCATATCCAAGTGCGACAAATAAATTTTACAATACTTATCGCAGCATGTCAATATTAGTATTAATAATTTTTCGAAGTTTATTCTTTAATTACCAATAATTACATCTCGAATATTATCAATATTTTTTTGCATTAAAGTATAATAGGTTTCATTATTCTTACGGTCTTCTTCTTTGATAGTTGACATTATTTTCATCGATACCGGTTGTGCTTTATAAGTATTAATTAAATCACTTATAACTTCATTTTGTTCTTTATCATCTCTTACTAAAATATATTTATAAGTACCATTTAAGAAATTCTTTTGAATACTGGCAAGAGAATTAGGGGTTAAATTTTCTTCATTTTCTAAAGAAATAACATTATAACCATATTTTTTGAAGAAGTTAAAAATATTAGAATCTACTACTAAAGTAGGATTTTCGACATTAGCAGCAATAATTCGTAATTCAGCATCCATTTGGGATACTTCGGTTTGGAGTTCTTTATAATTTTCTTCAACGGTTTCCGTGGCATATTTACTATTTAGAATTTCAATTAAATTATCTTTAACGGTGGCTGATAACATTAAGAAGTTACTAGGACTAAGCCATAGTTCTTCAACGCCATTTTCTAAAGTTATTCCATAAGAAACATCAATTATTTTTAATTTATTATTTTTATTAATTAATTTTTGAGCTAAGGCTTTTTCATCAGTTAAACCATTATAGATAAAAATACTTCCTAAACTATAATCATTTAATTGTTTATTAGTTAATTTATATTCATTAGGATTACTACCATCAGGAAAGATAGAAGTTATTTCAATATTGTTTCCATACAATGTATCAGCTAAAAATTCTACTGGATAAACAGTTGTGTAGATTTTTTCTTCTTCAGTAGTTAAAATATTTTTTTCACACCCAGCTCCTAAAAATAAAATCCCAATAATCATTATTAATTTTAAATATTTTTTCACAATTTTTCCTCCTTTTTAGGTACGGGGTCATACCCAAATGCACCTAGAGGCCTACACCTCATTATTCTTTTTATCGCTAAAATACTACCTTTAAAAGCTCCATATGTTTCAATTGCTTCTATCGCATAGTTAGAACAAGTGGGCGTAAAACGACAATTGCGATGGGAACTTAAGGGCGTAATTTGATATAATTTAATGATTCTAATTAAAAGATATTTCATTAGCATCACCACTTATAGTTTACTATAAATCGTCTTTTTTGTAAAATAGATATCTACTTATGCTATAATAATTTTAGTAGGAGGTTTATATGGAAAATGATTTAACAAATAATAATAGTTTTTTAGATAATTATAAATCTTTAAAGATTAAAGATATAAATGAAATTGAAGGTTATTATTTGCTTGCTTTTGATAATGGTCAGAAAATATTAATGAAAGATAAGGAAATTTATGATATTTCTGGTTATAATGTTTGTAATCGTATAATTGAATTAAATAATCGTAAATATGGAGTATTAAGAAAACATTATCGCGTTTTTTTAGTTGATTTAGAAACGAAGGAAGTTATTTATGAAAAAGATGATTGTCAGTTTATTTATAAAGTTGATGAAAGGGTAATTATAGCTAATTATCATAATAGAGAAACTTTTAAAGATGAAGAAGAATTATTTGATATTCAAAAGAAAAAATTGATAACTCCGCCGCCTGGCTATACTTATGAAGTATCATATGGTAATGGTTTATATATCTTTGCTGAAAAGGTTGATTTTGATAAAGAAGTTAATTTTCACGACCGTAATCGTGTAATTAAAAATTTAGATAATGAAGTAGTTATGGATAATATTAGAGGATGGGTATATCTTTATCAAGATAATTTAGTTGTTATTCAAAAAGAAGCGATATCTATTATGTCTTTACATAATGATTCTAAGCTAAAAGTAAATACTTTAACGATTAATGAAAATGTTATTGGGATGCCTCAGTATTTAGAAAAAACAGGGGAAATAGTTTTAGTTTTAAAAAACTCTATAGAAAAATATGATATTAATTTAAATTTGATTAAAACTATTAATCTTCCGGAATTAGAAAAGTATGGAGAAGTTTTAGATACGGATGTTATAGGTAATGTGTTTAAACTTTTACTACCTTATAAGCAAAATGAAAAGCAAATAAATCGTCATTTCTTTATTAATTTAGATACTGAAAAAGCTCTTTCGCATTTACGGATTGAGCAATATGAATATTGGAACCCAACCATTTTTGTCGGGCAAGACGAGTTAATTGCGGATTTTAATGCCCAAGAACAGATATTTAGTTTTTATGATAAAGATTTTAACTTGATTAGAAAAATACCTGGTATATGTGTAAATTCTTTAACTTATGGAGATGAGCTTCTATTTGAGATTCCGCAAGATGAAAGGGTTATTATTAAAGATAAAGACTATGATAGAACTTGGCTTTATAGAAAAGTTAAACTATATAATGCAATGACTAACACTTTAATTGATAGTCCTTGTCAAGAACATAATTTTAATGTTGATTCGGATTATGGTTATGGTTTAAATTTTGAAAATGATACAGTTACGGTTTTTGATAAACAATTTAGAGTAGTTATGGAAGATTTTCCTTACCGAAAGTATGATTTAAATTTAAAAGACCAGACTTCATTTCATATTGCAGCTTTAAATGGGTATGTAATTATTACAAAACATATTGCGCAAATGGCTAAGTCTTACTATCGCAAAATAGTTATTAATCCGCAAAAGGAAGTAGTATTAGATACCTATGATTATATTAAGTTAGTTTTAAATTATATCGTTATTACAGATAGATATGACCACACCAGATTTTTAAATACGTTAACTAGCCAATTTGAAAATCTAGGAGTTAACGCTCCTTTAATAAATGGTAAAGTAGACTTTGAAAATAAGGATAATAGACCTATATTTGTGGTAAATGGTGAGGAAGCAGCTCTTTTAGAAGAAGGACCAATTAGAAATTTAAAATTAAAATAGACCTTAAAGTAGACCTTAAAGGTCTTTTTTGTTATAATGTTTAAAGGTGAAGAATAAATGCAATTTTTAGCGAAATACGGAATTAAATTTAAAAATGAAACTTTAATAAATACCGCCTTAACGCATAGTTCTTATAGTAATGAACATGGCGGCGAAAACTATGAGCGCCTAGAATTTTTAGGTGATGCAGTTTTACAAATTATAATGAGTGAATATTTATTTAAGAATACTAATTATCCTGAAGGAAAAATGAGTAAAGTAAGAGCTAGTTATGTTTGTGAGCAGGCTTTAAGAGTTTATTCGGAAGATTTAGGAGTAATTTCCTTTATTAAAGTAGGTCATGGCGAAGAAAAAAATATTTCTGATAATATTATTGCCGATATTTTTGAAAGTGTTTTAGGAGCAGTTTATTTAGAATTTGGTTTAGAAAAAGCCAAAGAAATTGTCGATGATATTGCTATTCCTTATGTTAAAAGTAATCATCTTTTCTTAGGTGATTATAAATCATTACTTCAAGAATACACCCAGACTACACGTAATTCTTTAGAATATGTTTTAGTTAAAGAAGAAGGTCCTGCTCATAATAAAAGTTTTGAAGTAATTGTTAAAATTGATGATATTATTTATGGTAAAGGAAAAGGCAAAAGTAAAAAAGAAGCAGAACAAAAAGCAGCTTATGATGCTTATTTGAAAATTGCAAAATAGGATGTGGTTTAGATGTATTTAAAAAGTATTAAATCTCATGGTTTTAAATCATTTGCTGATATTACGGAAATTGATTTAAAAGAAGGCATTACCGGAATTGTTGGTCCTAACGGGAGTGGAAAAAGTAATGTTGTCGATGCTGTTAAGTGGGTTTTAGGAGAGCAATCAATTAAAGCCTTAAGAGCAACAAACTCTATGAGTGATGTTATCTTTGCGGGTAGTAAATCGCGAAATGCTATGAGTAGAGCTTATGTCGCTTTAACTTTTGATAATCATGATAAATATTTAAATACTGATTTTACGACCGTAGAAATTAAGAGAGTTTTATATAAAACGGGAGAAAATGAATACTTTATTAATAATACGAAAGTCCGTCTTAAAGATATTACCGATTTATTTATAGATAGTGGAGCAGGAAAAGAATCTTTTAATATAATTTCCCAAGGTTCTGTTGCCGATGTTATCAATAGTAAACCCGAAGAAAGAAGAGTAATTTTTGAAAGTGCAGCGGGTGTTTTAAAATATAAAAAAAGAAAAGAAGAAACTAATCGCAAACTTCTAAAAGTTAAAGATAATTTAGAAAAAATTGATTTAATTATTAATGAACTTGAAGATAATCATACCCATCTTGCCCACCAAGCTAAGAAAGCTTCTTTATATTTAGATAAAAAATCCGAATTATCGCGCTTAGAAATAGCTTTAACTACTAAAGAAATAACGGATATTAATCATAATTATCAAACTTTAAAAAATGAAGTACAAAACTTAAATAAAGAATTAGAAAATGTAAGTCTTACTACAACTGAAGATAGTGCTAAGATTGAAAGCTTAAAATTAGAAAATATTAAAATTGATGAAAAAATTAGTACTTTAAATGATAAAATAATGAAACTTGCTAAAGAAATAGCAGATTTAAATAGTGAAAAGCAATTAACTATTGAAAGACAAAAATATGAAGTTGATGCTTCTTTAATTGAAAGTAATTTATTAAATTTAAAAGAAGAAGAATTAGTTTTAGCTAAAAATAAAGATAATATTAAAAAAGATTTAGAAATCTTAAAAACTAATTATCAAAGAGTTGAAAAAGAATATCAAATAGCCTTAGCGGAATATCAAAAATGGACAAGTCAAAGTGAAAAAGATAATAATAAACTCATTGCGAAAAGTAAAGAAAGATTAGATTTAGTAAATCAAATTGAAATTTTAGAAAGTAATATTGAAAATAGTGAAAAGCTTCCTTTTGCGGTCAAAGGAGTTTTAACTAATCCGAAGTTACGTGGTATTCATAATACTATTGGTCGTTTGCTTGAAGTACCTGATACTTATTCTTTAGCTATTGATACCGCTTTAGGTTATTCAGCGAATATTATTGTGGTTGAAAATGAACAAGCTGCTAAAGATGCTATTGGTTATTTAAAAGATAATAAACTAGGAAGAGCTACTTTTTTTCCTTTAAATGTTATTAAAGGGAAATACATCGATAGTACTACTTTAAATATTTTAAAAGCTACCCCTGGATTTATAGATGTTGCTAGTAATTTGGTGGGCAGTGAAGCAAAATATAAAGATATTGTAGCTAATCAATTAGGTAATGTTATTATTGTCAATAATATTGATACTTTAAATAAAATAGGGAAGAAAATTAATTATCGTTATCGTCTTGTTTCTTTAGAAGGAGAGATTTTACATACTGGAGGAGCTATCTCAGGCGGAGCAAGTAAGAATAATAGCAGTAGTATTATTATGCAAAAAGAAAAATTAAATAAATTAAAAGCTCAAAAAGAAAAAGAAGATATTGAATTAAATAATTTAAATGAAGTAATAGCCAAAAATGCTTTAGAAGTTAAAAATTGGCATGAAAAAGTAACCGATTTAAATGAAAAAATGGTTATAGCTAAAGAAAGTGTCAATCGTAAAGAAATAACTTTAAATGATGTTGAAATTAACTATCAAAATAAACATAAAGAATTAGTTGGGACAGAAAATATTAAAAATAATAAATTAGATAGTAAATTACAGAAAGTTTTAGAAAATTTTTATGAAAAAACTAGTGAAAAAGAATTATTAGAAAAAGATTTAAATAATTTAAGAACTTTAAAAAGTGAAAAATTAAGTGAATTAGGAGAATTAGAAAAAGTAAGTAAAGAAAAAAATAGTGCTTATAATGAAAAAATTCAACTTCTTAAAGAAAAAGAAGTAGCAGTTGGTAAAATGGACGTACGTTTAGATAGTCTTCTAAATATTTTAAATGAAACATATAATATGACGTATGAGAAAGCATTAGCTAATTATACTTTAGATATTGACCCAGATTTAGCTGCGGAAATGGTAGCTAAACTAAAGAAAACTATTTTAAATTTAGGCGAAGTTAATACTGGGGCAATTGAAGAATACAAACGGGTTCATGAAAGATACACTTTTTTAGCTTCTCAAAAGGAAGATTTAGAAACTTCTATTCAAAATTTAGAAAATATTATTGTGGAAATGGATAATATTATGGTCGAACGTTTTACGACGACTTTTGCGAAAATCGAAAAAGAATTTAAAGAAGTTTTCCATAAGCTATTTAAAGGGGGAGAGGGAACTTTAAAATTAACGGACCCAGATAATATTTTAGAAACAGGAATTGAAATTATTGCTTTTCCGCCTGGTAAAAAATTAAATTCTATTGGTCTTTTATCCGGAGGGGAAAAGACTTTAACAGCTATTGCTTTATTATTTGCTATCTTAAATGTTAATCCAGTACCATTTGTTATTTTAGATGAGGTAGAGGCGGCTTTAGATGAAGCTAATGTCGAGATGTTTGGTCATTATCTTTTAGAAAAGAAAGATAAAAGTCAGTTTATTATTATTACCCATAAGAAAAAAACAATGGAATATGCTGATGTTTTATATGGAATTACGATGCAAGAAAGTGGAATTAGTAAATTAGTTAGTGTAAAATTAGAAAACTTATAGTATAATAACTTAAAAGTCAGGTGGGGTTATAATGGCAAAAGAGAAAATAATGACAATTAAATATTATATTTTAGTCGGATTGTTATTACTTTCTCTTTTTGTGGCTTTAATTTACAATAAAAAAGTTAATCATTTAAAAAATGTTACCAAAGTTACGAAAACGGAAACTAAAACAGAAGCGGTAAAACCTGAAGAAGTGGTGCCAGCAGTACCTGAAGATTTGCCTTTAGATAGTGATATAGTTAAAGAATTAGGAGCTAAGGTTCATGGTTTTGATACAGTAAAAGCCGGCAGTTATTATGGTTATTTTTACAAGCAAGATTATCTAGACCAAAAGGGAATTAGTGATGATGCCAAAATTGCTATTGGTATTACGCAAAATCCTAATTTTAGTAGTGATTTTATTAATGCTACATACGAAGCAGTTGCTCCGGATGGAACTAAACTTAATGTAATTATTTTAGCTAAAGAAGAAATAGATGAGGGAATAAATAGTTTTTTAGGACCAAGTACAGCTTATCAAACGGTTAATTTAGCTGATGCTGAAACTGCCTATTGTGGTTTTTCAGGCTTTAAATTTGATGAAACACGTAATGTCTATATGAATAATCCTATTAGTTGTACGGGTTTTCCTCAAGATTATATTGATACTAAATTAATTAAAGCTACGCAAATTGGTGATATTTTAGAACTTACTTATAAAATTGCTTATATTAAATATGATGTTCTAAGTGCAGATAGTGTTATTAAAAATGTTTATCGTAATAATGGTTATAATTTTATTGAAAAGCATGATATTTTAATTGATAATTCATATGAAATAGATAATATTTTAAATAAATTAGATAGTTTTAAATTTACTTTTAAATTACATAGTAATAATTATTTCTACTTTGAAAAAGTAGAGAAAATAAAATAAGAAAGGGTTGACCTTTCTTTTATATTTCGCGCATTTTATCGATATTTTTATAAGGATTGTTTTTATCAATACGGTCAGTAAATAAAATACCGTTTAAGTGGTCTATTTCATGTTGAAATGCAACAGCAATATCTTCCCGTACTCTAATTTGATAACATTTTCCATTTTCATCATAAGCTTTAACCGTAATTCGGGCACATCTAGGAACTATTCCTTCTACTTCTCGATTGACACTTAAACATCCTTCACCTTCACCGACAAAAACGAGTTCAGCACTTTGACTTACTATTTCGGGATTTATAACAACATAGTTTTTAAATTTTCCTTCTTCAATTTCTTCAACAATAACAAATATTCTTTTAGGAGTACCAATTTGGACATAAGCAAGACCCATCCCAGCTCTTAAATTATATTTTTCTTGTTCACTTTGAATTTGCGACATAGTAAGATAAGTAATCATATCTTTTATATCTTGTTTTTCTTTACTTGTTAAAGGAAAGGTTACTTCAGTACTGACTTTTCTTAACATTTTGTTTTTTTCATCTAATATTTTTATTTTTGGTAATTTCATATCTCTTCACCAACCGGCATTATTTTAACAGATTAGGGAAAATAAATCAAATGGTAGTAAAACAATCTTTCTCATCTTGCTTTTTTTGGATTTCTAAGTTAATATTTTTATAAAGTAGGTTGATAATTATGACATTTTGTAATGACTATCATTTTCTAGAGGGAGTTAGGATTATTTCTTATGTAATAACGGTTTTAAAAATTGTTATTCCAATTCTTTTAATTGTTTTTGGAACCTATGATTTTATTCAAACTGTAACTAACCCTGATAAATCCCCAATGAAAGAAAAGGCAAAATCTTTTGCTTTTCGAATTGTTAGTGCTTTTTTAATTTTTATGTTACCTACAATAATTAAAATAGTTTTTTCAATTTCTACTAATTTTGGAGGAACTCTTTTAGTGTTAGACGATTGTTTAAAAAATGCTAATAAGGAATATATTGAACAATTAAAAGCTATTACGGTGCAAAAATTAAATGAATATGAAAGTGGGAATGATATTAAAGTGGCAGGAACATATAATAATGAACGTTATAAAAAATGGGTTTCCCCAAATAAAGATAATGGGACCGGCTCTAATGGTTCTTCCGGTGGAACGGGGAGCTTTACAAATGGGGGAGATGTTTTACAAATTGCCTCTAGTTTATGGCAACAGGTAGTTAATGGTAGCTATGTTTACGGCGGAACTTCTATACCTCCTAGTGGTACCACAATAGATTGTAGTTCTTTTGTTAGTTGGATAATCTATGAATATGGCTATGACGATTTTGGGGGCTACCAACATATTACCGAGCAGTTTGTTAATACCGATTGGAACGCCAAATACGGATGGGAAGAAATACCTATTAGTGGCGGGGAAGATGTTACTTCTAAATTACAACCGGGGGATATTTTAGTCCGAGATTCTGGTAATAATGATGGCCATATGAATATAACGGCTTCGGTGGAAGCTGATGGAACCGTTTTAGCTTATGATTGCGGTAGTGCTAAAAACTGGCAAAATTCTAATGGCGAACCCGTAGCTAAAAATAGTTTTGCTAAAAGTGATTCTCGTCCTGGTAAAATTATTAGAATTACGAAACCATCATAAAACCTACTAAAAAGTAGGCTTTTTTTATTAATTAATTGTTATTATTCCACCAACCGGCACCAATGATTATAACAAGAAGAATAAATAAAACAATCCAGATTGCTGCTCCTATACCATAACCTGAAGTATATCCAGCATAACCATTGCCGCCGCCACATGGAGCGCCATAACCGCCACCATAGTAGCCGTTATTTCCATAATAATACATATATATACCTCCTTTAATGTATCTACTATAATGTATTAAAAGTTTTCTTTTTTTGACATTAAAAAGTCCTAATTTTGGAAAATAAGTTTTAAGGAATTGTAAAATATGGTATCATGAAATAAAGGTGAGAATATGAGAAAGTTATTTGCTAAAATGGATAAACCCCTTCTTATTATGACAATTTTATATTCTATTTTAGGATTAGTAATGATTTTTTCAGCATCATCTATTTCGGCAGTAGTTCGTTATAAACAAAATTCATCTTACTTTTTTGTAAGACAAGCTTTATTTATTGGGGCTGGACTACTTTTTGGCTTTTTATTTATTCTGCGGATGCCTACAAGTAAATATAAAATGTTTGTACCTTTACTTTTAATTGGAATTATAGCTAGTTTAGTTGGTCTTAGGATGTATGGTGATATTTCTAATGGGGCCCAAAGTTGGTATAAATTAGGACCGATTAATATTCAACCGACTGAATTTGCTAAAAGTATTATAATTATTTACCTGGCCGTCTTTTTTAACTCGGAAAGTAAAAAGAAAAATCCAAAGCCTTTAGCTTTTTTAAAACCTTTATCTATATGTATAGTTATTTTTGCTCTTATTTTATTACAGCCTGACTTAGGAGGAGCTTTAATAGTAGGAGGAATAGTATTCTTTATTTTCTTTGGTATTCCCATGCGCAAAAATCATAAGGCCGTCTTTGTTAAAGTTTTAGGTATTGGGGCTATTATAGCAGGAGTAGCTATTATGTATTTTGGGAATAATCTTTTAAGTAAATATCAGCTTTCGCGTTTGGAATTTAAAGAGCCATGTTCAAGATATATGGAAGAAACCGGCTATCAAGTTTGTAATGGTTTTATTGCAATTCATAATGGCGGGCTAATGGGGGTAGGTTTAGGTAATTCCACGCAAAAATATTTGTATCTGCCCGAAGCTCATACGGACTTTATTTTTGCTATTATTGTCGAAGAATTAGGAGTAGTTATTTCAATTATGATACTTCTAGGCTATGCCTATATGTTATACCGTATTCTAAAAATAAGTAAAGAGGCGGAAACTTTACGGGGTTCAATCTTATGTTATGGGACCTTTTTATTCTTACTTTTACATATTTTAGTTAACCTTTTAGGAGTACTTGCTTTAATTCCTTTAACAGGAGTTCCTTTACCATTTTTATCTTATGGAGGAAGCTTTAATTTAAATGTTTTAGCAATGTTATTTATTGTCCAAAGAGTAGCAATTGAAAATAAAAATTTAAAAAATAAAAGAGAAATTGAGGCATTATAAAAACTTCATTAATTTGAAGTTTTTTCATTACTAACTACATTAGCAGCATTAGCATAAGCTCTAATTAAACCTCCAGCTCCTAATTTAATGCCCCCAAAATAACGGATGACAACAATTAAAACCTGATTTAAATTTTTCCTTTCAATAATATTTAAAATAGGATTACCTGCTGTGCTATTTGGTTCTTTATCATCACTTTTTTTGACTTTCATATCTATTTTATAAGCATAGGGAAAATGACGGGCTTTTTTATGTTCCTTTTTTAAAGAAGTTAAGATATTTAGAACTTCATCTTCATTGGTAACTTCATACATCAGTGCTATAAAACGTGACTTTTTAACAACTATTTCTGTTTGGTTTAATAATTTCATAATATCCCTCAAAACCCATTATAGCACGGAAATAAAAAACTTGTTAATGGGTAAAAATTATGCTAATATAAAAAACATAACGGGAGGAATTATGGAAACTAATTATAGCAGTTATTTTGAATATTATAAAAAGGGTGTAGCAAAAGTTCATGAAAACCTTGCAAATTTAGCTTGTATCTATGAACATAATTTATTAATGTCAGATGCCATGCTTCATGAACTTAATTTATATAATACAAATCTTTTTGAAATTGGTGGCAATTTAAATACCCCAATGACTGATGAAATTGTCAAAGCTATTTTAAAATCTCGTAACTTTAGCACTTTGCTTTTTCCCATCACAATATCTAAAGAAATAGTAAATCCAACAATTAATGAAAGACTTGCCATTTTAATTGATATTGAAAGAAGAAAAGTTATTAATAGAGCTATTGATGAAGTATTAAGACCTCAAAGAGAAGCTTTAACTAATGAAAATATTGTTAGGAGACTTTTAAATAATGAATAAAACAACAATAAATAATATTAAACAAAATTATGGAAAAATTAAATCATATAAGATAAAAGAATTGGAATTAGAAAAGTATTTAGAACTTTTTAGCAAAAAGAATATTCAGTTAGAAAGTAATTTAATAGATTTAAATAGTACTTATTCATATTTAGATGAAATAGGTTTGGGGGAATATTCTTATATTGATACCATTATTAAAAATTCTTTAGTTTGGCAGGAATTAAATAAATATAGTCAAAATGAATTTAAAATTATGGAAGTAGAATATATCAGTCCAGAAAAAGCTCGTGATATTTTAAAAAGTTATATTTATTATTCCCAAGATGTTTGGAATAAATATGTTGATGCTGAAACTTACGAATATTATAGTTCGGAAATAAGTTCTTATGAATTTTTAAGTATTCTAGTTAATATATTAGTTGATGTAAACCGTCATTATCTAATTGATCAAGCATTACCGGAAATGGAAAATAATAAAACAATCCAAAGACTTTTAACTAAATAAAAGTCTTTTTCTGTGATACAATAAAGGTGGTGGGAGATTATGGATAAGATAAAAGAAAAACTTAAATTAGTTCCGCATTTGCCTGGTTCATATCAAATGAAAAATAAAGAGGGTATTATTATTTATGTTGGTAAAGCTAAAGATTTAAAAAATCGTTTAAGTTCTTATTTTACAGGTAGAGTAACTGGTAAAACCGCGGTCTTAGTTTCCGAAATAGATGACTTTGAATATATTGTTACAACTAGTGAAGTAGAAGCTTTTGTTTTAGAATTAAATCTTATTAAATTACATGACCCAAAATATAATATCTTACTTAAAGATGATAAAACTTATCCTTATATTGAATATATATCTAAACCCTATCCGCGTCTTAAAATAGTACGTTATCATAATTTAAGAAAAAAAGATAAAAAAATGCTTTTTGGTCCTTATCCTAATGCCTATGCTGCAAGAAGAATAGTTAATCTTTTAAATCGTTTATATCCTTTAAAAAAGTGTGAAGGTAATCCTAAAGAATTATGTCTTTATTATCATATAGAAGAGTGTTTAGGTTATTGTGTTAAAAATATTGATAAAGAAAAATTAATCAAGATGGAACAAGAAATTCTTTCCTTTTTACATGGTAACGATAATATTTTAAAAGATAAAATAAAAGAAAAAATAGATTTTTATAGTGAAAGATTAAATTATGAAAAAGCTTTAGAACTTAAAAAGGAAATGGATTATTTGAGTGTTATTATTGATAAACAAAAAGTAGAATTACATGATTTTATTAATCGAGATATTATTGCTTATTATTTTGATAAAGGTTATATTAGTATGCAAATATTTTTCTTAAGAAATGGTAAATTAATTGGGCATCATAGCGAAATATTTCCTTTAGTTACCGATGAAATAGAGACAGTTGAAACATATATTGCTACTTATTATCAAAAACATGAATTACCTAAAGAAATAATTGTTTCTAATAATTTAGATGTAGAGCTTTTAAGTGATTTACTTAATACTAAAGTAGTAACTAGTATGAAGGGTATTAAGAAAAAACTTTTAGATATGGCTAAAACTAATGCGAAGATTGCTTTAAATAATAAATTTGAAACGATAATTCGTGATGAAAAAAGAACTTATGGCGCCAATGAGGAACTTAAAGATATTTTACACCTTGATAAATTAGATAGAATTGATGCCTTTGATAATTCTAATTTATTTGGTTCTTTTTCTGTTAGTGGTATGGTTGTTTTTAAAAATGGTAAACCAGCTAAAAATGAATATCGTAAATATAAAATAAGTACTGAAAAAAATGACGATTATCATACGATGCAAGAAGTTATTTATCGAAGATATTATAAAGCTTTACTTAATAAAAGTGAACTTCCAGATTTAATTATTGTCGATGGGGGTATTAATCAGATTAATGCTTGTCTAGATATTTTAAATGATTTAAGACTTAATATAAGAGTATGTGGTTTAAAGAAAAATGATAAGCATCGTACTAATGAATTAATAGATAGTTTAAATTATAGCATTATACCCTTAGACCCAACTAGTAATGTATTTCATTATTTGACCCGTATTCAAGATGAGGTTCATAGATATACAATTACTTATCATAAAACGATTAGAAGTAAAGGAAGTATAGCAAGTGTATTAGATAATATCGAGGGTATAGGTAGTGTCAGAAAAAAAGAATTAATTAAAAAATATGGTAGTGTTGCCAAAATCAAAACTGCGACAGTAGAAGAACTAAAAGAAATATTACCAGAGGCAGTTGCTTTAAATTTAGTAAAATACTTTAAAGAGCAAGAAGAAAATTAATAGCACTAGTGGTGCTTTTTTTCATGCAAAAATGTCAACCAAAAACTTTCTACTTTACAATAAACCGGGGGGGTATAATGGAGTTAGATGTAAAGATAGGAAGGAATAAATGTAATGAAGGAAAGAAAACGTAAAATAACAACAATAACTATAATAGGAATAATGCTTTTTAGTTGTGTAGCTACACTTTCGTATGCATTGTGGGAAAGACTTTTTACTCAGTCAGATGAAAATAGGATAACAACATTAGATTGCTTTGATGTAACATATACAGAAGGAGATAAAAAAGGAACAACAATGCAAAATGCTATACCTTTAACTGAAGAAGAAGGACAACAAACAGAAGCATATAAAGTAACAATTAAAAATACATGTGATACAACAGCAAAATATAATGTCATATTAAATAAAAAAGAAGGAAGTACATTAAATAATAAAAATATAAGAACATCAGTAGATAGAAAAACATCAATGCTATTATCAGAAGCAACACAAATAGAGAAGAAAACAATATCAGGGTATTCTGTAAATTCATCATATATAATTGGAACAGGATATGCTTTACCAAAAAAAGAAAAGACAATAAATATAAGAAGTTGGCTAGATTATGAAACAAAAGAAGAAGGACAAGGAAAAAATTTTTATTATAAAATAACAATCGAAACAGGAGCAACAAATGAAGAACCAACAACCTTAGGAGATGTAATTCTTCTAAATAATCAAGTACATGAAGATAAACCAGACTTTAGTGAAGGATTTCCAAATTCTTCTACTAGTGAAGAAGATATAAAAAGCAAGAGTGGAATATATGTAGCAGAAGATGATGATGGAGATACATATTATTTTAGAGGAAAAGTTGATAATAACTATGTAAAACTATCTCAATCTTCAAACTTATTATGGAGAGTAATTCGAATAAATGGCGATGGAACAATAAGGCTTATCTTAAATGATAAAATAGATCCAGCTGAGCAAACGTTTAATGAATATTATAACGACTATCGATACTTAGGTTATACATATAACAACACTACACCATGCACAAAAGACAAACCATGTACTAGTAATTATACTGGAAGCGGATTTTCAAACTCTAATGGTGGACAAAACTCTGATATAAAGAAGACTTTAGAAGATTGGTATAATACAAACCTAAAGGACTATGATGATAAAATAGCATTAACGACTTTCTGCAATGATACATCATATGGAAGTGGAACCGAAGATACTGTATCTTCACAACTTAGTCTACATTATGGGGCTGATAAAAGAATAAGCAATGAACAACCATCATTACATTGCCCAAATCCAGTAAAACAAGGAGGAGAAAATAGAGATTATGGTGGTGTATATAGATTAAAAATAGGATTAATAAATATTGATGAACTGTATTTTGGGGGATATATCGAATACAATATAGATGATAACAATAAATTTGCAACTAACCATAATTATTTATATCATGATTATATTTGGTGGACTATGTCACCTTATGGATATGGTGGCGGGTGTTGGGCTATTTTTCGAGGCGAAGACAATGGAAGTATAGGTGCAGAAATGCATAATGCTGGATATGCAGCCTTGCCTGTTATCAATCTAAACTCTGATGTAACAGTAACAGGTTCAGGCACAGAAGAAGACCCGTATGTAGTACAATAATTAAGTTATAAACGTGCAAACGTTTATATAAATAATAAAGATAAAGAGATTATACCTTTGTTATAAGTATTCCTTAACTCTTTATCTTTTTTTCATGGAGTAATTTGTCAAATTATGAAAGAAATGATAAAAAAGTAGTTGCAAATTACACTACGGGGGGGGGTATAATACTGTTATATAAAAAATAGAGAGGAATTAAATATAATGAAGGTAAGTAAACAAAAAACAGTAGTGCTATTAGTAGTGGGAGTAGCATTAGTGCTAGCAATAGCAACATTTACGTATGCTATATGGAGTAAAACTCATACGCAAACAGGAGTAAATAAAAATACCTATGCTTGTTTTGAAATAGCATATAAAGAAACTAATGGAGAAGGTATATCAATTGAAAATGGTTTTCCGCAAAAAGATGAAGATGGCTTAAAAAATGAACCATATGAAGTAGAAATAAAAAATACATGTGATACAATGACTTCATACAATGTTATATTAAATAAGCAAACAGGAAGTACATTAGCTAATGAACATTTAAAGGTGGCAGTAGATAATAGTTATAAATTACTATCACAAGCCATAACAACAGATACAAGAGTAATATCAGATTTTAGTAATGAAGCTTCATACATAATAGGGTCAGGCGTAGTAGGAGCAAATCAAACAAAAATAGTAAAGATAAGAAGTTGGATGGATGAAAAGACATCTGAACAAGATGGAGAAAATAAAAGTTTTACTTTTAAGATAACTATTGAAGCAGTAGCTGGAGCAGATAGTAATTTATTATCTAGTAAAATTCTTGCTAGTCAAGAAGTAACATCAGAAAAAAATAATAAATATAGTGAAGTATCTTTATCTAAAGAAGAAGCTCAACCTTATGTAGGAAGTTATATTTTAACACCAAGCTCATTATATGAAAATTATAATGATAATACAGAAATTGGCCAAGGGTACACTTTTGATGAAGAAACTGGGAAATTTACTTTAACTCAAACAGAGACTGTAACATCCTATGACGGAAAAGAAGGCTGGTATGTTAACAATGGTGATAATGATGGCTCGTCAATATTTCAAATTGCTGCTACAAATGATTATTATGATGAAACAGATGGTCAACTGAGTGAAGTTACTGATTATTCTACATTAGTTGCATCACAGTATGACCCCGTAATTTATCAAACAAACGATGATGATGGAGAAAGTTATATCTTAAGAGGTGCAGTAAATAATAACTATGTTAAATTTGCTGAGAAGCTATGGCGCATCGTTCGCATAAATGGCGATGGAACAATAAGAATAATCTTAAACGATAAAGACCAAGACCTACCAAATATGGCATTTAATGATTATGGAAGTGTAAGTTCAAATAGATATAAATTTGTAGGCTATACTTATGACAACACAGTAGCATGTACAAAGGTTTCTCCATGTACAAGTAATTTCAATGGAAGTGGATTTACAAATTCAACAGGTGTAGGAACAAATAGTACAATAAAAGGAAAACTAGAAGAGTGGTATCAAACAAATTTAAAAGCTTATGACAATAAAATAGCATTAACGACTTTCTGTAATGATACATCATATGGAAGTGGAACTGAAGATACAACACCATCTTCAAGTTATTTGAATTATGGAGCTTATGAGAGGTTAAATAATGGCAATAACGCAGACTTACATTGCCCAGACCCAACAAAACAAGGTAGTGGTAATAGAACATATGGCGGAGTATATAAATTAAAGATAGGGTTATTAAATGCTGATGAGATAAGCTTATTAGGACAAGAATATAGTCCTTCTGTTTATTCGGTTAATGGATATTTATATCATAGCTATTACTGGTGGACACTGTCGCCTTATAATGCCGACTCGTCTTACGCCAATGAGTTCTATGGCATCTACGGGTACGTCTACTACGGCTACGTCTACGGTAGTTATGCTGTCTTGCCAGTTATCAATCTAAATGCTGATACACTAATCACCACAGGTGACGGAACGTCAGGAAATCCATACGTTGTACAATAATTGCGAACGTATCCAAGACTTTGCTCCGTCAAAGTCTTGGGCAAATTTAAAATGAGGTATAAACGCAGTTTGTTTATATAGGGTCAAATCTGAAATATTGAGTTCAAGTTTGCCTGTCGCCTAATAATGCCAACTCGTCTAACGCCAATGAGTTCAACGGTAACAACAGAAATCTCAACAACAACAACGTCAACAATAGTAATGCAGTCTTGCCAGATTCCTACTAGAATTATTTTGATATAAGAAATTTATATCACTATACCGAGATTTATTGGATAGTATCTAATAAAGAGAGGAAGTAGCCAAAGTAAAAAAGAAGTAAATAATAAAAAACTTTGGAAATCTATAATAATTTAGATTGGAAACAAGATTTGGTCCTTGGGTTATTAATAAACCCTATTAATGGCGAATAGAATAACTCAAAAGACATGATACAGACGTTGTTTCGTCTTCCTTTAAATGCAGGAAGGAGAATATAACTATTACTGTATCTCAAAAGTGGTATAAACGCGTTAGCGTTTATATATAGAAGTGAAAAGATAAAGAGAATTAAAAAAAATAATAATCTTCGTTATGTATAAGTATTCCTGTCTCTTTGTCTTTTATTTTGTAAAAATATATTAAAAAAAATGAAAAAAATTTAAAAAATGCAGATTTTTAAAATCTGACCCCATTTTTTATGCAGATTTTGCAAATCTGCTTAGCAGAAATTGAAAATCTGACCCTGTTTTTACTACAGATTTTCAAAATCTGTCTTTTGCAATTAGAAAATTAATGTGGTAAGGTTTAACTCGGATGCAACAAGTCCTGATGGTGAGTGCTTTCCTAAAAGTGTTTTAGGAGGGTGAGTAATTATG
>CANQEJ010000018.1 GCA_947594925.1 uncultured Bacilli bacterium
TGACTACCTTCACCAACTACTTTATAACCATCTTTTGTTTCAATAGCTACTCCTGCTTTTACTAATTGTGTTGATACATCAATTGTTGCACCATTTTTTGCTTTAACAGTTGCTACTATTTCGTTTAAGAAAGCACCATTGTCAATTACACCTTGTAATTTCTCTACAACAGCGTTCATATCATCATTATAGCAATCATTACTTAACCATAAAGCAGCCTTTTTATCACCACTTTCAAAAGTACCACCATGAATAGCTAATTTGATTTCTGGATTTTGGATAGATAAAGCATACATAGTAGTAGCTATAGCTTTACCAGTATTAATAGTTAATTTAGCTTTATTAGAAGTTCCTTCGCTTACGATAGCAGAATAAGTTGTACTATCAGAAACTAATTCTGTTCCATCAATAGTAACAATAGCATCTCTAAGTGTTATAGCTCTATTAGTTGAAATAATTTTACCACCATTAAGTTCTACTACTAAACCATTATCTGCAATAATAGAAGCACCGGTTGTATGATATTCTCCTCCAGCAACTATAACTTTAGCAGCAGCATTTGTATAACCAGAAACAGGTGTTGGATTAACTAGCATAGTTGCATCAGTAACTTTACCATTAAATGTTGTAGTTGAATTTTGATTAGGAACAACTACAGTAAATCCAGTATTAGTAATTTCTGCAGTATCATTAATTTCTACTGTTCCACTATTTCCAATTAAATTACTAGTAGTATTTGTAATTTTACCATTAACAATTAATTTACCACCTTCTTGAACTGTAATAGCTTTTGTAGCAGTATAGTTACCATTAAGAGTTAAAATACCTCCGTCTTTTACAACTATATTACCATTAATTGCAATGCTACCTTTTTCAGTAGTATTAATTGTAACTTCTTTGTCAATATCATAATTACCACTTACAGGTAAAGCACCATCATTTAATTGATTGTAAGTACCTCCTTTAGCAGCTTCCACAAAAGCATCTGCTAAGTTTTCAAACCCGTTTCCTCCAACTTCAGCAGCACAAGCATCGTCTGTGCCTTGTTGAGCAGATAAAACGCATTGGGCTTTAACGCCACCTACCATTAATACCATAGCTGCATTTAAGAAGTAATGAATAATCCAGCAGCACTAGCAGTAACCATGCTGATTAAACTCATGAAATTATCAGAAGTTCCAGGGTTTTTAGCATCAGCAGTATTACCAGTAGGTTCTTGAGATTCTGGAGCAGTAGTTTGTTCATTAGTATTTGCTTGACTGCCTTCACCAACTACTTTATAACCATCTTTTGTTTCAATAGCTACTCCTGCTTTTACTAATTGTGTAGAAGCATCATAATTTTTACCAGTTTTAGCGTTTTTAACAACACCAACAATTTTGTTTAGATATGACCCACCAGTGATAATGCCTTGTAAAGAAGCTTTTAATTCACCAGTATTAGTATCAATCATGTTACTTCCTAAAAGGATAGCAGCAGCATCGTCATTACCTTTGCTTTCTACTGTTCCACCTGTTAAAGCATAAGTTGCTTTATCATTGTTTAAGTATAAAGCATATTTACCATCAGCAGTTGCAATAATAGTACCACCATTGATTTTTAAACTACCTTTATTAGCAGTATTAGTTTGAACAGTATGTTCACCAGTAGAAACAATAGTACCACCGTTGATAGTAGCATTACCATCAGTTATTAAAACAGCTTGTTTAGTTGCTTTAATATTTCCACCTTCGATAGTTAATGAAGCATCATTTGCTACAGAAAATGCAATTCCACTTGCTTCGATAGTTCCACCACTAACTGTTACAACAGCAGGACTTAAAAGTGCATCACTATTTCCAAATGTAGCAATATTTTGAGCTTTAATTGTACCATTTAAAGATACAGCAGCACCAGAATTAGCATAAACAACATTTTTACTAGTAGCAGTAATTTCAGAAGCAGATGTAATAGTTACATCACCATTTGTTTCAATCATATTACTAGCAGTTGAAGTAACTTTACCATCAATAGTTAATGATGCTCCGTTTTCAACTTTGATTGGTGTAGCAACACTAATTTTTTCACCTTTTAAAGTTAAACTAGCTCCTGTTTTAACAATTACGCCTTTACTTGAAGCACCTACTGTTAATGTATCGTTTTCATCATACATAATGATAGATACGTTTTTAGTTATTTCTTTATCAACTCCATTTGCTAAAGTATATGAACCATAGAAAGTAAGTTCTCCTCCATTATCTATAGCATAGTCTAAAGCATCTCCAGCAGTTGTAAATCCTTCACCATCAACTGATGCACCACAAGTATTTTCATCAGTTCCTGGAGCTAATGTACAGCCGTCAGCGGCTTTAACGCCACCTACCATTAGTACCATAGCTGCGGCACCTAAAACAATTGACATTAATGTCTTTTTCATTTCACACTTTCTCCTTTCTGTACACTATTATATGCTTATTTCGAATTCTTTGTCAAGTGCTATTTAAATTTTATGATGACAAATTTAACCAAAATGTGTAAAATAAGTATGAGGTGTGACGTAATATGACAAATAAAGACGCAAAAAATGAAAAAAATATCGGAAATTCTGTCCACAAAGTAGATAAACAGGCTCAATTAAAAAAAGATTTAGCGGTTGCTGCTGGTATTATTAAAGATAATCCTTCTAAAAAAGGAAAAGACAAAAAAAAGAAAAAGAAAAGAAAATTAAAACCTTGGGTAGTGGTTGTCCTAATATTAATCTGCCTTAGTGGTCTTATCTATGGAAGCTATGCTTTATTCTTACACCATAAAGATAGTACTAAATTAGATGAGTTATCTAAAGAAATAGAAAAAGATATAAAAGTTAATGAAGTAAAAGATGATGGAGAACTAGTAAACCCTCCTGAAGATAAAAATAATGATTATTGGAATTATATTAAAGTACCTTTCTATAATGTAGATATTAATACTTTAATTGATAAAAATAATGATACAGTAGGATTTATTCATATGGATAATACTAATATTAATTATCCAGTTGTCCACAGTGGCGACAACGAATATTATCTAACCCATGCCTTTGATAAAACAAAAAATAGTGCTGGTTGGGTATTTATGGATTATCGTAATGACCCTGCTACATTAAGTGATAATACTATAATATATGGACATGGACGCGTTAATGGAACAGTATTTGGTTCTTTAAATAAAGTATTAACAAAATCATGGCAAAATAATAAAGATAACTATATTATATGGTTATCCACAAAAACTGAAAACTTAGTATGGCAAATCTTCTCAGTTTATACTATAGAAGCTGAAAGCTATTACATTAAAGCTAACTTTGAAAATGATTTAGAAAAAGAAAAATGGATTAATACAATGAAAGAAAGAAATCAAGCTCCTCAAAGTGCTGATGTTAATGTCAATGATTACTTCTTAACTTTATCAACATGTAAAAATAACTTTAACACAAGAATTGTTGTTCAAGCAAAATTAATCAAAAGACAAAAGAAATAAACAAGAAAAATTACTGAAAACCCAGTAATTTTTTTATATGGTTTTTTTCTTAATTAATTTAGCTTGGATGACTATTCTTTCACCCTTATTATTTTTACAAGTAGATAAAGTAAGGATTTTATCATCTCCATTTACTTCTGTATTAATAGGAGAAATATTTCTTTTTTGCATCTCTTGCAACCATTTTTCCTTTTCTTTCTTACTTTTAAAATGCGTTTTAATATAATAATTTTCTTTTTTTATCGTATAAATAGAAAATATTTGATATAACATATTTTCTTTAAGAGTAGAAATAAATATAACATAATTATCTTTATTATTCTGCCAATAAGAAGTTAAAACATTTCTTAAAGAGCCAAACATTGTGCCATCTATTCTTGCATGACCATAAATAACTGTATTATCATCAAGAAAATCTTGATTATTCCAATCCATAAAAATCCAACCAGCTTCATTATTACTTTTATCAAAAGCATGATTTAAATAATAATTATTATCTTCTGTTTGCACTATGGGATAATCAACATTTGTATTATTCATATGAATAAAAGCAATAGTATCGTTATTTTCCTTTTTTAAACTTTTAATATCCACATTATAAAAAGGTATCTTTATATATTCCCAATAATTACTACTCATATCATAGGGAGGATTTATTAAGGTTCCATCGTCTTTAATTTCCTCTATTTTAATATTTTTTTGAATTTTTTCATTAATTTGTCGAATTTGCGAATTATCTAGGAACCATTTAAATATAGTATATAGTGAGAAGAGAATAATACTAAAACACAATAAGGCTAAAAAATGTCTCAACAACTTTGGTTTATTATTCTTTTCTGTCGACAGTGATTGTGTTTTAAAAAACTCTTCGAAAGTCATATGTTTTTTCACAAATAATCACCTCAATTTTAGATTATGACTGAAATATTTTTATTATGAATAAGGAGATAATCATGAAAAAAATAATTTTTTTCTCTCTAGTTCTTACTTTAATGTTAATTAGTGCCCCTTCAGTTTTAGCAAGCTCTTATGGAAAAGTAACTGATATTACAAAAGCAGCGGGAGATTCTCTTACTAGTGGGTCCGGTACTTTAGAAACAAAAGGAGATACCACTACTATCACTTATAAAACCTCAACTTTCAAAATATTAGACGAAGACAAAAATGCTACCGATGGGCAAAGACCTGGACCAGCTGCTTGGATAGGTTTTGAAATTACTGAACCAACTGATGATAATAATTCTAGTTTTAAAGTTACAACTCCGGATAATCAAACTACCCAAATTAAAAAAAAATCTTATAGAGATTATGTCGGTATTACAACTAGTAATCTTAAAAATGCTTTATTAAAAGGAACTAATCTAACCTATAAATATTCCTTTGATTGGAACGAAGATGGTAGTGCTAATCAATATGTAATCATTGAAGTTGACCCAGAAGCTGTTAGTTTAATTTCTAAAACAGGTGAAACTGTCTGGTCACCAGATATTGCTAAAGACATCTTAGCAGAACAAAATCCTGATACTTCAGATATTAATTTATTCTTAATTATAGGTTTATTTATAGCAGCTAGCTTTGGTCTAATATATTATTTTAAAAAAGCCTAAATTAAAATAGAGGAACAAATCCTCTATTTTAATTTATACTAAATCACCAGTATTTTCTGTCATAATTTACTCCTTTATATATTTATATTCTATCATAAAATTATTCACTTTGCATTTCAAATAAAACATTACGAAGTTCCATAGCTCTTTCAAAGTCTAAGGCTTTAGCAGCCCGTTTCATTTCTTCTTCAATATTTTGCATCAATTGCATCTTTTCTTTTTTCGAAATCTTCGTTTTCTTTTCTACTTTTTCAGCCATTTCATTACTTACTACTTCTCTTATTTCTTTAGTAATAGTTTTCGGTACAATATTATTTTCTTTATTATAAGCATCTTGTATTTCTCTTCTTCTTTGGGTCTCTTTAATAGCATAATCCATTGCTTCACTTATCGTATCGGCATACATAATAACATGTCCTTTAGCATTTCTGGCACAACGACCAATAGTTTGAATTAAACTTCTACCACTTCTTAAGAAGCCTTGCTTATCAGCATCCATAATACATATTAAACTAACTTCTGGAATATCAATTCCTTCTCTTAATAAGTTAATTCCTACTACAACATCATACGTACCAAGACGTAAATCTTGAATAATTTTAAGCCTTTCTAAAGTTTTTATTTCATTATGCAAATATGCCACTTTAACATCATAAGAAGATAAATAATTAGTTAGCTCTTCAGCCATCCTGATAGTTAAAGTAGTAATTAATACTCTTTCATTTTGTTCTTTACGTTTATTTATTTCAGCTATAACATCATCTATCTGACCCTTAGTAGGTTTTACTTCAATCGTTGGGTCAAGTAAGCCAGTTGGTCTAATAATTTGTTCTGTAAAGATATTATTAGTTAATTCTAATTCATAATCACCCGGAGTTGCTGAAACATAAATAGCTTGATTTATTTTATTTTCAAATTCATCAAACTTTAAAGGACGGTTATCTAAAGCACTAGGAAGACGAAAGCCATAATCAACTAAAGTTTGCTTACGAGCTCTATCCCCATTATACATACCTCTTACCTGTGGTAAAGTAACATGAGATTCATCTACTACTAATAAAAAATCATCTGGAAAAAAGTCAATTAAAGTAGTTGGTGTTTCCCCTTTTTCTCTTAAAGCTAAATGACGTGAATAATTTTCTACTCCACTACAAAATCCAGTTTCCTTTAACATCTCTATATCATATAAAGTTCTTTCTCTAAGTCTTTGTTCTTCTATTAACTTATTATTTTGTTTTAATTCTTCTAAACGTTCATCAAGTTCTGCTTTTATTCTTTTAATAGCTTCTTGTAACTTTTCTGGCGAAGTTACAAAATGGGAAGCCGGAAAAATAGAAATAGATTTCTTATTTTGAATAATTGCCCCTGTTAAAGGGTCAAAAGTTGTAATTCGGTCGATTTCATCACCAAATAGTTCAATCTTTATTCCATGCGATTTTTCATTAACAGGAATAATTTCAATAGTATCCCCTTTCGCACGAAAAGTACCACGGTGAAAATCTAATTCACTTCTTTCATAAGTCATATCTACTAATTTATTAATAATATCGTTTCTTTTACGAGTTTCTCCTACATTTAAAGTAAGCATACCATTTTCATATTCTTCTTTTTCCCCAATATTATAGATACAAGAAACTGAGGAAACAACAATAACATTACGATTATTAATTAAAGCCGAAGTTGCAGCATGACGTAACTCATCTATTTCATCATTAATCGAAGAATCTTTTTCAATATAAGTGTCACTAGAAGGAACATAAGCTTCCGGCTGGTAATAATCGTAGTAAGAAACGAAGTAGCAAACATAATCATTAGGAAATAATTCCTTAAATTCACTATATAATTGTCCAGCTAGAGTTTTATTATGAGCTAGTATAAGGGTTGGTTTATTTACTTCTTTAATAACATTAGCTATCGTAAAGGTTTTTCCTGTTCCTGTTGCTCCTAATAAAACTTGATGCTTTTTGCCATTGTTAACACCTTCTACTAATTCTTTTATAGCTTTAGGTTGGTCTCCACTAGGTTTATATTTTGATACTAAATTAAACATACTATCACCCTTAAATTTTTTTCGTATCTAACTTATCACTTTTTCCAAAGAAAAACAAGGTATCTAAATATTACCTTGTTTTTAGTTTAAACACTTTTTTAATTAAAATTCTATTTATCATCACTATCCCATTTTTGAACACTCTTGCAAACAAGATGCTACACCATTGCCCACATTAATTGCTCCTCTAATTAAAAGATAAAGAATAGTTCCTCCAATTAATAGAACTATAATAATAATTATAATATCTCTTTTATTTCTTCTTTCTCTTTCTTTTTCACTATCTATAAGCATACCATAATTATTTAAATATACTTTCCTATCTACTTTTGGTTCATAAACAAAATTTGCTTTTAAATATTTCCTAGTACTTCCATCATTAAATTTAACCATTACATGGTCTTCGGTAATTTCTGTAATAACAGCCATAATCTCAATCCTTTCATATTATGCACATGATGCACAAGCAACAAATAGCCAGATAATAGTAAATATATATACCAGAATATATAACGCGTAAGCAATTATTACAATTGCTATTAATACTTTAAATATAGTATTAATAACTTTACTATTTACATAAAAGGTACTAAGACAAAACATACATAAAGTAATAAATGTATAGCAGCCTACAACTAAAGTCGTCGCTTCATCACTATATAATATGACATTTTTATTAACAAGAACTATTAATAAAACTACATAGGCAATTAACATTACTATAGAAAGTATTTGTAAACTTTTATTAGGAGTTTTATTTTTATCATTTTTTTCTTTTTCTACTTCAACGATTAAACCATTATTTAAGATTTCCACTTCTTGGTCAATAAATGGAGTTTTAGCAAAATTATCTAGAAAAAATTTTCTGATTGTATTATTAGAAAACTTCAAAGATACAATATCATTTTCTATTTTTATAACTGTAGCTCTTTTCATTACTCCTCCTTATTATCATATAAATTCCTATTATTATAAGTATTAAACTTATACACTGCGTAAAACTAATGCGATAATTCCATGATGCCCTTAAAAACTCTAGAGCAAACTTTGCTGCTCCACATATAATTAAGGTTAAGCCAATAAATAATTTATTATCCTTCTTTAGCATTTTTAATAAAAATAGAAATATAACTAAAAAAATTATACTTTCTACTAATTGAATAGGAAATAAATTAACATTTAAAGGAGCTCCTCTAGAAGTTAAATATTTAATACTACCAAAACCATTATATTGAATACCATAACAACAACCTACCAAAAAACATCCTATTTTTCCTATAGAATACATTAGAGGAAGACATAAAAATACATGTTTAAAAAATAATGATTTATTATATTTAAATACCATACAAAATATATATAAGGCTAATATCATGCCTATTAAACCACCATAAGAAGAAAAGCCAAAAACTAACTTATGCCTAATTAAATAATTTTCTAAAATTGTAAGTAATAAACTAAATAAAGGGATTAAAATTAAAAATAATAAATTTAATATTATGATATGAAATTTACTTATATGACACTTTCTTAAAAATATATCAAAAACAATAATACCAACAAGTATTGCTAAAATTAGAAACAATGCATAGAAATTAAAATAAGTAAAATCCATTTTAACACAACCTTATAAAGAAACTATTCTTACTTATTTTAAGTATAACAAATATTTAATTTTTTGTATAATTTTTATTTATTAGGGAATTAAAATATCCGATTAAATCTAAAGTCATAAATTCTTCGAAGTTTGGATAATTATTCATATTATCGTATACATAGTCAACTAATTCCTGCAAATATGAAAAACCATGTGTAAGAATATAATTAGAAACTTCTAATGAATTGAGATAAGGATATGTAAATACTCGTGCAAAACAACGAACAAAATATTCGTATAATAATGTTTTAAGTTTAGATTGATAACTTTTAGGCAACCCCAATGTTATAGCTTCTTGTTGCAAAACATCTATATTTTCAAAGCTATCATAATATTTATCAATTAAAGGATTTATATAACTATGACAAAATTCATGAAACATATTTTCCGTACAATAATCTTGCCAATCTAAGAAACATTTATATTCTTCATCATATTGAAATCCTCTAACTGCAAAAAGATTATTTTGATTATCTTGAGGACCAAATCCTCCATTAATTAAAACTGATATTAAGAAATTATAACTATTTTTCTCTTCTCCAAAATAATTTATCATTTTATCTAAATTAATATTTTTTGGTAATTTAACATCTTTTTCCAAAAGATTTAAATAAAAATCTTTATATTTAATTAAAAAGTTAGAAAAATCAGTTTTAATTGCTATTTCTTTAAATAAATTAGCAAATTCTTCTAAAGAACCATAAGAAAAAGAATTACGAACTTTATCAGTTATTTTTTCTTCACTTAAATTATAATTTTCATCAAATACTAAAGCAACATTGGAAATCATATCACATGAAGACCAAGCATATTTTAAATAATTAATTAATTCTTTTTGATTTTTTATATCTATTAATTGACATAAATCTTCAAAGTAATTTATTTTAGGAGTTTCTATCCAATCTAAAGCTTCATCATTATATTCTTTTTTATAAGTAGCATATAAAGCAAATAATAATTCCATTGGTAAATTTAAACCGATATTTAATTTATCTATCTTTTTTAATAACATATTTACTCCCTATCTAATAATTTTATTTTACTACTATAATTTAGAAAAATAAATATATACTTATTTCTGTAAATTGTGGTGTATCCTTATTTATGATATAATTCCTTTAAATAAAGTAAATCCTTTTAATTAAAAGTTGAGGTGAATTATGAATATAAAAATAAGAAAAGCTACAGAACAAGATGCAAGAGGAATAACAGAGGTTAATACTTATACTTGGCTTACCACTTATAAAGGAATAATTCCCGATGATATTTTAGAAAACCGACTAAAAACAATGGAAGAAAGAATTATTAAAACCGCTAAAGCAATAAAAAATAAACAAGATGATTTTTATGTGGCTTTAATTGATAATAAAATAGTAGGAATAATGTGCTATGGTAAATCGCGCAATAAAGATTATCCGGATTGTGGAGAGATTTATGCAATTTACGTTTTAAAAGAATATCAAGGATATCATATTGGTACAAAATTATTTTTAACAGGCATTAAACAGTTAAAAAATGCTGGTTTTAATAATATGATATTAAATGTTTTAGAAGGAAATCCTGCTATTAAATTCTATGAAAAATTTGGTGGAATAAAAAAGGGATTTCAACAAGAACTCTTAAGTGATTTTAATTTAAAAGAAAATATAATGTATTTTACTAATTTAGAAAAGATTTACAATGAAAATTTAAAATAATTTCACAATTTACTATTGTAATTGTAATAAATTAAAAACAGTATTCTGCGTAATAACAGAAATACTGTTTTATTTTTAATTATTATTCATAAATAGCTGTATATAGTATCATTGGCACACCATATGTATTGTCTAAAGTTTCTTCCCAGCCTTTAAATTGACGGCCATCTATAACACTAGGTACATATTGTGTCCAGCTAGAAGTTTCTCCACCACGACGACCAATAACAGCATCGTTTACTTTGGCACTAGAACCAGGAGCGTTAAATATAGCATAATCTGCTTTAAATCTAGCAAACCATATCCAACCATAATCGTCACAGTGTTTTACATATTCTTCACCATATTTTTTTAGAGCATAGCATGAAACTGCTTTAGCATTTTCACTACTACTTGCTGCTATTGTAGCATCGGCTTTTTTAGCAGCAGAACTTAGAGTTTGTGATGAGAAAGTTTGAATTTCAGGTTGAGCTTGTTCTTTTTGTTTTAAACTTTCTGTAGATTCTCTTTCTGCTCTTGCTTTAGCTTCGGCTTCGGCTTGTTCTTTAGCAGCTTGTTCCTCTGCAGCTCTTTGAGCTTTAGCAGCATCGCCTGCTTCTTTTTGGGATTTTAGAAGAGCTTCTAACTTTTCTTTTTCCGCTTGTTCTGCTCGAGCAGCAGCTTCTAGAGCCCATTGTGGTAAATTGCTAGATTCAGTTTGCTTTTTCGTCTCTTCTTCTGCTTTCTTAGCAGCAGCTAATCTTTTAGCTTCAGCGGCTTTTTTAGCTTCGGCCTCAGCTTTTTGACGAGCCTCTTCAGCTTCTCTAGCTTTTTTGGCTTCAGCTTCAGCAGCTTTTCTTTCTTCTTCAGCCTTCTTGGCTTCAGCTTCGGCTTTCTGACGGGCTTCTTCAGCTTTCTTCATTTCTTCTAAAGCTTGTTTTCTTTCGGCTTCCGCCGCTTTTGCTTTGGCTTCAGCAGCCTTTTTATTTTCTTCGGCTTTTTCTACTTTAGCTTCGGCAGCTTTAATCTTAGCTTTCGCAGCTTTTTTAGCTTCCGGAGTTTTCGCATTTTTTAATTCTTCTTCGGCCGCCTTTTTCGCTTCAGTTGCTTTCTTTACGGCATTAGAAGCTTTCTTAATTTCCGCTTTTGCTTCTTTTTTAGAAGTTTCTGCTTTTGTTTTTTCTTTAAGAGCTTTTTCCTTAGTAGCTTCCGCTTCTTTTACTTCATTTTCAGCATTTTCAATCCTTTTTTCTGCTTCTTTAACTTCTTGTTCAGCTTCTGATACAGAAGTCGCTTTTTCAGCAAAACCTAAGGCTTTAGCATTGTTTGTTACTTTATTTTCTTTAGCATTAAATACCTTATTAACACTAATTACTCCTACAGTTAAACCTGCTACTACACATACTCCTAAAACAATTTTTGCCCAATTTGATGCTAACTTTTTCATCTTTTTCCTCCTTTCTTTTTATATTTGGAATACTTATATAATATATAATATTCCTTTCGCTTCTATTTTAATATAGTTACTTAGCCTATGTCAATTATTTAAACATTACTAGATTTGGAAAAATGTAGTAAAAAAAGACCATCCCTTTATTTTTAGGACAGTCTATTTACATTAGTATAATGTCTAATTTATTTTTTAGCACCATCATCTTTTATACTATTATAGAAATTAGCACAAGTTACGTTCATATATGGAGTTACATAAAGTAATAAAATTCCCATAGTACAAGCTGATAATAAACCCCAGCCAATAAAGCTTAGTTGTAAAACGAAATAATCCATTTTATGACCATACATCATTTCTTTACTACGTCTAATAGCACCCATAACACCTAATTCAGGATTATCAACCATTATATAATTAACCATAGAATATTTATAAGTTGCAATAATACCAGGAATAATTAATAATAATGACCATAAACCAATAAAGATAGATGTCATAATACTAACTCCAATATAAAGTAATCCTAAATGAGCTTTACTAAATAATTCTTTAAATGTTACTTCTTCATTACGAGATACTTTTAGATAATAACTAACAGAACCTAAGGTTAAGCATGCTCCCACAATTATACTTAAAATAGTAGCAATTATTTGCGGAGCTCCAAAAGCAAAACTATTAAAATCATCTAAAAATTGAGAAAGATTTTCGGGATTAGATATAACAGCTTTATTACCAATTAAAGCAATAGAAGTTACTAAAGAAGTAATAACTCCCATAATAATCATAACTAAAATAGCTTGACCCCAATTACCCTTTAAAGACTTTTTAGCATTTTCTTTTAACTCTACTCTACTCACTGCAAAATACTCCTTTCTAGTACAAATATACCACTAAATATTATTTTCGTAAATCTAAAATATGACAATATATTCTATTTTCTTTTTATTTTCTTCAAAATAAAATATTTATTAATAATTTCTCTAAACTTTTCTTCATCTATTTTTATTTGCGAAATACTTTCCTTTTTTACTTCTTTTAAAATATTTTCAATATCATAATCTTCTGGATTTAAGTCTAAACTTTTAATTTTAGAAATAATGGCATGATGGCCAGAGTGAATTCCTAAAACTAAAGGGTCATAAGGTATTCCATAATCAGAAGCTTGCATAATTTCATAAGTCTTAGCATTATTAATAATTCCGTGTTGATGAATTCCAGCTTCATGTTTAAAAGCATTTTGACCAATAATTGGTTGATTAAAAGATATTGGCATTTTAATAATCTGGGCGATGAAATTACAAGTTGAATATATTTCTTTTCTATTAATATTAGTTGTCTTTTCAAAATAATCACTACGCGTTGCTAAAGCTGCTACGATTTGTTCTAAGGAAACATTACCAGCTCTTTCGCCTATACCATTAATTGTACACTCTACTTGCATTATCCCCATCTTAACTGCTGCTAAAGAATTAGCTACTGCCATACCCAAGTCATTATGACAATGACAAGATAAAATAACATTATCGGGAATATTTAACCCTTTTTTGATTTGGTTAATAAAATTCATATATTCAAAAGGTACCATATACCCTACTGTATCTGGTAAATTAATTGTCGTTGCTCCATTATCTATAGCAGTTTGAATAACTTTAGTAATAAAACTAATATCACTACGTGTGGCATCTTCAGCCGAAAACTCAACATCATCAACTAAACTTTTAGCATAACTTACCCACCTAGCGACATTAGCTAAAACATCATCTTGCGTCATATGTAACTTATATTGCATATGAATATCACTAGTAGCAATAAAGACATGAATTCTTTTCTTTTGAGCCATTTTTAAAGCCTCATAAGCTTCATCAATATCTTTTTTAACTAAACGAGCTAAGGAGGTAATAACGGGCTTTTTAATAGCTATAGAAATCTTTCTAATCGCCTCTTTATCTTTAGGACTACTGGCAGCAAATCCCGCCTCTATAATGTCTACTCCTAAACTTTCTAACTTTTTTGCTACCTCAATTTTTTCTTCTAAACTCATACTACAACCTGGTGACTGTTCTCCGTCTCTTAAGGTTGTATCAAAAATTTTAATCTTTTCCATTTTTTCCTCTTCTTTCTTTAAATATTTTTTTACAAACATTATTTACTTTCCCCACTTGGGGATAGGAAGAGTAATAAACTAATTATAATATTTTTATATCTTGCGTATTGCATATAAACCTCCTATTAAAAAAATCCCTATATTTCCACTTTTATATTTAGTAGAAATATAAGGATTAATATTTTATTTCATTTAAACAAGACCTTATTATTTCTACTCAAGAAAATAATAAAGCTAGAAGTAATACAGATACGTTATTAGAAATATTTATTTTTGACATACCTATCACCTTCATATATTCACCATAACATTATCTTCAAAATATGTCAATCAAAGATGCAATTTAAAAAAATATTTTATATAATATTGTTAGGTGAACAATATGGATATAAACAGTCTATGTCAAAAAGTAGAGAATCAAATAAACCCTAACTGGCCATCTAAATATAAAATAAGAAGGGTATATACCGCTTTAGGTCAAGAACTTGCTAAAAATGTTGATTTCTTTTTTTCTTTAGAACAAAAACTAGCTGAAAAGAATATGTCTTTAGAAGATATCAAAAAAGTTAATGATGGTGAAATCTTAGAAGCTTATAAAGTTACATGTCACTCTGCTGCTCTTTTATTAAAAAGAATTTATGATGATTTAAAAATTCCTTCCCAACTTTTAAAAGCTTATCAAACTGCTCAATATAATATTGATAATGAACTTGTTGATATTTCCCATTGGGTTTTAATTGTTGAAGACCAAGATAATAAAGATGTAGTTTATGGCGAAACTTTAGTCCCTGATATTCCCTTAATTAAACAAGGAATGATGACTAAACAATTTATTATTAGTAAAAGAGGTTCTCTAGATTATAATAATCCCCATAAAGAAATAGATAATGAAACTCTTGCTAAAGCACGGAAAGAATTAGAAGAAATCGATATAGCCACCGGCTATATCAATACTTATTATTTTACTTCAAAAAAAGCCGGAACTAACTTAAGTTATAATGATGAGGCTTTAAATTTAATTAAAAGAGCTTTTAGTAGTAATGTCTTTTATAAAGAAATGTTAATTAGAGATACCCTTATCTATAAAAGATTTACCAACTTTAAAGGGATAGATGGTAATAATATTAACTTATTAGAAACTAAACTTACCGATATAAAAGAAGAAGATTTAAATACCTTAGTAAGTATTGTCCAAGTTGCTGTCAAAGACAAAGTCCAAGAAATGGTTCCTAATTTAAATATTGAAGCTATTGCTCTTGATACTTTAGGATATGATGAGTGGTTAAAACAAGTTTGTTTATTACTTACAGATGCTTTTCCCGTTAAAGAAGAACTCCAACCCGAAGTTTTAAATCTTAAAAATAACTTTACCTTTAAAAATTGGTATAAATTTTATAAGAAAAACTCCAAACAAAATTGTGAATTATTAGAACTTTTAGCAAGACTTAATACTATTAAAACTTTATGTACAAAAGAAAATATTGTTAAAAGTCCTAATGCCGGACGCACTCTTTATACGGCTTTAACTTTCATTGCTTCTAAATACATAAATAAAACTTACTTACCGAAAAACATTGAAGACCTTAAATATATTCCTAATGATTATATAGGTTATAAATTTTTTAAAGTCTTTCCTTATATATTTGAGTGCAATACTAAACCAACCGAATTTAATAAATTAGGTTATTTTGAACAAGTAACAATTATTAAAAAAATAATTGATGTTACTTTTAAAGAATTAACTCCTAAAAATTGTAGTGCCTTAGTAGGTTATAAAGATAACTATAGTCCTATGGAAAATAGAATTCATATTTTACCTGTTTTAAATAAACAAACTAATGAATATTCCATCGTATTTAACATTGTTTCTTGTGAAAATACTAATGAAGAAGATTATTACTTTATTTACAATATTAAACAAAATACTTTTGAAACTGCTGATATATTAGATATTAAACTAAATCATATCATTATTAGTGACCGTCTTAAAAGTAAAATTGAAGAAATTGAAGAAAATGCCAAATTTAAATTATAAAAAAGGAGGTTATCTCCTTTTTTATATACTTTTAGAAATATGGTCAACCACTACTTCACTATCTTCGACATTATAATTTTTATGAGCCTTACATATATTAAAGGCATTTTTAAAATCTTGAAATTCTTGATTATCTGGAGTAAGTTTATTTAAATTATCTTCTGCTATAATACTATCAACAATATTATGAACCTTTTCTAAGGCACAAGTACGTTTATTTAAAGTATAATAAGCAACTGATAATGCTCCTAAATTTTTACAAGAAATAATATAGGTTACATCTTGATTATTTGAAACATAATAGAAAAACTGAATATTATATTTCATAAATTACCTGCTTTCTAGTAAAATTTTATAGTATATATTTCTTTTTGTCAAATATTAGGATAATAAGCCTTTATAATATTTCCAAGCTAAAACACGAAATACATGATAATCTAGATACTCTTCGGTAAGAGTTTGGCCATTTAAAGCATTTTTTATTTCATTTAAAGCTTCTTCATAATCAGATAAAATAAGTAAATCATTATTAGCAAGAAGGGCTTTAACTACAAAGTTAGAAATATTTTCCTTAATAGCATCCATATCTAAATCATCAGTCATTAAAATACCTCTAAATCCTAGATAATTAGTTGCTAACTTATGGATAGGAAAAGATAAGGAAGCCGAAGTTGACCCATCAACAGCATTAATAATATTATGTGAGACCATAATAGCTTCTGCTCCTGCTGTAATACCCGTTTTAAAAGGAACTAAATCATTTTCTTTAAAACTATCTAAACTTCTTTCATCAATAGAAATTCCTGTATGGGTATCTTTATTATTGCCATAACCGGGAAAGTGTTTTAAAACATTAGATACCTTACTTTCCTTACTAGCTTTAATAACAGTTTCAATAAATTTCGAAGTACCTTCCGTGCTTACCCCAAAAGACCTTTGATAAATAAAATCACTTTCATCTGTAGAAATATCAGCTACCGGGGCAAGATTAACATTAATACCTAACTCTGTAAGTAGATTATTCATTTCTTTTGCTTCTTCACTAATTCCTTCATATCCTGCTTCATTATACATATCTCTAGGCGATAAAAATTTACTTTCTCTTAAATTAGGATTATTACTTATTCGAACCACTGTGCCACCCTCTTCATCAGTAGCAATTAATAAAGGAATTTTAGCAGCTTGTTGATATGAAGCAATTTTCGATTTTAAACTATCTTTAGTTTCCCCTTTTGTATCTCGTCCAAATAAAATATAACCACCTAAATTATAGTTTTGAATAGCTTCAATTTGACCATCTTCGGGAACTCTAACTAAAAGAAGTTGCCCAATTTTTTCTTCTAAAGTTAAAGTTTTTAACTTTTCATAAGCCTCTTGATAATAATCTTTAAAAATACCTGTATCTTGCCAAGCTTCTGGTAGTTCTTCTGTACTTTCTAAATCAACATTTTTAATCTCAATATCTTGGATATCCTTATTTATATCTAAACTTTTTTTATAAGTTATTTTTACATTAGTTCCTAATTTTAAGGAAGAAATATCAATTCCTTCGGGAATATTTAAAGTATAAAAATAACCATCATTGGCTTTTAAAACTAGAGATGGAGCATTAACTTCATAAACTATTCCAAAAACAGTTGATGGAGAATCTTCCTTTTTTTTCTTTTCTACTTTTTTATTATCATCAAGTCTTTTAAAAAGTAAATCACGGTCTTGATAAAGCAAGAAATCTCCAATAATTAAAATTAAAGCTATAATAGTTAAAATTATTACTTTGTTTTTCATATATCTTCTCCTTAATTATCATAACACGGAAGAAGCTAAAATAAAAGTGATACTAATTTGTACCACTTTTACTTTAATTATTCATATTAGCTGGATTACGAAGACGTCTTTGATAGTTATTATAACTATCTTCCATCGTTGTAATATAATTCTCTTGAGCAGCCATTTCTTTACTATCTTGCTTTGTTAAGACCTTAGCTTTTTTCAATTCTTCTCTTTTTGCTTGTAATACTTCTTTACGCGCAGCTAGAGTTTTTAAAAATTGATTATAAGGTAAAGCAAAAATAGAATTATATTCATCATCTGCTCCTGGTGTTATAGCACTCGCATAATCTTTAGTTCTATCAAGTTCAATATTTTGATATTTATTTTCAATTTTTTCACGAATTTTAGTATTCATTAATTTAATATTCTTAGTTAAACGATGATGTTTAGCTAATTCTTTTCCTAAAGCTAGTAAACTAATAGAACATAATCCTCCTCCTACAAAAGTAAGAGCTGCTTCTTGTAAATAAGTAGTTCCTGGAATTAACCCTTCATAAGCAAGACCTGCTAAACTAATAGTACCAAGGCACCCAATAGTTATTAAAGTAGTTCCTACTTTTACTACTCTTCTTTTATTAACTGCTATATCTCTACTAGCAATTAAATTACTCTTATTATTTTCACTACTTGCCATTTTTCTCCCTCCTTTGGAAAGCTTATTATACCACATTAAAAAATATGTGCAAGTAAAAAAGACTAATCACTAAATAAAATTGAAAGAGCCCATTTTTAAAATGTTGGGCAATAAGTCTTTGAAAAAGTTCTTTCCACTTT
>CANQEJ010000019.1 GCA_947594925.1 uncultured Bacilli bacterium
CCCCCCCCGGTTTATTGTAAAGTGGAAAGTTTCTGGTTGACATGCATGAAATTAGGACACTAAAAAAGATAGAAAACAAAATGTTTTTTATCTTTTAGTGTTTATAACTATTCTATAACAAATGGGTCACCGATTGTTCCGGTTCCTGTTACTGTAACATTTTTTGCTATGTTAATAACTGGACGCGCAATAATATTGTCATTGTTAACGTCTACGCCTTGGGTATAACCAGTATCACTAATATAAAACTCATTAGCGCTAGACGAAGTGGCATAAAGAGACGACATTGTCCACAAGGACCAATGATTATTATTTTCTTTTAAATATTTTAATAAATAATTATCTCTTGTTGCGTTACCAGAATTTGTCAAACCTGCATAATTCTCTTCATCAGCTGTTAAAAGCCCTATCTTTAACTGGTATATTCCTCCATACAATCTATTTTCAGACCCTCCTTGTTTTGTAGGATTTGGGCAATGCATGTCTGGCTTATGGTCAGTCCTTATTCTTTCATTTGGACCATAGTACAAATTATTACTTGATGGTGTTGTATCCTCGGTTCCTGAACCATATGATGTATCATTACAATAACTTCCATATGCTATTTTCGCATCAAATTCATTTAATGTTTTTTTATACCAATTTTCTAAGTATGTTTTTATTGTTGAATTTGTTCCACCATTTGAATTGGTAAAATCACTTCCATTATATTCACTTTTACATGGCTTATCTTTTGTACAAGGTGTTGTATTTTCATATGTATATCCTACGTACTGATATCCATTATTTGTTTCGTTAAATGCAACTCCTTTAATTGGATTATCTGCTATTAATCTTATTGTTCCATCTCCATTTATTCGGACTATTCGCCACAATATTGGTTGGCCTGACGTTTGCATTGGCTTAGTTTTAATATCTTGAATACACTCGTCTGCAGATTCATAGCTATAATCCATACTATAATAATTATTACAATCATTTACAGCTTTTTCATATGTACTATATGTGATTTCAGAGCTATAGAAGCTTCGTCCTTCTGCAACTATATATAAATATGTGTCTTCTTTATATGTTCCTAGTTGTACATAATTATTTTCTACTTTCCCTCTAAAGTAATATGTATCTCCATCATCATCTTGCGTTTTATATAAGCCACTTAGTGATGTATCATCTGAATTTGGATAGCCGTCTTCAAAATGGGGTTCTTCTGTACGTAGTTTATTTGATACTAATATTTTACCAGATAATAAGTTACTATCTCCCGCTGCATTTTCTATTGTAATCTTATAGGTAAAAGTTTTATCTTCTCCTTCATTTTCTGGTGTGTCTTTTTCCATCCAACTTCTTATTTTTACTACTTTTGTTTGATTTGGTCCTACTACTCCAGAACCTATTATGTATGATTGAGCACTAGTAAAATTACTAAATGTTTTATTTTCTGTTGTTTGTGCTTGAGACAATAATTGATAATTATTATCTACTGCTACTTTTAAATGGTTATCTGCTAGATTAGAAGTATCTTCTTTACTTAGTATTACATTGTATGTTGAGATTGTTGAACATGTATTTTTTATTTGAACTTCATACGGATTATTTTTTAGTCCATCTTCATCTGTTTGAGGATAGCCATTTTCCATAGTTACCCCGTTATTTACTTCTTCATAAGCTATTTCAAAACAAGCATAGGTATTTGTATTTACTCCTGTTTGGATATGTGTTCTACTCCATAATGCATATGTAAATGTTGTTACTGTTATTATTAATGTTATTGCTACTACTATTATTGCTATTTGCTTTTTATTCATTTTTTTATTTTCTTTGGTCACAAGTATTCCTCTTTTATTTTCTATTATTATCATTTTCAGTTTAGCATATACGTATTACTTTTTGCAAGTTATAACTAGAGGAAAATTTATTTTTTGTCAATTAAAAAACAGACTACTCGTCTATTTCACTAGCATCAGTATCTGTTTTTTCTACTACATATAAGGTTTTATCATCTTTAATTATTTTGATAATAGCTTCATCATCATAATCTAAATCTTCTTCATATTCCCATGATAGAGTAACTTCATAAGAAGGTATTTCTTCTTCCTCTAATTTATAAGTACTTTCTTTAATATCATCAACTGTTATAGCACTAACAATTGGTAACTCTTGAGTTCTATCATCATAAGAATTATCTTCAATATATTTATATAAAGTATCTTTAACATTTAGTTCAAAGTTCTCTTTACTTTTAGGATAAACAAATTCTAAACTACCTATATCATATTTATTAACTTTATTATCAATTGTATATAAATCAATTATAAATAATTTCGCAATAGAAGAAGCATATTCTTCATAATCAATTTCATCACTTTCTAGATTTTTCTTTAAGATTTGAAATTCATCTTTATAAAGTTTAGTATCTCTATCTTCTAAGTGATAATCAAACCCTTTTATAGAATCTACTTTCTTAATAGTTTGTTTTTCTACTTTAGGAGATGTAAATAACATTAAATAAACTAATACTCCTGCTAATACTAAAAGGGCTATTATAATGGAAATTATAACTATTTTCTTTTTTTTACTCACTAGTTTCACCACTTTCTTCTGCTTCTATTAAGTTATGAACAATTATACTATTGGAAATATCTAAATATTTTTCTGTATAAGCTCGATTTGTTTCAATGTAATCACTTTCTAATTCCATATTATTTTGTAATGGTAAGTATAAACCAGTTGAGTTATTATAATATACTTTATCAGTTAAGAAATTACCATTAGGGAAGATTACTATATTATTTTCTTTAATATCAAATATATCATGACCTAAAGCGTATTTAGAAGAAAATCCCATCATATTACCAATAGTTGGTAATATATCATACATACCCATATTATAGGTTACTTCTTTATTAATTTTCTTAGCTATTTTTTGATTTTTAGTCCATATTATTAAAGGCGTATTTTTATTAAGTTCATGCGCATAGTAATCGTAGTTATAATAGCCATCATCGCCCTCTTCTTTTAAAATACCAGTGGCAGGGTCATAATTATAAAGATAATTAAATTCTGAACGTGCCAGTTTTGCTTCATGGTCTCCATAGAAGACAAAGACAGTATTATTAAATAATTCATCATTATTAATATAATCAATAAATGTTCCTAAAGCTAAATCAGCATAGTGGGCACTTTTTATATAATTGCCCATCTTAGTATCATTTAAATAATCATCAACTTCTTCTTTTACTTCTCCTGTTTCTTCATCAGTAGTAGTTCTTGTATAAGATAAATCGTAATCACCATATTTTTCTACATCATTAAATGGTGAGTGATTGGATAAAGTAATGATAGTTCCCATATAATTTTTATTTTCATTTTCTATTTTTCTTAAAATAGGCATTGCTTGTTCAAAAAAAGCATAATCATTAATTCCAAGACCTACAGTATTTTCTTTAGTTACATTAAAACTAGTTTGGAAAAACATATCATCGTAACCTAGTTGAGGATGCATTTTGGAACGGTTCCACATATCGGCTTTATTACCATGCATACTAAAGGTATAATAGCCTTTTTCTTTTAATAATTTCGGAATAGAAATATAGGTACGATTGTAATAACTAACAAATACTGTTCCACTATTAGCTGGCATTAAAGATGTATTTAAAGTAAATTCTGTATCTGATGATGTTCCCACACTAATCTGTGGATAGAAATGAGAAAAATACATACCTTCAGAGGCAATCTTGCGAACAGTTGGTGTAACAGCTTGCCCATTAAATTCTAAGTCCATTAAAAAGTCTTGCATACTTTCCATATGAACAAAGATAATATTCATACCTTCTAATAAATTAGTATATTCATTATCTTTCTTTTCTTCTTTTTCTTTCTCCTCATAGAAATCTTTAAATTTTCTTAAAGCTTCATCATAACCAAATAATGAATTAATTTTAGGATATAAACTTTGCACTATATCATTACCTTGATACATAATTATTCCAAAACGTTCGACAATAGATTCTCTATTCCATTGTTTTACTAAACGAGAATAATCAGTTCCTGTTAAAGTAACTAAAGTACAAGCTAAGAGAATAACTCCTACTAAAATGGTCGAAACACACATCTTTTTTCCTTTTTCAATCTTGGCAATATAAGTATAATAATTTTTCTTACTTAAAACATGATGAATATAATAAAATAAGATTGGAAATAAAATATAAATAAAATCAACAACCCGAAGTTCATTAAATAAAGAATCTGTAACTTCTCCTACCTGAGAAATAGAAGCTACTAAACCAATAGAAGCAAAAGATGTATAGAAAGTATAATATATAGAATTAATAATGTTTATAACATTAAAAATAATAATCCAGGTAAAAAAATAATGAAATTGTCTTTTAGGTTTTATTAAATAACCAAAAGAACCAATAATTAATATTAAAGCTAAATCAACGATAAATGGTTTATAATCTAAGCCATGACCAACAGTAAATGTTCTAATTAAGACACTTCCTAATAAAGAAGTAAGAACATAAGATAAAAATAATCTATTAGTCATTATATATTTAATAAATTTATTTAAATAAGTCTTAAAACTTTTTCTTTTCTTTTTGGCCAATATAATCCCTTCTTACTAGATGTAATTATATCATTAAATTGTCTTTCCCGCAAATGATATGTTATACTAAGAAAAGAAGGTGTTAGCAATGAAAAATAAGATTATTATAAAATCTACTAAAAAGTTTGAAACTATTTCTTTTCGTTTAGTATTTCCTTTTGAAGAAAAAGAAGAAGACATAGCTAAAATTCGCCTTCTTCCGCAAATGCTTTCTTTTATGAATTCGAAATATCCCACTGAAGAAGCTTTTAAGAAAGCTAAATTAGAAAACTATATAGTAGGTTATGATACTCAATATGCTATATTAGGAACTTCGGGTTTTATCATGTTTAATTTGATGACAGTTGACCCTAAACTGATTAAAGATAATAATTTAGAAAATATTGTAGCTTTCTTAGAAGAGTGTGTTTATCATCCTAAATTAATTGAGGGTGGCTTTGATAAGTTTGAATTAGAAAGAGAAAAAGAAATAATTCGGACTAATGTTAATAATAAAGAAAAATATTTAGCAGGTTATCTAGATTATAAAATTCCCCCTTTAGTAGATAATGAAGGAATTTTTCAAAGAGGTATTTATAATCATTTAGAACAGTTAGATGAAGTTACTCCTCAAAATCTTTATACCTTTTATCAAAATATTGTTGAAGAAGCTTCCCCATACATTTTTGTTATTGGTAATGTTAAGGAAGATGAAATAACCTCTTTATTTAATAAATACTTTAAGAAAAATAAGCAAGTAAAAATAAGTCAAAAAAACTATAATTGTTTCTTAAAACCTTATCGTAAAACTCCACAAGTTATTGTGGAAGAAAAGAATTTTAAAGAATCAGCTGTAGCTTTAATTTATAAGTTTAAAGATTTAAAGAAAGAAGATAAACCAGTTATTTCAATGGTTCGTAAATTATTATCTTCAGAAGTATCAAATATTCTTTTTAATAAACTAAGAACCGAAGAAGGGCTTGTATATACAGCAGATGCTATTAATAATTCGCGTTATGGTCTTTTTGAAATAATTGCTTATACTGATAAAGATAAATTAGAATATGCCAAAGAAAAAATGTTAGAGTGCTTAGAAGATTTAAAAAATCCGGAAATTGTCACGCCTCTTTTAGAAGAACTTATTAAAGATTATTTAATTGCCAAAAAAGAAAGTAAAGATTATAAAGGCTATATCTTAGATGATATGATGGACGAATATTTTGAGATTATTAAACCAGAAAAAGCTCGTCTTAATCAAATTAAAAAGATAAATGCTAAAGCGATAAAAGATATTGTATCAAGGATGGAATTAGATACTTGCCTTTATGTAAAGGAGAAAGACGATGAATAAAATAGATGTAGAAACTTTAGATAATGGTTTAAAAATATATTTTTATAAAGATAATCGTAAACACTCTACTTATGTTAATTTTGTGACAAAATTTGGAGGTATTCATCAAAACTTTAAATTAGATAATAAAGATTATACTATTAAAAATGGGATGGCTCATTTACTAGAACATTATATTTGCGAAGCCAATGAACAAGGAGAATTTATTAACTTACTAGGTAAAAATCACATGTTTACCAATGCTACTACTTCTTTACATAAAACTTGTTTTTATTTTATGACTTCAACTAATTTAGAATATGGTTTAGAAGTTTTAATTAAAGGTATCAATAGTCCTATTTTTAGCGAAGAAAAATTAAAGAAAGTTAAAGCTCCTATTTATCAAGAATTAAAAATGCATGAAGACGATATTTTTTATAGTTTTAATCATCGTACTTATGATGCTTTATTTCATAATGTTCCTTTTAAAGATGTCGGAGGATTTAAAGAAGAAGTTAATAATATTACTTTAGATGAAGTTATTAACACTTATAAAGCTTTTTATCAACCAACTAATCAAATGTTATTCATTGCTGGTAAATTTGACAAAGATAAAATTTTAAAACTAATTATGGATATCTATAAAGATATTAAGATTGAAAAACATAATACAGTTATCCCATATATAGATGAACCTTTAGAAGTAAAAAAGAAAAAAAGTGTTTTCAAATCAAAAGCTGTTTTAGATTATGCTAGTATCTCTTATAAAATAGATGCTTCTAGTTTTAATCCTAAAGAACTACAAATGTTAGATTTTTACCTTAATGGGTTTCTAAAAATGACTTATTCTATCACTTCAGAATTATATAAAGAATTAGTTCATAATAAAATTATTGATACAGGTATAAGTCATTATCATACTCTTATCAATAAATTTTGTATTTTAGATATTGGAGCTTTTACTTATAATGCCGATGTATTAATTCAAAAAATACATGAAAATATTTCCAAAGTTGAAAATATTTCTTTAGAAGATTTTGAATTGTATAAAAAGGAAATGATAACTAAAGTGGCAATACGACCAGAAAAACTTACTAGTGTAATTACACCCTTAATAGATAATATTACTGTTATTGATTATCCACAGCCAGATACTTTAGAAGATATGCTGTCTTTAAACTATGAAGAATTTAAAAAGCTTATGAAAAAATTAGATACTTCTAATTATACTGTAACCATTATGAAAAAAGGTGAATAATTTATTCTTGACTTATAGCTTCCAAATTTTTGGTTTGAAAAAGCACCGACTGCGACCTCTGAGGTCTAGCCGGTGTTCTTTTTTGTTTTATAGTATTTAAAAAGATAAAGAGTTAAGGAATACTTATAACGAAGGTATAATCTCTTTATCTTTATTATTTATATAAACGTTTACACGTTTATAACTTATTTATTGGACGACATATGGTTCTTGCTCTGTTCCTGAGCCGGTTACGATTACATCAGATTTTAGGTTGATGACTGGGCGTGCAAAAGAACTATTATAACCAGAAGATGACGTCATCCAGTCTACATCTTCAAAATTACCTTCTTCATATTGAAAAACATTTCCGCCTTGCTGACTAATAGGTCCACTTCTACTAGGTGTCATCGTCCAAGATAAATCGCTGTAATACAAATAATTATCGGAAGTTGCATAATTGCTATTATTACCATATTGTGCTATACCCCCTAAACCTAATTCATCAACAGTGACTAAACCAATATTTAGTTTATATACACCACCATAATTATACGTTGTATCAGGGCATTTTAAACTAAACTGTTTTTTCTGTAATCTTCCAAATGAACCATAATATAAATCACCATCTTCATTTACTTGATTATATGATGTATCATTGCAAAATGTTGTTTTAGCTATATATTTTTTATAATCATTTAAATATTCATCATACCACTCATCTAAAAACAATTTAGCCTCACTATTAGAACCACTGTTTTCATCACACGGACTTTCTTTGGTACATGGGGCGCTATTATCATAAGTATATCCTACAGCACTATTTTGATTATAAATATCAGGATTAAAATGTGTATCTAGCGATATTTTTTCACTACTATCACCATATATTAATCTAATTGTTCCATCTCCATTTATTCGTACGATGCGCCAAGTATATCCAGCAAATGAGACATAGTTATTTTCTACTTTTCCCCTAAAGTAATAACTAATTCCATCATCATCCATTGCTGCATATATTCCACTTTTATTTGTTATATCTGAAGATGGTGTACTTGAATTTGGAAACCCTTTTGTAAAATCTAGATTACTATCATCTTTTATTTCATTATTAGCTAAGATTGCATCGCCCAATGGAGGATTTTCATTTGTTGCTCCTGTTTCGATTGTTATTTTATAGGTAAATGTTTTATTTTGTCCTTCATTTGCTTGAGTTTCCCAATCCATCCAACTTCTTATTTCTATTGTTTTTGTTTGTTGCCCTGTAACAAATCCACTTCCTATGATATATGATGCTTCATTATCAAATCCTTGAATACTTCTTGTTTCTATCTGTTGGGCATTTGATAATAATATTGTTTTTCTATCTACAGCAGCTCTTACAAATTTATTATCTAGGGTACTTTCTCTTTTTCTATTTAATATTACATTATATTTTGCATTAGTATCACAGGTATTTTTTATTGTTATTTTATATGGTTCTAATTTTAATCCCTCATCTTCTTTTATTGGTACTGCTCCATTTAGTGTTGTTGCTGCGCTTTCATTTGAATAAGTTATATTAAAACAATCCAATGTTGTTATTCTATTTTCATCTGACTGGGTAAACAGTCTTTCCCATAATGCATACGAAAGTGTAGCTACACAGCTAAAAAGCATTATTCCTATTACAGTTATTACCGTTATTTTACGTTTTCTTTCCTTCATTACATTTATTCCTTCCTATCTTTACATCTAAGTCCATTATACCCCCCCGGTTTGTTGTAAAGCAGAAAGTTTTTGGTTGACGTTTTTGCATGAAAAAATTCGTCGGATTTTGACGAACACTTTTTCTTTATATTTTGGCTTGCTATCTTTATAATATTTTCTCGAGTGCTATACAGGGCATCTACCACCTTTACATCTTGTTAAAGCAGAATTCCTCAGGGGGTTTTGGTTTAAGGGAAGTAGGTGTTGTTATGAGAAATCTGATAGTGTTACTAAAAGAGATTATCATTATAAAAATCCTAGATATTCTTGAGAATATCAAGGAATAATAAATGACGCCCCGTTATAAAGAGTAATCTTTTAACATGGCGTCCACAATCGAATTGTAGATGCTATATGTATAGCACTTACAATTTTATTATATGAAACTTTTTTATAAATTACAACTATCAATTATTTTTCAATACTAGTTTTAAATTCATCATATTTTTGCATAATTGGAGCTATTTTAGATATGGTAGTTTTAACTTGGTTATAAGCATTAGACATATTACCACCAGTATTTGTTAATATAATCATGATATATGGATTTGTTTCGTCCATGATAATACCTGTTTCATGAACAACTGTTTCAGTAAATCCTGTTTTACTGGCACTAACTACATCAGGCATTACTTCTTTATAATAATTATACTTAGCATTTAAAAGTAAATCGTATAATTCTTTTCCTTCTTCATCTGTTTTACTAAAACGATATATTTCTTGCCATATAATGGCACTACTGCGACAGCTTAATTTGCCCCATCTCGAAATGTTACTTAAATGCACTTCTGGAGTTCCTAAATCATCTAACATCTCATTAAAACCATCCCACTTGTATTTATTTAATAACATTAAATACGCAGAATTATCGCTTTCATGTATCATTTGGTATATTAAATCCTTTACAGTATATTTAGTCCCATATAAACTATCTTTAACCGTTCCAGTTCCTTTATTATAAAATTTAGCTTCATAACTTATTTCATCATTTAAATTAGCTTTACCAGCTGCTACTAACTTATATAAGTATAAAGCATAAGCAGCTTTAATAGTACTAGCAGAAGAATATGATTTATCTATATCATAGCCAAAAGCCATACCATCTGTTAAACTTACAACTAAAAAAGAGGAACCTTCTTTATAATTTTTAACTGTATTTGTTAAATCACTCATTAAATCTTCAGGAATAACAAAATCATTATTAACTATTTCAAAATTTGTTTCATTAGTTTCTAAAGATACTAAATCAAGATAATAGTTTTCTCCTGTTTCCACATTTTGAGGAGTAACTTCTTCTGCTGTTTTAATTTCTTTTATACGAGATTTATCAGAAGTTTCTTCTTGAAATGCATGCGTTGGACTACTTAATCTTACTACTATTAAAAGAGCATCTACAACCATTAATACCGATACTACAAATAAAGCTTTTTTTCTCATGGCCTAACTCCTATCCTTTAAAATTATACCATAAATTTTTAAAATAAAAAGTCTTTTCGTGGTATACTAATTATGGTGATTATTATGAAATTTATTAGTAATGTATCCGAAAGGGAATATATAGCTTTTTTTAATAACCAACCTAATGCCCATTTTTTACAATCTTATGAGTGGGGACAAGCCCAAAAAGATAATCGTGGCTTAACTCCATATTATGTGGCTGTATGTGATGATAATGATAAGATTTTAGCATGTGCTTTACTTTTAAAAAGAAAAACCCCTATGAACATGTCTTATTTTTATGCTCCTAGAGGTTTTGTTATCGACTATCATAATCAAGAATTATTTAAGTTTTTTGTGGATAGTTTAAAAGATTTTTTAAAGAAGGAAAATGCTATTTATTTGAAAGTTGACCCTGGTATTAAATATCAAGACATTGATGAAAATGCTAATCGTATTGAAGGAGAAAATAATAAAGATATATTTGATAATTTTTTAAAGTTAGGTTTTATCCACAAAGGTTTTTATAAATTATATGAAGGCAATCAACCAAGATATACGATTAGAATTAATTTACATGATGATTTAGAAACAATTAATAAGAATATTTCTAAAACATTTATGAAAACTGTTAAGAGAAGTTATAATTATGATTTAGAAATTGTTCAAAGTGATGATATAGAAACTTTTCACGATTTAATTATTAATAATGCTCAGAAAAATGATTTTCATGCCTATTCTAATGATTATTATAAAAATTTTTATAAATATTTTAAAAAGCAAAAACATGTTAAGATATTTAATGCTCTTGTTTATCCCGATAAAATTATTCAAAAATCCGAAAGTGAACTTGCCAAGTTAAAAGAAGAATTAGAAAATAAGGGAACTTCGAAAAGACAAGCTGATACCGAGAATTTAATAAAAAGATTAGAAAAGGATTTAGAGACATTTAAACCTTTAGAAAACCATTATCCAAACGGAAAAGTGGTATGTTCTTTAATTTGTAGCTATACTAATTATGCAGCTTGGAGTTTATATATTGGTAATGATAACTTAGGGACATATACTTTTGCTGTTAATCGTTGTTATTATGAATCTTTATTAGATGCTAAGAATAATAACTTAGACTTCTATGATTTATTTGGAACAGTAGGAGACCCTAAAACAACATATAAAAATCTAGCTGGGCTTCACGAATTTAAAAGAAAATTCGGAGGCGAATATATAGAATTTTTAGGAGAATTTGATTTAGTTAATAAACCTTTTTGGTATAAAGTATTACCTACTTTATTAAAAATTTATCGAAAATTAAGAAAGTAATTAGTGAAAAAGTATTGATTTTAGACCATCAATACTTTTTTAGGTGTGTTTTTATATTTTAAATGTATTTTGTAGTAGTAGTTTATGAATATTTTTCTTTCTAGTTATACCTCACCTCTTTTCTATTAACAGTATAACTTCCAATTATGAAAATAAGGTGAAAAGTAGGTGAACAATTATGACTTTACACTTTTATTTAGAAATTTCAAAATAGAAAGTTGTACCTTTATTTTTTTGACTTTTAACCCCATAAACAAATTTATGTTGTTCTAAGATAGCTTTAACTATTGATAAACCAAGACCAGTACCTATAACATTACGTTGATGATTTTTTTCATTTTTATAATATTTATCCCAGATATGTTGTTGGTCTTCTTTTTTTATTCCTTTTCCAGAATCTTTTACTTCAATTAAGAAACTATCTTTTTTAGAAGTAACTTTTATATAAACATCTTTATTTTTACCAGTATAATTAATAGCATTATTAATTAAATTATAAATAACTTGATTTAATTTATTTTTATCAGCTTTAATTTTTACTTTTCTAGGAGCACTTAAAGTTATTTTATAATCTTCTGTTTCTTTAATTATAGTATATTTCTTTAGGATACTATTTATTTCTTTAATTAAGTCATATTCTTCGATATTTAAATTTTCAACTTCAGCTTGGGCTTTAGATAGAAGTAAAATATCATTGACTAATGTATTTAAACGGTCGGTTTCATCAATAATGATAGCTAAATGTTCATTTCTTTTTTCTTTATCTTTATAAGATATATCCCTAATCATCTCTGCATAGGCTTTAATCATTGTTAAAGGGGTTTTTAAATCATGAGATACATTAGCCATTAAATCTCTTCTTAATTCATCTATTTTTAAAATTTCTTCATTAGCATAATTTAAAGTATCAGATAATTCATCTATTTCTCTAATTCCACTTTTGGTAAATTCAATATTACGATTTCCTAAATTTTTAGCTTTTTGCGTTATAGCTATTATTGGTTTAGTTAGTTTTTTAGAAATATATAAAGCTAGTAAACAAGAAAGTAAAATAGCTATTAAAGTTAAATAAATTAATTGATTTCGTAAGACGATAGATGTAGCATTAACATCTTCTAGGTTAGCATACAAATAGATGTAGTTATTATCTTTTTTGACTAATGTTAATAAACCTTTTACTTCATATTCTTTATTAACTAATTTTAAGGTATTAATATCACCATTTAATTTTAATAATTTATATTTATAATTTTGAACTAAGCTTGAATTACCCTCTAAAATACAAGTAGGCATTTTCGTATTAAAACTAAAAGCTTCATTTTCTGAGACAAATTCTATACACATATCATTTTCATAAGCAATTGTTTCTAGATTAGTTAGAATATCATCATTATTTTTTAAGATTTTTTTAGATATTTTTTGCATACTTTTGACTTGATAACGTTCATAAAAAACTCTTAAGAAAAGAATTTGAAAAAACCATAGAGCTATTAAAATAGTAGTTGAGAAAATAATTAAATAACAAATGGTTTGATAATTAATACTTTTATTTTTTGCATTCAAACTTATACCCCATTCCTCTAATTGTTATAATAAATTTACGATATTTTTGTAAGCTATTACGCAAAGTTTTAACATGTGTATCAATAGTGCGGTCGTCACCATAATAATCATAGCCCCACACTTGGTCTAAAAGTTGTTCACGAGATAAAGCAATATTTTTGTTTTTAACAAAATATAAAAGTAAATCATATTCTTTGGGAGTTAAGATAACTTTTTGGTTATCAACTGTTACTTCATGGGCTTTATCATCAATTACTAAGCCTTCAAATGTATAAATATCTTCTTCTTTTTGATTTCTTTTGGTTACAGCTTTAATCCTCGCGATTAATTCTTTAGGAGAAAAGGGTTTAGTCATATAATCATCAACACCTAGTTTAAAGCCATAAAGTTTATCATATTCTTCAGTACGAGCAGATAGCATTATAAAAGGAATATCTTTAATTTTTTTGATTTCTTCAACACATTTATAACCGTCCATCTTAGGCATCATGATATCCATAATAATAACATCATAATCATTTTGTTTCACTTTAGCTAGAGCTTCTAGGCCATCAGATGCTTCATCGACAGTATAATCTTCTAACAGCGCATACTCCTTGATTACTTCTCTAATTAATACTTCATCATCAACAATTAATATTCTCATTTTATCACCACTTGTATTTATCTTAACCCTCTTTTGTGAAAGGTAAATGAAAACTTTAAATAAATTATACCAAGAAAAAATCTCTATCACTAGAGATATTGTTTAAGATTTTCGACATCTTCTTCTTGCATGGCTACATATTCAGAAGCTAACTGTTCTACTTCTTCTTCCGTATCTTTTTGATTTAAAAGACGACGTCCTTCAATAATACCCATATTAGTTCCCTGCATAATAAGCTCGGCTAATTTCGAGGTAGTATCATCACTCATTGTTTTCATTTCTATTCCCCACCAAGTCATAACTTTATTCATAGTACTGGTTTCATGCGGAGTTTTAGAAGAATATTCTGGATAGAGTTGTTCAATTTTGGAAGCCACTTGTTGGTAACCATTATATTGTTTTTCTAAAGTAGCTTTAAAATCTTTATCTTGCACTTTATCCATTATAAAAGATATAGCGTCCATCCCCATACAAGCGCCCTTGTGTAGTTCATCTAAAACATTTATTTCTTCTTGTTTCTTTTCTTCTTTTTTCATTATAAATCGCCTCATTACTAGTGTAACCATATGTATTATTTTTATACTTTTTATTTTAAATTTCTATTTTATTTGACATTATTTTCCTTTAAATATGTATAATATTTAGCAATTTTGACAGACTATAAGTAAAGAAAGGAGTTTTATAATGTTAAGAAAAAGACTAATATTTTTATTAGGCTTGGCGATAGCTTTACTTTTAATTCCAAATATTAAAGTAAGTGCTCAAAGTGAAAGTCTGGTACATAATCAAGAGGAATTATTAGAATCATTAAATAATAAAGATATTACTAATATTGTTTTAGCTAATGACATTAATACTACCCAAAAAATTAATATTACCAGAAAAGTAACAATTGATGGCTCTAATCATACGTTAAAATATGTTGGCACCTTTGGCGAAGAGAAAAGTTCGGATAATAAAATATGGAGTGGTATTTATCTAATTCAAGTTTATAAGACAATTGTTACCGTTAAGGATATTAAATTAACAGGTGGAAATGCCGCGATTTTAGTTAATGGAGGAACAGTAAAACTTTTAGGTAATATTGATGTATCTGGTAATGGCTTTGGTGGTATTGAACTATCACAAGGAAAAGGGGTAACAAATCAATCCCGTATGATTATTGATGATGATACAAACTTAGTTAATACTACAGAAACTAGTACAACTCCGACCATGTGGGTTCCTAGTGATTCTAAAGATGCTGTAGTTGAAATGGCTGGAATTTTAAAAACAGTTAAAAAAGGGGAAGAGTTATCTCTTATAGAAATTGAAAATTTATTTACAACTGAAAATCCCGAAACTAGCGATAATTTAAATTTACTAGCTTTATTTGGTCTTAGTGGTTTAACCTTATTTTATATCAGCTATAAAAACTTAAAAAAGGAACTTTAAAAAGTTTCTTTTTCTATGAGCTTAGCATGAATAACTAAACGATGACTAAAATTATCTTTACATGTGGATAAAGTTAAAATATTGTTAATATTTGTTAAATCTTGGTGATAATTATTTAGACTTCTTTTAGTTATTTTCTCTTTAAATTGTTGATAAGATAAAGTATTAATAAATTTGGTAGTTAAATAATAACTTTCTTTAGATATATAGTAAGCACTAAATATTTGCCATTTACTATTATAAGTAGGAGTATATATTTCAATAATAGGTGGTGTGCTATTATTTAGAATTTCTTTTAAACTACCAAACATTAAACCATTATTGCACGCATGGCCATATATAATGGTATTTTTATTTAATTTTTCTAAATTATTACGATAGTCAACAAATATAGCTCCGGAAGCATTTTCGGTTTTATTAAAAGCATGATTCAAATAATAATTATTATCATCGCTTTGGACTATGGGATAATCAACTTGAGTATTAGCTATATGTATCCACCCTACAGTATCTATATTTTCTTTTTGTAATTTAGCAAAATCTATTAAAGATTTATTTTCTTTTAAAATACTAGTATCGACATATTTATAAGATTTTAAATTTTCTAATATTTTTATTTGCTCTTGATTATCTTTTTGCCATTTTAAGACTAAAACAGCACTATAAGTTATGATAGTTAAAGAAAGAAGCATAATTAATCTAAATATTTTTCTTTTCATATTAATAGTATGAAAAAAAATTAAAATATCATGTAATAATCTATTTATTACTATATTCCATAAAATACCTAGTTTCTGTTGTTTCTTTTATTTTAAAACCCAATTTTTGATATAAGTTAAAAGCAATAATATTATCTTTATAAACCCATAAATAAACTTTAGAGTTGCTATTTAATATGTTAGTTAATATTTTTGTTCCTATTTTCTTTTGACGATAATCTTTAGTTAAATATATTTCATTTAAAAGAATACCATCTTCATATTGTTCTAAAAAAAGACACCCAGCTTTTTTATTTTCGATAGCAATAATTTTATAATCATCAATTTGTTTAGGAATACTAGTTTTAACATATTTTGTTATTTTTTCTTCTTCCTCTTTAGATATATTTTTAGCATAATCTAAAATGGATGCTAGTTTATATGATATTAATAATTCTATATCGTTTTTAGTAGCTTTTTCTAATTTATATTCGCTAATGTTTTGCATAAAACACCTTCTTTTCTATTTAGAAATTTTAATAAACAAAAATTTAAATAGTTAGTCATTACAAACTTTAATAAAATACTTAAATATATTGTTCATATTTTCATCAATTTTATATAAACTTTCAGGATGAAATCTTACTGCCATATAAAATTTTTTATTTCTTGATTCGACTACATCAGCATAACCATCATCACAAATTGCTACTTTTTCTAATAAAGGTGTTCTATCCACTGTTTTTGTATGTCTTGAATTTACCATTAATGTTTTGCACTTAACAATATCATAAAATTTAGAAGATGGATTTATATATATGTTATGAACGTATTGCTCTGTTATTTGATTATGTTTTTCAGGATTAGAAATTTCGTATGTTGTTCCTCCTAATGCCCTAACCATAACGTTTTGGCCACAACATATACCTAAAGCGGGTATATCATTATCGTAACAATATTTTGCTACTACCATTTCATAACTATCACAGGCTCCTCCACCTTGAAATATAATGCCATCACAAAGGTTAATTTGGGTTATTAAGGATTTATATTCTTCTTGAGATAGGTTGTTAACCCAATCATCTTCTACATCTACCTTTTCATCCTTTGGTAACAAAATTCCAATTGCCACAGCACCATTATCAAATACGGCTTGTTTAATTTCATCTCTTATATACATATCCGGTCTTAGAGAATTTTTACTATAATGTTTGGTAACTATACCTATAATAACTTTACCCATTTATTGTAATCACTATCCTTATATTATTAAAATACTATCGCATATTAATAAAATCAATCATAAATTTTTTAATTATTTTAAAAACTCGAGCTAAAAAGTTCAAGTTTGATATCAATACGGTGCGAGTGACGCAGTAATCTACAACTTTTTATAAATATAACTGATTGAACTCTCAATAAAAAATATTACTTATTAGTTTTTAAAAAACATTTATATAATAAAAAAAGCAAGTTAGACGCATCCAGCTTGCTCAGATGGGATCCGAAGATACACCACCGCCATTCATACTTATAATATACCATAATTGCAAAAAATATGCAATAATTTAATTATATCTTTATAAAATTTTGTGAAAAATTTTTGAAAATGTTACATAAATAAAAAAGAAAAATTTTTGAAAATGTTACATAGTAAAAAAGTTAATT
>CANQEJ010000020.1 GCA_947594925.1 uncultured Bacilli bacterium
TAAATTTTAGTTTTTTGGCTAAAATCTTTTTTCCGTGTTCTTTTTTTTAATTATGTCTTGACAAACGTCAAAAGTTCTTGGTTGACATTTTTGCATGAAAAAAGCACCACTGGTGCTATCTTATAGAGTTTGGCTTTACCAAAGCTAAAACTTCGTTTATATCTTCTTCTTTTCCCTCTATAATATTTACTACTTTTCCTAAAAGTACATCATTAGCTATTTTGTTAGTTAAAGATGTTTCCATATAACTAACATGACAATCTTTATATTCAATATTAAATAATATTTTTATAATAGCTGCTAATAAAGCTAAATTTTGCATTAACAATAATTTTTTATGTTCTAATGTACTAATAAAGTCTTCCATTAAATCACTATATAAATCTGTAGAATATTTTAAAACATGAAAATTATCAATATCAAAGTTTTTTAAAGTTCCATCTTTCGTAATAAAGATATTTCTAATACTAATATCAAAGTTATAGATACCCATTTCATTTTCTTTTAAAGTATTAGCAATAATTAATTTAACTAATTCTAATCTACTACTATAGCTACCAGTTAACCAAGTTACATTGTTATTTTTTAAATATTCCATAGTATAAGCATACATAACTTGTAAACCATAATAAATACCACAATAAAAGTCATATATCTCTGGCATAGTTGGTAAATTATATTCTTTTAATACCATTAATTTATTTAATTTATTATTTAAATAATTCATACCATATTTATCCCAATGCCAGTATTCGCGAAAGTCTTTTATTACAGTATTTCTATTATATTTTAAAACACAAGCTTCTGTACCACAACCAACTGTTTGCAATTTATCAGTTTCAATATCTTTGTTAATTATCATTACAATCCCCTCAATATAGAGACTATTTTATATCTAAAATGGCTATTAGTCAACAAATTTTAAAAATACAGCATGTCTTAGATTATTATTACTAGTTATTTCTTTATATCTTATAGTAGCTTTAAGACGAGGTTTAAGCCAAATAATATTTTTTAAATTAAAATAAGCTTTTGGTTGTTTTTCTGTTTTAGCATATTCTTTAATTTGTTGTTGGTCTAAATAATTAGGTAAATTAACTTCTCCATAGGAAATAAAGTTTTTATTTTCCTTTTTCCCAATTACAATAGTTTTTATATTATTATCTATTTCTTTATAACCTAAAACTAAAAAGTCATCTTCTTTTAAAGCTTTTATTTTAAGCCAGTAAGAAGTTCTTTTACCAATCTGATAAGGACTATCAATCTTTTTAGCTACTATACCTTCTAAACCTTTTTGAGCAATTTTTTTAAATAATTTTATTCCATCTTCTTTTATATATTTACTAATTACTAAATTATCATCTTCTTTTATGTATTTTTCTAAATATTCTTTTCTTTTTAATAAAGGAAGTTCAGTTAAATCTTGATTATCATAATAAAGTATATCAAATACTACAAATATAACAGGATTTAACTGAGATGCTAAAAGAATTTTTTCTTTGGTTTTAAGTCTTCCTCTTTTTTGCATTTTAAAAAAATCTGGACCATTATCGCCCATAACAATAAGTTCACCATCTAAAATACATTTCTTTTTAGAACATTTAAAAAGATGAGCTAACTCTGGGTATAAATAGGTAACTTCTTTATTATTTCGACTTCTAATTGTTACTTTATTTTTATCTAAATAGATAATAGAACGATAGCCATCAAATTTCATTTCAAAAATATAATTAGCACTATTAAAAGGTTTAGTTTGTTTTAATAACATAGGTAAGACGTTTTTTTCTTTAAAGATATCCATTATTTCTTCTTCCTTTTTTTATTAGTTGCTTTAATACTTTCTGTTAAAGCTTCCATTAAATTAGATATTTTTTGACTTTTTACTTCTTTAGGTTTACGAAGTTTTTGACCGGCAATTTTTTTATCAATAGCTAGAAGTAATTTTTCTTTATACATATCTTTATATTCTTCGGGTTTAAACTCTCCACTCATATTTTCAATTAGTTTTTCCGCCATATCTAATTCCGCTTGCGAAAATTTTTCTGTTTTATCTTCTTTTTCTACTTCTTTTAACATATCAGGAAAAAATAAAGTATTTAGATATAACTGATTATTTTGACTACGAATTATAACTAATGTTTCTTTCTGCCCAATTACAGTTTTAGCTACTCCTACTTTTTGTTTATTTTCCATAGCTTTAGCTAGTAATAAAAAAGCATGCTCCCCACCTTTCGGACTAATAAGATAAGGGCGGTCGTAATATATGGGGTCGATACTTTTTAAATCAACAAATTTAGAAATAGTTATACTTCTATCTTTTTCCGTTTTAATTTTTTCAAAATCTTTATCATCAAAGATAACATATTTATCTTCTGCATATTCATAACCTTTAACTATATCTTTATTAAGTACTTCTTTTTCTTCATTAGCTACTGTTACTTTTTTATATTTTATCCTACTTAAAGTATTTTTATCTAATAAATGAAAATTAATATCATTATTTTTTAAAAGTAAGGTATAAGTTATAGGAATATAGACCATCCCAAAATTAATAGAACTTTTATTTGCAGGCATTTATATCACCTTTAATATTGTTCCTTTAAATGAAAAAAATATAACTAGGAAAGTTATACTTTTTCTTTAGCTAATTTTTTTCTTAAACTATCTAAAATAGCTACCATTGCCCAAGTATCTTGTTTACAATAATCTATTAAAGCTTGATATTTTAATTCAAATTCTTCTTTACTCATATAAGGATAAGAAGCATATTCAATAATAGCCATTGTTCCATTACGAACAGTTAAATCATCATATTTTAAATCCGTAAAGACAGGAAGGGTTTTTTTTATGGAAAAAGAACCACTCATCCTTTTATCATAAAAATTCATACGTTTGGCATCAGCTTCACTATAACCTAAATCTTGATATATTTTACTATTAGTATCTAAAAGCCATAGTAAATCAAATCCCCGATTATATAATTTCATTAAAGGTTTTTGATATTCTGGAAAAATATTTGCTAATTCTTTAATTCGTCCTTTTTCAAATGCAACATTTTGAGCAAATAGGGTTCCTTTATCAGGGTCCATATATTTAAGCATCGCTTTTATCATATCTTCCCGACAATCTGTATGGTCTTTAGCTAAAAAGACAAAATTATCTTTATCTTTATCACAAACTCCTGGTGTTCTTTCAATATGTAAACTAAATTCAAAAGGAGATTGAATATAAGGAGTTTCTCCTTTAAAACGGGGAATTGGACAAGGAAAAGTTTCAAAATCTAAATGATATATAGGATACTCAATTTGTTTTAACATAACTTCTATTTTTTCCTTATCCATATATTCTTGGTCTTTTAATAAAGCATCTCTTTGAATTTGATGATTTTCTGATTTAATCCAACTTTCCGGAATATCTAACATATTAATATAGCCTTCATTAATTAGATTTAATCCCTTATGAGTAATTCCATTTTCATCTTTAAATCCAAAACCATTTCTTTTATAAGCTAAAGAAGAATTCTTGGCCGGAATTATTTTCCCACAAACTTGATTAAAATATTTACATTGTGTTTGTTTTTTATATTCACAAAAAGTTCCTAAAGGACAAGTATCAGCGTTCATATCATTAAGATATCTTTCTAACTTTTCTTTATCTGCTAAAACATATTGTTGTAAATCTTCCGTTACTTTAGTTAAATCAATTAAAGTTACAATTTCATTACCATTTTTATCGGGATTAAAAACTTGTTTTCCATCTTCATAAGTACCATCAAAAATATATTCATGATTTAAAACTCCTAAATAATAATGAATATTTTTAAGTTTTTCTTCATTGGCACTTTGTTTATATTCCCCTTCAATAATAAATCTTTGAACTGCTAAGTCATAAACATATTTCCCTACTCCATAACGGTCATATAATTTTGCTTTTTGTTTAGCAAAATTTTTTAAAGGCATCTCCTGTTCAATATTATAACCATCTATTTCATCTTTTAAATATAAAATATTATTTCTTTTTAAGAAAATAGAATACTTTTCTCCCTTAGGATTATTTGATTTTAAAGACATAAATTTATTAGTAGTCGTAGCTTTAACTTCAATAATATTTATAGTATCATTATCATCATTATAAACATCAACATAACATAAATATTTTAAACCTTTATCGGTAAAATCAAAACACTCTTGGGTAAAATTATCCTTAGAAAAAATAGTTCTTCCCGGAAAATTCTTTTCCACATACTCTCCTACTAATTCTTCTATTTTTTTATAATAAGGCATCATTACTTCTAAATAACGATTTTCTTTATCAATTAAATCAATGGCATTACCCTCTTCATCAGTTTCATACATGTCCCCAATTAATTCTTGAAGTTTTTCAGCATTTTCTTCTTGTAAATATTCTTCATAACTAACATCTGCTAATAATTTTTCTTTATGAATTTCGGTTAATGCAACATATCTTGGACACCTTGTATATTCTAAAAAATTAGTTTTAGTTATAGCCATATATTTTATCCTCCCAAAAATAAAAGACTTTATTAGTCTTGTAATTTAGCTTTTACTTTGCCTTTTTCCTTATCAAAAGTCAATTTTATTTTTTGATCATTTAAAGTTTTAGTTTTATCTCTTGGATCATAAATATTATTATCGTCATCATCAGCTTGAATAAAGTTCTCACTAATTAATTGATTAACAGTTACCGTTGTACTTTTTTCTTTTATTTCATCAACTTTCGCATTACCATAAGCTATCGCCCCATTTAAAATGTATTGGACTTCTAAACGATAAACTTCACTTTTATCATCACTTAAAGCATAAGAAACTTTAGAAATAGTAAAAAAAGCAATCACTCCAAAAACAACAATAACACTTAATAAATCAATTGCTGTATAGCCATTTTTCTTTTTCATAACATCACCTTAAATCACACTTTAATTATACAACACCTTTTTTTTAAAAACAACCAGAATACTCTACTCTAGGTTCTTTAATAATATTATCTTTTTGCATTTTAGGAAGGTCATAATAATCATAATTAGCTGTTTGATAATTATATAACTTAACGTCATTTACTAGTTTACTTACTTCTATATCATTAGAATTATCACTAGCATTTAAATAAGGTTCAGTATTCACCATATAGATTATCTTCGTATGTTTTCGTTCACAAATTGTAATAAATACCCGATACTTTTGGCCTTTTAAAATAACAGGGGAAACAAAATGATGAAACTTTTCTTTTTCTTCTTTTTCCTTTTGCATTTCATAACTATCAATGTAAATAGCTTTGGCAAAAATATCTTCTATTTTTAAAACAACATTTAAATTAATAATATACTCTTTAATAAAAGGATTAAAATAAGGAGCTGGAAAAAGAATTTTACCAATAGAACGACTATTAACAATCACATGTAAACCTGTACTTATATTAATTAAAGGTTTATTTAAACTTTTTAAGTACTCTTTAACTTTTGTTTTTAATCTATTTAAAGATAAACGGTCTTTAGCTTCATAGTAATTACTTAATTTTACATATTTAATTTTCGCTGTTGATTTAATATTATTTCTCATATCTTTACTCCTTGTTTTAATTATAAAACAAAAACATTTGTTTGTCTATAATATTTTAAAAAAAGAGCTCTAAGCTCTTGATGAATACTTACCATCTTTGGTCGAAATAATAATCTTTTCACCATTAGTAATAAATAATGGCACTTTAACAACATAACCAGTTTCAATAGTAGCATCTTTCATCGCATTATTAGTTGTATTACCTTTAGTGGCATCAAATGTTTCAACTACTTCATATTCTACTTTTTCTGGTAAAGTAATACCAATTATTTCGCCTTCATAATAAGAGATATCTATTTCTAGATTTTCTTTTAAGAATTTCTTTTCTTCTTCTAATTTTTCTTCTGGAATTTCTACTTGCTCATAAGTTTCGGTATCCATAAATACATAATTTGTCCCAGCTGAGTATAAAAATTGCATTTTCTTACGGTCAACATGAGCTCTTTCAATTTTAATATTAGTATTAAAAGTATTTTCTACAATGGAACCAGTTTTTAAATTTTTTAATTTAATACGGACAAAAGCAGGTCCTTTTCCTGGTTTTACATGTTGAAATTCTTGAATTAAGCATAAATTTCCATCAATTAAAACAGTCATACCGTTTTTAATATCATTAATATTTATATTCATTATTTTTCACCTCTTTTGGTATAAAGCTTTTTTACATTATTTTTGAAGCATTTTTCTTTTTAATATTGGACTATAATATCCCTTTGAATTATTTGTACTATAAACTTCTTTACCATTTTCTAATGGTTTTTCAAAATATAATTGTGCATATTTTTGGGTATCATCATAAAAACAACTATTAGATACAGGTGGTACTACTATTTGTCCTAATAATGCTTTTTTATATTTTAATAATGTATATTTCATTTCCAAAACATCCCTATCTATTTTACTTCTTTATGAACAGTTGCCTTACGACAATGTTTACAGAATTTTTTTTGTTCTAATTTTTCTGGAGTATTCTTTTTATTCTTACTTGTAAAATAATTAATATTATTACACTCAGTACATTTAAGTCCAACATCATTTCTATTTTCATTTTTAGCCATAATACTTCCCTCCTTTAAATAAACGCACACTTATTATATCAAACTATTAATAATTTTCAAAGAGAATTTTTGAAACTTCTGTACTTATATGCTTATTAACATAAGCTGTATAATCAGATTTACTATTTTCATGAGAAACATTAGGCGAAATAACTACTAAACTATATTTAGGATTTTCTAAAGGCGCAAACATGGCATAACTCATTGTAATCGTTTTAACATCAGCTTTCCCATCATTATCACTATCATAAAAAGATTCACTAGTTCCCGTTTTACCCGCCGGGTTCCATTTTAAATCTGTGTATCCTCTTCCCGTTCCTCCATCTAAAACCTCTCTAAACCCTTCTTTAATCCTTTCAAAATAATATTCATCTAAATCTACTTCATTTAAAACTTCGCCTTTATTTTCCTTTAAAACATCCCCCTTAGCATCAACAATTTTTTGCATTAAACTAAGTTTTTTTCTTTGCCCATTGCTAGCAATAGTATTAATGTATTGTACAAGTTCAATAGGAGTATACGTATCATATTGGCCAATAGCTAAATTAAGCAGTAAATCATCTGCTACTTTTGTTCCAATTAAACCAATTTGTTCATTAGGTAAATCAATCTCTGTTTTAACTCCTAAACCAAATTCTGCAAAAGTATCGCGATATCTTTTAAAATCTAAAGCAGTCGCTTGCAGGTCCATATTATAATGATATGCCTTACCCGTCGATTTAATTGCTGTTAAAAATTGATAATAATTACTAGACCATTTTAAAGCCGTAATATCTGTTAAAACTCCTAATCTTTTAAAAGAACATTTCTCTGGTACAAAATGTAATTTAACACAAGAATCTACAATCTTTTGGTCAGGAACAATCAAATTATTTTTATATCCAACTGTATGCGATGCCCCTTTTACCACTGAACCAACAGTATAAGCAGAAGTAATAATATTTTCATTAATATCACTAAACTCTAAAGAATTAGCATCTAATCTCTTCCCAGCAAAAGCTAAAATACTCCCATCATTAGGATTACTGACAATAACGTAGGCATGATTATAATACTCCGTATTAGGAAGCTTCTTCCCCGCTAAAATTTTTTCTTCTAATATTTTTTCAATATCCATTTGTAAATTAATATCAATAGCTAAAACTAAATCATTACCCCTTTGTTCAGGCTTTATTAACGTTAAAGTATTATCTTCATTTACTTTATAAGTAGCCTTTTGACCTTTTAAATAATCTTCATATTCTTGTTCTAAAAAACTTAAACCTACTCGGTCATTTAAACTATATCCTTTTTTTAAATATTCATCTTTAACTTCCTTAGGAAGACCAGTTTTACTAGAAGAAATCGTTCCAAAAATATTTTTTAAAACTTGACCATAAGGATAAGTACGTTCCCAACTAATACTTCCTGTAACTCCTTTAATATTACTTTCAATAACTTTGGCATATTCATCTTCTTGCACGTCTTTATCTTTAATTACTTTAACTTCATATTTATAGCCTTTATTCATAAGAGAATAAATATGAGCAGCTTTTTTATCTTCTAAAGTATATTCCTTTAACATTTCTTCGGTAACTCTTTCTAACTTTAACTTTTCTAAATCTTTGGTAGTAAGTTTACGATTTTGCACTTTTTCATATTCTTCATCGGTAATTAATTTTTGGGCTTTCTCTTTATTTTGCACTAAATAAAATTTTTTGGTTTCCGTCAAATTTTCCGTAAATTCTATATTTAATAAAGAAGCAAGTTTCTTGGCAATAGCAATTTCTTCTTTATCAGAAATATTTGGAAGCTTTTGATAAACAATTGTTTTAACTCCAATATTATCTACTAAAATATTCCCATTACGGTCTAAAATGCGCCCTCTTGGTGCTGATGCTAATGTAATTATTTTTTCTTGTTTACTACGCAAAACGTCTTGATAATACTTTCCATTTAAAGCATTAATAGAATATATTTTAACACCTGCTATCATAAAGACTAAACTTACTAAAGTATAAGAAATAAACTTTTTTAATTTTTGCATATCATCACCTAATATTATTATTTATTTTAGACTGAAAAACTATACAATGGCATATAATGAAAAGAGGTGAAAAATGAATAATTTAGTAAAAAACTATATTGCTAAGTTAAGTAAAGAACAAGTAGTTAGTTTTGCTTTAATGCATGATATCATTTTAAGTGATAAGGAAATTGATTTTACTTATTCTTTTATTAAAAAACATTGGCAAGATATTTTAAAAGATTATGACCATTTTGATTTAGATGCTTACCAAAATCACTATTCTCCTGCTAACTTTGCGAAAATAAAAATACTCTTTAAAGAGTATTCAGAAAAATTTAAACCCTTCTTAAATTAAGATGGGTTTTTTAATTGTTTTAATAATCCTTTTAATTGTTCTTGTTCGGCTTTCTGTTTTTTTTGTTCTTCTAATTGTAACAATTCGGCTTCTTTATAAATTTCTTCGCCTTGTTTAAATAAATTATCTAATAATTGCTTTAAATTTTCTTTATTATACTTTTGCTGATATAACTCAATAATATGTTTAGCTTTGGGAAAGTCAAGCATTTCTAAATTAGTTGTTTCATTAAAAGCCGTAGATTTTTCCGTATCAAAATGACCATTACAAATCTTAACTTTTCTAATGACATTTCTGATATAGGTATGCACACCATCTATTGAATTACGCGCAAAGTCAATATAGCCAGAACTATCTAAATGTACATCGACAATAGGTATCTGACGTCCCGTCATAACTTCCTGGGCCGTCAAACTATCTTCCTTGTCAACTTCTACTATCAGGCATAAATCATAAAAGCCATCTTTAACCCTATTATAAGTACAATCATTATAATATGGATAAGGACCTATATAATTTTCAATACTTTTAATATTTGACCCCTTTTTAATCTGTTCAATTGGCACATAATAATAAGCCATAAACCCTCCTAATTAGTATAATAACTTCTTATATCCTTTAATATATTCTCATTAAATTCTCCCTTTTTTAACATTTCTATTTCAAATTTGTAAGGCGGATACAGACGACTTTTATCATCATCAGTTTCCCCAATATAAGGTGTTTCTAATATCTTAGGAATATTTTCTAACCTTTTATTATGGACAATATCATTTAACGCCGCAAAACCAATCGTTCCAAAACCTAGATTAGCATGACGGTCTTTATGAGATGCTAAAGCATTTTTACTATCGTTAATATGAACACAGCCAATCTTGGAAATTCCAATAACTTTATCAAATTCATCTAAATAAGCATCAAAATTCACCATATTATAACCAGCATCGTTTAAATGACAAGTATCTAAACAAACCCCAATACAATCTTGATTTTCGATATTTGTAATGATTGTTTTAATTTCTTCTAAAGAAGAACCTAATTCACTACCTTTGCCAGCCATTGTTTCTAATAAAATTTGCACTTTGCAGCCGGGATATAAAATTCGATTTAAACCATTAATAATATTAGTAAGACCTTCCTCTTTAGAAACACCTACAGCACTACCTGGATGTAAAACTAATTTAGTTATCCCTAATTTTTCACATCTTTTTACTTCATCTAAAATAAAATGAACACTAAAATTATATTTATCTTCATCATTACGATTAGCTAAATTTACAATATAAGGAGCATGACAAACAATATCTTTTAAATTAATATTATTTTCACTCATAAGTTCATAAGCATCACGGGTAAAAATATTATTTATAGCGCTCCTTTTTGTATTAGTAGGAGCTCCTGTATAAAACATAAAAGTATTAGCACCATACCCTAAAGCTTCTCTTAAACTTCCCATTAATTGTGTTTTACTAAACGAAACATGTGAACCAATTAATAACATACTATCACCTCTTAAATTATCTCAAAAAGCTAAAAAAAAGACAAGTTTTTTATCTTGTCTACATATTATGTTCAATCGCTGGAGATTGATTTTTAACCTTATATAAAGTAACTACATAAGAATTAGTTGCCCAGTTTATTTCCGTATATATTTTATCAGAATTAATTGTTGATGGCGAAATATATAGCTTAACTGTCCCATTTGGTAAAGTTGAATTAAAATCTCCTTCTATTTGATAATTATTATGTTCCATTAAATATTTAACATAATTAGTTAAATCTTCACTAACATTTTCCACATTTTCAAAAGTATATTCTACTTTAAGACCTTTATCATAACTATATTTAACTTTAGTTACATCTCTATCCCCTAAAACATAGTTAACAGATGGTACTCTAGTTCCACCAATCCCATAAGATTCCGTATTTTCAGCCGAAACAGTTAATAAATAACCACCTACATAATAAACTAATAATATAATTACTATTAAAACAATAAATGATTTAAATAAACTCAAAGCCATACTTATTGGATTACGACGATAAGCTTTTTCATTTAAAGTATATGTTCTTGTATTGCCATTACCCGTTGTATTAACTTTTTTTTGGTCTGGTACATTAATAGTGTAAGTCTTTTTTTCTTGTGCTTTTTCTTGTTTTCTTTTAAGCTTTTCTTGTCTTTTTAATTCTTTTTGTCTTATCTTTTTTTCTTTTGGAGACATAAATAATTCTGTATCGGCCAGAGGAGCGCCACAATGACGGCAAAACTTTTCTCCCATTTCATTTTCACTATTACATCTTGGACATAACATATAATCACTCCTCTTTTATTTTTCTATAATTATAGTATACCATTATTCCTTTATTTTATGGTAAAAAAAAGCAAGTGATTGACACTTGTTAAAGTTTTATTATGAATTACTTGAGGAAGATGATGTACTTGATGAAGGCACAGTATGAGCACAGCTTGAAATGTCATCAGCTGTTTCACCAGTAGAAACATACGCGTCAGCATTTATTTTTCCAGATTCACCGCACAATTTATAAGCTCCATCAGAAATGCTAATGTAATATTTGGCTTTAGATGTACCTTCTTGAAATTCAATTAATACTTTTCCACTATAGTTTGTTAAATCTTTGTCCAAATATCGTCCTAAATCTTCATCGGTAATCTCATATGTTTTATCACCACGAGCAGTACCTGAAGTTACATCAGAAGTATATGCAGTTTTAGCAGCATTAATAATCGATTCTGCTTCCGTAACTAAAGCATTTTTACGAGATTTCTCCATTATTGATAAAACACTAGGCATAGCTAATAAAATTAATATTGCTAATATAACTATAACAGCCAACAATTCTATTAAAGTAAAACCTTTACGATTTAATTTTTTATTTTTTATCTTCCCCATTTATATCTCTCCTTATGTTACAATTATATAACATAAAAAAAGATAAAGTCAATAGTCCTTTGTTAGTTTAGAACATTTAAAACACTACTAATTAAATCTATATTTTCAATAGCATCACTTATCTTATCAGTAGCTCTTATCTTATATAAATCCTTCATAGCATTTTCAAAATTTTTATAATTGTTAGGGCTACGATTAAGGTCTTTATACCATTGTGAATTTAATTTTAAATATTCTTTCATTTTAGGATTTTCTTTTAATTTTAATTGAATAATTTTTTGCATAAGCTAATCCTCAAAGAATTTATTTAAAGGTCTCGGTGTTATAGGACCAGTGGCTTTAGGAGTTACAGAAGGATTTTTAGTAGTTAACTCTGAAATAAATCCTAGTGCCTTCTGTGCCGTATTTATATGTTTTTGAATAGAATCCATATCGACATTTTTTATCATTTGGCTTATACCATTTATACTGGCTTGAGAGGTTTTAGGGGTAATATATGAACTCCAAGCACTTTCATCTTCTCCATATATATCGTATATTTCATAAAATTTCTGCCAACTAGCTTCACCATTTTTAATATATTTGACAAGTTCGGGATGTAAAGAGGCAAAACGTTTAAATTCTTCTTTCTTATTCATAAGACCACCTATAATATCATATGAATAATTTTGCAAATTATTTAAAGTGTTCGTTTGCAATATGTAAAAATGTATGTTATACTTTCTATTGAGGAAAAACTACAGAGTAAAAACCATATCAATCACATTTAAAGGGGTTTTGGTTGGCAAAGGAAAACTCGCTTAAAGCGAGCCATTGTGTTTTTACCCAAATATGTAGTTGAGTACTCTTTTTATTTTACTATTAAGTTGACAATAAATCAATTATTGTCTAAAAAAAATAATCCGAATTGGACTATTTAGTTTCTTCTTCTTTTTCTTCTTGTGTTTTGATTACTTCTTTTCCTTTATAGTAACCACATTTTGTACATGCACGATGAGGCATTATTGTTGCTCCACATTTTGGACATGTAGTCATCGCATTAACTGTTTTCTTTAAATGAGTACGACGCATTCTTTTTTTAGTTTTACTTGTTCTTCTAAATGGAACTGCCATATTATCACTCCTTCCCTTTTTCCAGTAGCTCTGTTAATTTTGCAAATCTAGAGTCTATTTTTTTAGTATTTTTATCTCTTAGTTCCCAACCTTCACCACTTAATGTTTCGATATTTTTATCTTTCGAGTAACTAATTGGGACCTCCAATACAATATTTTGCCATAAAATCTCTGTAATATCAAGTGTATTTTCGTTCTTTTCTAATTTTTTTAGGGTTTCTAAAGGAATAAATTCTTCAATTTCTGTTTGAAAAGAATAATCAATTAAATCTAAAGAATAAGAATCTTGAATAACCATTACTCCCTCTAAATTTCCTTCTAATAACATTTCCTCTTCACTATTAGAAAATAGCTTGCCGACAAAACTAACTTTCTTTAAATCTAAAATAGCTGTATTTTGCAAATACTCTTTAGGAATATCTACACTTTCATCTATATTTATAATATCTTGATTAGATAATTCTTTTAAATCAATTTGCATAAAATCACCAACTAAATTGTAACAAATTGCAAGAGTTAAAACAATATGCTAAACTACTTCTAGGTGATGAATATGCAAATAATTGGCATTATCTGTGAATATAATCCCTTTCATAATGGTCATATCTATCATATTAATAAAATTAAAAGTTTATACCCTGACAGTTTAATTATTTTAGTATTAAATGGTTATTTTTGTCAAAGAGGCGATATTTCTTTATTAGCAAAACAAGATAAAACAAAAATAGCCTTAGAATATGGAGTGGATATAGTTGTTGAATTACCAACTATTTTTGGTACTCAATCAGCAGATATCTTTGCTTATAAGGCAATAGAAATATTAAATTATTTTCAAGTGCAAACTATCATTTTTGGGAGTGAAACTAATAATTTAAAACCTCTTTTAGAAGTAGCCCAAAAACAATTAAATAATAAAGATTATGAAGCCAAAGTCAAAAAATATTTAAAAGAAAAAAATAATTACCCTACTGCTTTAGCTAAAGCTTTAAATATTGCTTTTGATTTTAATAATCCTAATGACCTATTAGCTATCTCCTACTTAAAAGCCATATTACAAATTAATCCTCATATTAAACCAGTAAGTATTAAAAGAACTAATTCCTATCATGATTTAGAAAGTGATGAAAAAATAGTTAGTGCATCAAATATAAGAGATAAATATTTACGCCAAAAAGATATTAGCAAATATTTACCTACTTCTTCTTTACATAATTTAAAAATTATTAATAATTCTCTCCTATTTACTCTATTACAATATAAAATTAATACTTGTGATAATTTAGATATATATTTAGATGTAAATGAAGGTATAGAAAAAAGACTTAAAAAATATATTAATGAAACATCTTCTTTAGAAGAATTTATTTTAAAAATTAAAACTAAACGTTATACTTATAATCGTCTCAAAAGGATGCTTATTCATATTTTAATAGATTTAAAAAAAGAGGATATAGAAGATTTAAAATATATTCATATATTAGGGTTCAATCAAAAAGGCCAAAATTATTTAAATAAAATAAAAAAAGATATTACTATTTCTTTAAATATTATATATAATTCTAATACTTATAAAATAGAGAAAAAAGCTTTATATCTATATGATTTAATTACTAATTCCGAGGAAACTAACTTTGAAAACCAAAATAAACCTATAATCAAAAATTAATAAAAAGGAGAACAACTACTCACTTTCGCTTTCGTTGTTCTCTTTTAAGATATGTTCTAATTTCTCTTGAGTAATATTTAATGATTTGCATATAATATCATCAGAAACACCGTTTTTATGAAAAGCTATTGCATCTTCTTTTTCTTTCTCTTCTTTAAACTCTGTTTTCATTAGCTTTATATCCAACTTTTCCTTGAACTCTTTATCCATTACTGCTGATATTTCTGGGTCCCCACTTAATCTTTTTAATTCCTTTACAGCAGCTTTCAATTCTTCATCACTATACTTACTCATATTCCACTCTTTCTCTTCTTTAAATAATTTTATCCATTTTAATTTATCATTTTTCTTTTTACTTTGCAAATTTATCATATGGATTTCTAACATATCTGTTACTTCTTTTTTTGTATCTACATCATATAGTCTACATATATTATGCAATTTTTCAAAATTTGTATCATTATAATTTAATACCCCTATTCCAATAAATTTCTTTATGGAATTATAATCTTCTCCATCTTTTAAAGTTTTATAAGCTAATTTTCCTAGATAATAAAACATCCTTGGTATTATGTCTCCTTTATCAAACTTTTGCATTTCTACTATAACATAATTTCCATCAGCATATTTTACTAAGACATCTAAAAAACTTTCTTTTTTATTTATATCTTCTTTTTCTAAATAGGTATCCAAATAGGTTAAACCTTCTATTTTTTCTTTTAAGACATCTTCTAGAAAGTCTTTTAAATATCTTTCATTTCTAAACAGAGCTTTAAATATTCCATCTGATGTTAATGGTACGAAAGGACATTTTTCTTCTATCATTTTTCACCTCCTGTTCTTTTTTAGATTTGTAAGAATATTACTCCTTACATTAGATATATTATAGATAAATCTCTGATTTCCTTTTTTTATTGCAAATTTTTTTAAATTTTTGCAATTTTTTAAAATTTAGGTATTTAAAAAGACAAAGAGTTAAGGAATACTTATAACAAAGGCTATAGTTTACTCTTTATCTTTTCATCTATATAAACGCTAACACGTTTATACCAAAATTAAATTAATTATTGTACGATGTATGGGTCTTGCTCTGTTCCAGTTCCTGTTACGGTTACATCGGATTTTAGGTTGATGACTGGTACTATATCAACAAAAGGATAATGACTAACATAGACATCAAGAAAGCTACCATCTTTAAGTACTAGTTGTGCTTCAGATTGTTTACTATCATAAATATAAGGCGACATTGTCCAAACAGAATCAAAATAATTTAAATAGTTCTTTATAGAAGATACAAGGTTTTTATTGTCCAATATACCTCCATACATTAATTCATCTATAGTTAATAAACCTACTTTAAGTTCATATACACCGCCATAATCTTTATCTGTATCTGGACATTTTAAAGAATTTGTATTACTATTTGTCATCTTATCATAAGCTGAAAAATAAATGTTTCCATTTTCTTCTCTACCCATGGTATCATTGCAAAATGTACTGTAGGATATCTTTCCATCATAACCACTTAAATTATTAGCATACCAAGTTTCAAGGACCGATTTTATTTTAGAATTCGTTCCTATATTTGAAGAATTTTTAAACTGCTTATCAAGGTATTCGCTTTTACATGGTTCTTCTTTTGTACAAGATGAGTGATTATCATAGGTATATCCTACATATTTTACATCATCCCCGCTAGTATTAAATATTTTTTCTTCTATATTACTCTTGTCGAAAAGTATTAATCTTATTGTTCCATCGCCATTAATTCGCACTATTCTCCATATCTTGTCTGCAAATTTAACATAGTTATTATCTATATTTCCTCGATAGATATAACTTGTTCCATCGTTATCGGAAGTTTTTACTAACCCTTCTCCTTCTTTTGGGTGAGGATATTGATAATCAACTTTTGTTATATGGCCATTTTTGGCCTCTTTTATTTTATATATTCCATGACCTCCACCATTTGAATTTGTAAAACCATTTTCTACAGTATAATAATTTAAGTAATCTTCAGGATTTTTAACAGAACATATTGCTTTCTCATACTTAATATTCAAACAATCAATCTCATTATATTCAATATCATCGTAATTTTCAGTTACACATATTCCGCTTGATGCATCAATATCTATTTCTTTATCATATTCCCAGTCTCCAAGTTCATTAGAAAAATCTTTTATTTCTTCATTAATAGGTTGTGAAGCTAATATCATACTCTTTAATGGAATTTCTCCTTTTCCTGCTACTGTTTCTATTGTTATCTTAAATGTAAAGCTTTTATTTTCTCCATCAATCTCTGATGTATCTTTATCCATCCAACTTCTTATTTGGACTATCTTAGTTTGATTTGGTCCTACTACTCCAGAACCTATTATGT
>CANQEJ010000021.1 GCA_947594925.1 uncultured Bacilli bacterium
CGCAGAGTAGCTATGTATGGACGGGATAACCGCTGAAAGCATCTAAGCGGGAAGCCTCCTCCAAGATGAATTTTCCCTTTTTTATAAAGTAAGGATCCTTGTAGACTACGAGGTTGATAGGCTAGAGGTGGAAGCGTAGCGATACGTTGAGCTGACTAGTACTAATAATCCGAGGATTTAATCCCATTAAATTTGATTGTGTGCATTATCTTGTTTTTAAAGGACAAAATCCTTTATTGGTGATGATAGCCTAGAGGATACACCTGTTCCCATCCCGAACACAGAAGTTAAGCTCTAGTACGCCGACGATAGTGTAAGCGAAAATAGGTAGTTGCCAATTTTTTTTTGCTTTAAAATCTATTTTATGATAAGGTATTATTTAGGAGGTTTTATTAGTGGAAACAAGAAGTTCACAAATTGTAAGAAGTGGTATCAAAATTAATTCAATGTATGAAAAAGATGTTATTTGTGATGCAACTGTTGATGAAACAAATAATTATTATGCTATAGCAGATAAAATTCAAAATGGTTGCAATCCTACATTTAAACCAGCGATAGAATATTATGATGTATCTAATGTGAAATACAAGGGACCAAAGTTAGTTGTTGAAATACTTGATGATATGCCTAAAATAAAAAGAAGAGTTTATAAAAAGTAAGTACCAAAATTTGGTATTTTTTTAATTTATCTGTAAAGTTTAAGTCTTTTAGTTGTATCAAAAAAGCCCTCTTTGCTATAATAATATTGGTGATAGTAGTTATGGATTATAAATATTCCTCTTCAAGTGTTGAAGATACAATGGAATTAGCTCAAAATATTGAATCTGAAAAATTTCCAAATATGGTAATATGCCTAGATGGAGAATTAGGCAGTGGTAAAACAATTTTTGTTAAAGGCTTTGCCGGAGCATTAGGCATTGAAGAAAATATTACCAGTCCAACTTTTAATTTAATAAAAGAATATGAAAATGGGGAAATGCCTTTATATCATATGGACATGTATCGTTTAGAAGGTAATCCTCAAAATATAGGGATGGAAGATTACTTTAATAAAAATGGTGTAACTATCATAGAGTGGTCAGAAATGGTAAAGGATTATTTGCCAGAAGAAAGACTTGATATAACTATCAAAATAATTGATGAAGAAAAAAGAGTTATTGTATTAACTCCACATGGGGAAAAATATGAAACTCTATGTGATTCTGTATTATAGTTAGAAGCGTATGCTTCTTTTTTTAATGTCATGTTTTTTATTCATGCATGTCAACCACGAACTTTCTGCTTTACAATAAACCGGGGGGGGGTATAATGGACTTAGATGTAAAGATAGGAAGGAAAAAATGTAATGAAGGAAAGAAAACGTAAAATAACAACAATAACTATAATAGGAATAATGCTTTTTAGTTGTGTAGCTACACTTTCATATGCGCTGTGGGAAAGACTTTTTACGCAGTCAGATGAAAATAAGATAACAACATTAGATTGTTTTGATATAAAGTATACTGGAGGAGAAAGTGTAGCTTTAAATAATGTTATACCTGTACCAGATGAAGAAGGAAGAAATACAACACCATATGAAGTAACAATAGAAAATAAGTGTGATACAACAGTAAAATATAATGTCATATTAAATAATAGTAAGAATTCTACTTTAAATGAAACACATGTAAAAGTAACATCAGGAGGGGAAGCAAAACTACTGTCTGATACTAAAGAGATAGAAACTAATACAAGCTTAGATGGATTAGATAATTATACAACCAATAATAAATCAAAAGTAATAGGGGAAGGATACTCATTGCCAAAGACAACAAAGAAAGTAAAGGTAAGAACATGGATAGATAATGCTACCACAATAGAAGAAGGACAAAATAAAACATTTACCTATAAAATAACAATAGAAGCAACGCCAATGAACGGAAAACCAACAATAAATATCTTTAATCACGAATACGAAATAAGAACAGAGACACCAGACTTTACAAAAGGCTATCCAACTTCTACATCAGGAGATGAATTAAGTGGATTATATATGACTGAAGATGATGATGGAGATACATATTACTTTAGAGGTAAAGTAGAAAATAACTATGTAAAATTATCTCAAAATTCTGATTTAGTATGGCGAATAGTGCGTGTTAATGGTGATGGAACAATAAGATTAATACTTAATGAAAAAGAACAAGGACCAGGTGATTTAGAATTTAATACTGATGATAGCGAATATAAGTATGCAGGCTATACATATGACAATATATCACCTTGTACAAATGATAACCCGTGTACGAGTAATTTTAATGGAAACAATTGGACTAATTCGACAAATATAGGAACAAGTTCTAATATAAAAGGAAAATTAGAAGAGTGGTACAAAACAAATTTAGGAGAATATAATAATAAAATAGCATTAACTAGATTTTGTAATGACACATCATATGGTTCAGGAACAGAAGATGCAAATCTTTCTTCAAGTTACTTAAATTATAATCCAATTCAGAGATTAGAAACGGGTAAACAAACTTTACAGTGTTCAGACCCAAAAAAACAAAACGAGGAAAATAGAGATTATGGCGGAGTATATAAACTAAAGATAGGTTTAATAACTACAGATGAATTAGTAGCAAGTGGAATTTCATATAATTCTCCATATGCAATTGAAACAAATTATTTAGTAAAAAAATATAATTATTGGACAATGTCGCCAAGCGGTTGTGCTTCAGATTGGAAATTAACATTTATGTTATCAAATGACCATATATCAGATAATAATATTCAAGAAAAAGTTTCTGTTCTGCCAGTTATCAACCTAAAATCGGATGTTACTGTAACAGGAACCGGAACAGAGCAAGACCCATATGTAGTACAATAATAAGTTATAAACGTGTAAACGTTTATATAAATATTAAAAGATAAAGAGATTATAACCTGCGTTATAAGTATTCCTTAACTCTTTATCTTTTTTTTACATCAACTATAGTGTTTTTTTGTAAGTTTAATATATGTTTTGTCGAAAGTGTTTAAAAAACAAATAAAATACCCTATATTAAATTAGCAGGTGATAACATGCTAAAAATAAATTCTGAATATCGAAAAGGAATTCTCTTTGTTCGCATAAAAGGTAACCTTAATCGTCGAACATCATGCAAATTAAATAACTTCCTAATCCCCGCTATCTTAAAACATAAAATTAAATACTTAGTCTATAACTTATACAATTTAGATAACATTGACAACATTGGGATTAATGCTTTAGAAAAAAGTGCTAGAGCAATAGAAGTTAATCATGGAATATCCTTAATTTGTGAAATACCAGAGAATTTAGAAGCTAATTTCAAAAACATGGATATCAAAACAACAGCAAATGAACTTACGGCTATTAAATTAATTAATATATAGGTGATGAATATGGAAGATGCCAAAAACTTCTTAATAGAAGAATATAAAGATTATATTTATAGTATTGCTAATTTATTTTATGGAATAGATAAAGAAGACTTATTTCAAGCGGGAGCAGAAGGCTTAATTGAATCATTTTATAGCTATGATGATACTTCATCTGTAAAATTTACCACATATGCCTATAAAAATGTTTACGGTCACATGTATTCCTTAATATCTAAAACCAATGATTTTAAAATAAGTAAAGACACATGGAAACTATATCGCGCCATTATGCTTAAATATCAAGAGCTGGCCCAATTAAATGGACGTGAACCTTTAATGTCTGATATTGCCTCAGAATTAGGTATAGACGATTACTTATTAAATGCTACCATAACGGCTTGTCAAAAAGTTCCAAGCTTAGAAGAGGAAGTTTGTGAAAACAAATGTTACCTTGATACTGTGGCTTCTTTAGAAAGAGTAAGTATTGATGACCGTATTTTCCTAGAAGAAACAATGGAAAATTTAACTCCTTTAGAAAAAGAAATTATTAACTATCGTTACTATCAAGATATGACCCAACAGGAAACAGCCCAAAAGTTAGGATTATCTCAAGTTAAAGTCTCTCGTTGTGAAAAAAATAGTTTAGAAAAAATGCGTGTTCTAGCAAAATGTGCATAACTAAAGAAAAAACTTTCATAATAAAAATGGAGGTTTTTTAAATGGATAAAGAACAATACAGTAAATTAGTAAAAAAGCATACACCTAAAGAAGACCGTTTTTTAAATGCTGTTAAAGCTTTTGTTTTTGGTGGCCTTTTAGGTGTTTTAGCCGAAGCTATTATGGAGCTTATTAGAAATGTTTTTGACCTTCCTATTTTAGATGCGACAGTTTGGATGATGATAATTTTTATTTTTAGTGCTTGTTTATTAACAGCCTTAGGAGTATTTGATAAACTTACAAACTTTTTAAAAGCAGCGATTATAATTCCTATCACCGGATTTGCTCACTCAGTTACAAGTGCAGCTTTAGATTATAAACAAGATGGTCTTATTCAAGGTATTGGTTCCAACTGTTTTAAATTGGCTGGAAGTGTTTTATTATATGGCATAATAGGAGCCTTTATTTTAGTTTTAGTGGGGGTGCTGATTAATGTCTAGTCTTATTTTTAAAAATGTTTATATTAATGATACAGCTAGCATAGTAGGACCCTATGAAAAAAAGGGAGAATTAAGTTTTCGTAATAGTTTAAATGATTTTTATTATAATGAAAAAACGTTTGAAGATGCCGAGATTAAAATGCAAAGAAGTGTTTTAGAAAATCTTTTATTTCAAAATAATCTTACACCCCAAGAAATTGATTTAGTAGTGGGTGGTGATTTAATGAACCAACTTTCGGCTACTTCTTATAATTTACGTGATTTTCGTATTCCTTTTTTAGGAGTATATAGTGCCTGTGCTTCGTTTCCGGAAAGTTTAATTGTAGCAAGTAATATGTTAGAAACGCGTTTTTTAAAAAAAGCTATAGCTATTACAAGTTCTCATAATTTAACTAGTGAAAAACAATTTCGCTTTCCAGTAGAATATGGGGCTTTAAAACCCAAAAGGTCAACTTTTACAGCAACCGGTTCTTTAGCTACTTTACTTTCCAATCAAACAAGTAAAATTAAAGTTGAAAGTGCTACAATAGGCACTGTTGTCGATTATGGTATTAAAGATACATTTAATATGGGAGCAGTTATGGCTCCCGCTGCTGCTAAGACTATTTTAGACCATTTAAGAGACTTAAAAAGAGATATTAATTATTATGATTTAATTCTAACCGGAGATTTAGGAGAGGTGGGAACAAATATTTTAAAAGATTTCTTGTGGCAAAATAATCGAATAAAGCTAAAAAATTATCAAGATGCTGGACAGGAATTATATCGTAGTGACCAAGAAACATATTCGGGTGCTAGTGGTCCAGTAGCTTTGCCATTAGTCTTATTTCATAAAATATTAAAACAGAAAAAATATAAGAAAATTTTAATAGTAGGAACCGGTTCTTTACACTCACCGGTAATGTGTAATCAAAAACATACTATTCCGGCAATTGCCCATGCGGTTAGTTTGGAGGTTATTTCATGACTTATATCTATGCTTTTTTATTTGTTGGTTTTTTATGTTTAATTGCTCAAGTTATTATTGATAATACTTGTCTTACTTTTGGCCATGTTACAAGTATGTTTGTCGTTTTGGGCGCAGTTTTAGGCTTTTTTGATATTTATGATAAGATAATTGAACTAGCTGGAGCCGGCGCCTCTTTACCGATTACTTCTTTTGGTAATTTACTTTATCATGCTGGACTAGATGGTTATTTAGAAAATGGTATTTTAGGTATATTTCAAAATATGCTCACAACAACTAGTGCGGGAATTACGGCTACGATTGTTTTTGCCTTTATTATGACTTTAATATTTAAACCAAAAGATTAATATCCTTTGGTTTTTAGTTGGCTTTTCTTTTATATTTTGCTATAATTAAAAAGAAGAATGAAGGGATAAAAAATGGAAGAAAAAAAAGAACAAGTAGAGCAAACAGAAACTGTTAATACCCAACCAGAAGAAGTAAAACCAGAAGATACTAATAGTAATAATACTGAAGCTAAACCTGAAGAAAAACAACCGGAAGTCCAAGCACCTACTGCTTTAGACGCTCAGGTAATTGGCGAACTTGAAAAAGAAAAACAAAAAGGTGTTTTTGGTTTAATTGTGTTCTTTGCCATTTTATTAGGAGTAACATTTGGTCTTCCTAGTATTAAAGAATATATTGATAATCGTAATGCCCCTACTCAAAATAGTAGTATGACTTCAAGTAATGAGGTGAGTAGTACGGAAAATGTACCAGCTGAAGAAGAATTAGTTTATTATGAAATAAATCCTAAAGGAGCTGATATTCCTTTTAACGATTTTAAAATTAAGTCCCTAAATAAAGAGAGTAGTGATGATTTTTATTTAACATTTAGTATTTTAAATGAGGGTAAAAGTAATGCTGATTTAAATGATGGTTATTTTATTGATTTATATACTAGTGAAAAAACATTATTAGAAAGAGTTAAATTAGTAGGAGAAAAAGTAATTTTAAGTAATGAAACTCTTGATATTAAATTACCTATAAGTGAAAATTCTTATACTAATGCTAATTTAATTACTATATCTAAAAAAACAGCTGAGGATTATCCAGAAGTAACTTTAAATAATGTGGAAAATGATTTAAATGTTTTAGCTTGTACTAATGAAGGACGTAATATAAAATATTATTTTAAAGATGATAAGCTTTTAAAAATAAGTGATATTTATGAATATACTAATGAAGATGCTACTTTATATAATGATACTTTAAAAGAATATACTAGTGAAGCAGCAAGCTTAAATAATAATACGGGAGTATCATCAAATATTGTCGATACTACGACGGCCTTTACGATGAATACCCAAATTGATTTAGAAAAAGCTAATGTTAAAAATTTAAATAGTCATTATTACTATGCTAAAGATACGAATTCTAAAACAATAAAATTTGAAATGGAAGCAATGCGATTTACGTGTAATTAGTAGGAAGTGATGAAAATTGAATTTTCATATTAACGATTTTGAAGGTCCTCTCGATCTTCTTTTACATTTAGTTAAACAAGAAAAAATGGATATATATGAAATAGAAATAGCTAAAATAATTGAAGAATATATAAATATTATCCATAAAATGCAAGATTTAAACATTGATTTTGCTAGTTCTTATTTAGTTATGGCTGCGGAACTTCTTCATTTAAAAAGTAAAATGTTATTAAATCAAAGTACAGAAGATGATGAAGAAGAATATGAATTTTCTTCCGAAGAAGATTTAAAACACAAATTAATTGAATATCAAATGTATAAAGATATAACTGAAGATTTTCGAACTTTAAATGAAAAACGGAGTGAAGTATATACTAAAGACCCTACTAATATTAGTGAATATAATGAAGAAAATGTTTTAAATAATAGTGATATAACGATAGAAGATTTAATTAATGCCTTTTTAGAATTTAAAAAAAGACAAGAACATAACAAACCTATTGATACGAAAATAGCACGAAAGGAACTAAGCGTTAAAGAAAGAGTAACAATAATTAGACAATTATTAGCTAAAAAGCCTAAATTAAATTTTACTGATTTATTTGAAAGCTTTACTAAAGAATATGTTGTTGTCACTTTTTTATCTATTTTAGATATGAGTAAAAATAAGGAAATAATTTTATCTCAAGAAGATAATTTTGGAAATATAGTAATTGAGAAAAGAGTGTAATTATGAATTTATTAGGAGTTTTGGAAGGAATTTTGTTTGTTGTAGGAGATGAAGGGATTACTTTAAATGCCTTAACTGATATTCTAGAAATTGACCCTGAAGAAGTAAAGAAATTACTTTTAGAGTTAAAACGTAGTTATGAAAATGATAATAGAGGTATTAGAATTAGTTATTTAGGGGATGCTTTTAAATTAACGACCAAGAAAGAACATAAAATGTATTATCAAAAATTAATTGAAAATCCAGAAAGTAATATGCTTTCCCAAGCCGCTTTAGAAACTTTAGCAATTATTGCTTATAATCAACCGATAACTAGAGTGGAAGTTGATGAAATAAGGGGTATTTCTTCTTCTCATATGATTAGAAAACTAGTAGCTAAAAACTTCTTAAAAGAAGTTGGTAAATCTACTTTACCTGGTCGTCCTAATTTATATGCTACTACTAGTGATTTTTTAGATTTCTTTGGTTTAGCTAGTATTAGTGATTTACCTAAATTACCAGAAATAAAAAAACAAAAAGAAGAAGACCAAGATTTATTTACTTCAATATATAAAGAGGAACAATAAAAAAGTAACATTGTTACTTTTCAATTTCATTACAAACTACTTTAATTAAATGATAAGTACCATCTTCTAATAAAGCACAAATTGCTAAAGAAGTCTCATCAATTGGTTTATAAAAAATATCTACTAAATCTTTATTAATTTCCTTTTCGATAACATTTAATAATAAATCTTCATGTTCCATTAAGTTGAAAATAGCAGTAGCTTTATCTTTAAACATATATTCACCTCGCTTTCTTTTTAGTAAGAAATTTACTCCTTACATTAGATATATTATAGATAAATCTCTGATTTCCTTTTTTTTATTACAAATTTTTAGAAAAAGTTAAAAAATAGTATAATTTTCTTTATAAATCATAAAATATAGATAATTGACATCAATAAGTCATTGTGTTAAGATATATTTGATTTTCAAAAATGAAGATGAGGAAAAGTAATATTAAAATTAATTTAAAAGAGAGTCCTAGATGGTGAAAATGGATACTTTAATTAATATGAAAGAACACCTCGGAGTTCACTTCTTGAAAGAAAGTAGGGAAGTGCGCGGATTAAAAGCGTTATTTTAATGAAGACCAAGAAATTGGTGAAAATGGGTGGTACCACGAAGCTTTTCGTCCCTTTGCGGATGGAAAGCTCTTTTTAATTCAAGGAGGAAAGATTATGAAAGCTAATATTTATCGTACTAATACTTGTGGGGAGTTATCAACAAAAGATTTAGGTCAAGAAGTAACATTATCTGGTTTTGTTTCAACTATTCGTGACCATGGAGGCGTAATGTTTTTAGACCTTCGTGATGAAAAAGGCACAACGCAAGTAGTTGTTCATGATGAAAGTCTTTTAAAACATGTTAACAAAGAAAGTGTTATAAAAGTTAAAGGGGAAGTAATTCTTCGTGATGAGGAAACTATCAATAAAAAAATACCAACTGGGGAAATTGAAATATTATGTCAAGAACTTGAAGTCTTATCAGAAAAACAAGCTATGCTTCCTTTTGAAATAGAAGATTCTATTAAAACTAATGAAGAAGTGCGTCTTAAATATCGTTATTTAGACATGCGTAATGAAAAAGTAAGAGCTAATATGAATTTACGTAGTGAAGTTCTTCATTTCTTACGTAATAAAATGTATGATTTAAACTTTTTAGAAGTTCAAACGCCAATTTTAACTGTTTCCTCTCCCGAAGGTGCGCGTGATTTTGTTGTTCCATCTCGTAAATTTAAAGGTAAATTCTATGCTCTTCCCCAAGCCCCTCAAATATATAAAGAATTATTAATGGTGGGTGGTGTTGATAAATACTTCCAAGTTGCGCCTTGTTTTCGTGATGAAGATACTAGGCGTGACCGTACGTTAGAATTTTATCAATTAGATTTAGAAATGAGTTATGTTACAGAAGATGATGTTTTAGAAGTAGGTGAAGAAATCTTCTATGATACATTTACCAAATTTTCTAAAAAAGAAGTTTCTCCTCGTCCTTTTAGAAGAATTCCTTTTAAAGAAGCGATGGAAAAATATGGTACTGATAAACCTGATTTACGTAACCCCTTAATTATTGAAGATGCTACGGAAGTATTAAAAAATACTACTTTTAATCCTTTTAAAAATAGTACAATTAAAGTAATTGTTGTTCATGGTATTGGGGCAAATTCAAATAGTTGGTTTAATGAAATTGTCGATTTTGCTACATCTATTGGTATGCCAGGTATTGGTTATGTAACATTACAAGAAGATGGTTCTTTAAAAGGTCCTATTGATAAATTTTTAACCGAGGAAGAAAGAACAAATTTAATAACTAACTTTAAGATGGAAAAAGATAGTGTTATGTTCTTTATTGCTAATAAAAAGAAAACCCATGCCCAGAAGTTTGCTGGCCAAATTAGAGATGAATTAGGACACAAATTAAACTTAATTGATGAAAATAAATTAGAATTATGTATTATTAATGATTTTCCGATGTTTGAATTAGATGAAAAGACGAAAAAATATGAATTCTGTCATAACCCATTTTCTCTTCCTCAAAACGGAATTAAAGATTATGATAAAGAAAATTTAGAAGATATCTTAGCTTACCAATATGACTTTGTATGTAATGGTAATGAGATAGCTTCTGGAGCTATCCGTAATACCGATTTAGCTTCTTTAGTAAAAGGCTTTGAAATAGTAGGTTATACTAAAGAAGAAGTAGAAGAAAGATTTAATAGTTTATTTACAGCCTTTAAATATGGTGTTCCACCTCATGGTGGTATGGCTCCTGGAATTGATAGAATTATTATGTTAATTCAAGATGAATCTAATTTAAGAGAAGTTCAAGCTTTCCCAGTTAGTGCTTCGGGAGCTGATTTAATGATGGGCTCTCCAAGTATTTTAAAAGATGAACAATTAGAAGAATTAGGCATAGAAATTGTGAAGGAGGATTAAAAATGAGTAGTAAATTTACTAAAGAAATGGTTGATGATTATGCTGATAAGTTATTAATCGGTTTGACTGAAGAAGAAAATGCTTCAGTTTTAGAAGAGTTTGAGGTTATTGATGAAACTATTAATACTATTAATAAAATAAAAGATATTGAAAAAGTAGAACCAATGACCCATTGTTTAGATGATTTTACTTATGAATTAAGAGAAGATGAACCAGAAGAAAGTTGTGCCTTAGAAGATATATTACGCAATTGTGATGTTACAAATGGTCGTGAAATTGAAGTACCAAAGGTGGTGGGTGAATAATGAAATATATGAACAAATCAATTGAAGAACTTCATGATATGCTTATTAAAGGCGAAGTTACTTCTCAAGATTTAATTAAAGAATCTTTAGAAATGTCTCATAAAATTCAAGATGAGTGTAATGCTTTTGTCACTATTTTAGATGATGCTAAAGAAACACCAGTTACCGATAGTTTACTTTCTGGTATTCCTTGTGGTCTTAAAGATAATTATTCGACTAAAGATATTTTATCAACAGGTTCTTCTAATACTTTAAAAGATTATGTTCCTTTCTTTGATGCTACTGCTGTTTCTAAATTAAAAGAAGCGGGCGCTGTATTTGTTAATAAAACCGTTATGGACGAATTTGGTATGGGAGGAACAGGGACAACTGGTCATACAGGAACAGTTTTAAACCCTTGGGATAAAACACGTATGACAGCCGGTTCTTCGGCCGGTTCTGCTGCTGCTGTAGCGGCCGGAGTATATCCTTATGCTACAGGTTCGGATACCGGAGATTCTATTCGTAAACCTGCTGCTTATTGTGGTATCGTCGGCTATAAACCAACGTATGGGATGATTTCTAGATATGGTTTATTTCCTTTTGCTTCTTCATTAGACCATTTAGGCGTTTTAACTCGTAATGTTAAAGATGCGGCGATTGTTGTCGATGCTATGAAAGGCTTAGATAAAAATGATATGACTAGCTGGGATTCTACTAATATTCATTTAAAAGAAAGCTTAGATGGTAATGTTAAGGGGAAAAAACTATGTTATGTTAAAGAAATCGTTGATTTAAGTAATTATGAAAATCCAAGTCCTGAATTAAAAGAACACATTGCTAACTTTATGAAAACAGTAGAATTATGTAAAAGTTTAGGCATAGAAGTTGAGGAAGTATCTGTAGATAAAACATTACTTAATGCTTCTGCTGCTGTTTATGTTGTTATCTCTTGTGCTGAAGCTACATCGAATATGTCCAATTTAACCGGAATTATTTTTGGCCCTCGTGGTAAGGGAGATAATTATATTGAAATGATGAAAGATCATCGTACTAAAGGCTTTTCGCCTTTAATTAAAAGACGTTTTGTAATTGGTTCTTATGTCTTACAATCTCAAAATCAAGAACGTTATTTCCGTAATGCTCAAAGAGTAAGAAGATTACTTGTTGATGCATGGAAAGATTTATTTAAAAAATATGATGGAGTTATTCTGCCAGTTGGTAGTGGACCTGCTAAACATCTAGACGGTTCTAAAGATATTTTAGATAAAGATACAGTTGTCTTAGAAGAGCATTTACAAATTGGAAACTTTGGTGGTTTCCCATCTATTACAATTCCTAATGGCTTTGTTTCTAAATTACCAGTTGGGGTAAATATCACTGGCAATTGCTATGATGATGCTAATGTTTTAAATATTGCTTATGCCTTAGAAGAAGCAATGGATTATAAAAATCAAATTGCTAAGGAGGTGTAACCTTGGGAAAATATAAAGCTAAAATTGGTTTAGAAATGCACTGTGAAATTAGTGAAACCAAAACTAAAGTATTTTCAAGTGCTAAAAATGAATATTCTGATGAAGCTAATAGTAATATTCGTCCGGTTGATATGGCTTTTCCAGGGGTATTGCCTGTTGTTAATAAAGAAGCAGTACGTATGGCTTTAATGGCTAGTATGGCTTTAAATTGTAAACAACCGGAATATATGTATTTCGAGCGTAAAAACTATTACTATCCTGATTTACCTAAAGGGTATCAACTTACCCAAGAAACTAAACCAATTCCTGTAGGTATTTATGGCGAAGTAACTTTTGAGTGTGAAGGAGAAGAAAAAAAGGTTCGTATTAATAACTTACACTTAGAAGAAGATGCCGCATCTTTAGACCATTATGACGATTTTTCTACAATCGATTATAATAGAGCGGGTGTACCTCTTTTAGAGCTTGTTACCGAGCCAGATATCTCTTCAGCAGCAGAGGCAGTAGCTTTCCTAGAACATATGCGTAGTGTATATCAATATTTAGGAATTTCTGAAGCCGATAGCAAAAAAGGACAAGTTCGTTGTGATGTCAATGTTTCTATTATGGACGCAAATCTAGATGAAAATGACCCACAAAATTGGGGAACCAAAATTGAAGTTAAAAATGTTAACTCTTTTGGGGGCGTAAGAGATGCTATTAATTATGAAATAAAACGCCAAACAAAATTAAAAGAAAATAACGAATATGCTAACATGGAACAACAAACAAGACGTTGGGATGAAGAAAGCGGGACAACAATTTACATGCGTAGTAAAGTTGATGCCATTGATTATAAATATTTTGTTGAACCTAATATTCCTAAATTCAAATTAAGTAAAAAGTGGTTAGACGAAATCAAAAGTTCTCTTCCTCGTCTTGCTTATAAACGTAAAAAAGATTATATCGAAAAATATAATTTAAGTGATTACGATGCATCTATTTTAGTTAAACAAAAAGATATTTCCGATTATTTTGAAAAAACAGTTAGTTTAGGTTGTGATGCTAAACAAGTAGCTAACTGGACTAATGGGATGATTTTGAGTTATCTTAATAGTGCCGAAATGTCCATTAATGATTTTTTCTTAAAACCTGAAATGTTAAAACAATTAATTGATTTAATTAATTCTAAAACTATTTCTACTAAACAAGGAAAAGAAGTATTTGCTAAGGTATTAGAAAAAGAAAAATCACCCGAAGAGATTGTTAAAAGTGAAGGTATGATGCAAATTACCGATACTAGTGAAATTGATACTATTATCGATGAAGTTATTAATGAAAATCCTTCCCAAGTTGCTGCTTATGACCCAGAACGTCCTAAAATTTTAGATTACTTTATTGGTCAAATTATGAAAAAGACAAGAGGAAAAGCCAATCCTTCTGTCGCAAGTAAGCTAATGAAAGAAAAATTAGATAAAATAAAACAGGCTTAATTTAATAAATAGATTATATCTAGATTTTAAGAATAAAATTAGATATAATCTAAGTATGCCCGTGTGGTGAAATTGGTAGACGCGCTGGACTCAAAATCCTGTGATAGCAATATCGTATCGGTTCAAGTCCGATCACGGGCACCAGATTGATAGGAAACTCGGACTTTTAGTTCGAGTTTTAAAATGTTTTAATTTGTGGTAAACTAAGTTAAAAACAAAAAGAAGGTAAATTATGAATATAAATGAATTAAATAATTTAATCCAAAGTGAAAAAATTAATGGCAATATTTCAGTAAAACAAATAAGTGATGGCCACCATACATTTGCAGAATTATATAAAAATAGATTGATTTTATTTTGTACTTTATGTAATAGTAATCCGGATATATCTTGGAAATCAAAAAAACATTTTAACGACGAAAATGACCCAATGTTTAAAGGTGATTTTATTGCAGGAATTAATACCCCAGAAGGAATTGCTACTTATCACTTTAAATTAGAATTTTGGGATTTATTCCAAATTCCTGAAATAAAAAGAGCGCCAAAATATGATAATTATGATAATGCTACTGTTTTGAAAAGAATTTATTCTTTAGGAAAAAACATAAATAAACGTTGTTAAACTTATTCTTTTTGTTATAATTAATATGAATATTAGATAGGTGGGACCACTGATGCATTTTTACTTATTAGACCATGAAGCAACATTTAAAGATTTAGAAACATTTAATTTTCCTAATCAAAAAATTGGCGTAATCGCTCATATAGAAAACTTAAATGGTGAAATACTTTTACAACAAAGAGGCGAAAAATCACGAGACGAAAATGGTTTATTTGAAGACATTGGTGGAAAAGTTGATTTAGAAGATACAAGCTTTAAATCCGCAATTATTCGTGAAGTAAAAGAAGAAGCGGGCGCTAACATTAATTTAAAATTTAGCAATTCTATTGGAATTTTTCATTGTTTTAAAAATGATATTAATTGGATATTTGTTATTTATTTTGCTAAATATATTGATGGTAATATTGAAGTGATGGAACCAACAAAATGTAAAAGTTATAGTTTTTTTAAATATGAGGAAGCTATTAAATCAGAGGTAGTAACTGACAGCTGTAAATATCTCATAAAAACTATTAATAAATATAATTTAAATAAGTAACTTAAAAAAAGATGATATTTAGTGTTACTAGCTTTTATCATCTTTTTAAATATATGTTTTTTCTTTAGTATTAGATAACTCATTTTCTATAATCCATTTTATATCTTCTATTGATTTATCTATATTAAATCTACCATTTCCAACGGGGTAAAAAACTGAATAACAATTATATTCTTTATTATTTATACGCTTTTTAAACAATTTTTTTCTACATTGTGAAACAGATATTTTTTCATTTAATACAATAGAACTAACTTGATTGCCAAATAAAACTATTACTTTAGGATTAATAAATTCAATTTCATTTTCTAATAATTCAAGATATTCTTTATAAACACTATCTGGTAAAGGTCTAGCATCTATTTGGGTACATTTACCGAGATTAGTAATAAAATATTTATATTTTTTAACATTATCATATACTTCAGCAGCAAATTCTTCTGTCCAATCATTTCCTTTTATCTTTTTAATTTTATTATAAATATCGGTATCAAGGATATTTAGTTGGTAAAATAAATCCCAAATACTTTTTGTTCCTATCCAAGGAGACTTTAAACCTTTCCAATCTTTTGATGAGGCAATATTTCTTCCTGTTGGGTTCATAAATACAAAGCAAATGTCTGGATTATGTTCACATCCGCCATTATAAATAGAATCTAATTCTTTCGCTCCATATTTTAACTGAAGTTTATCATATTTTTTTGTTAAATCATTTAATGTCATATTATTCACCAAACTATCTTGTTAATTTTTTTATTTCTTTTTGTTCTAGTGTAGTTATTGTGTTTAAAATAAAATCAAAAATATCTTTTTGTTCAATATCCATAGTTTCTTTTTCTTCATCTTCTGTTAATTCAGATTTGAATTTTCCAATAGGTTGAATTATTTGTATTGATGCTAAGGGATAACCTTCATCTATAACATTACTTTGTTGATTGGTAAATTCTCGATTAGCTTTATATTCAAATGTGAAAATATCGTCACCGTTAACAACTGCTACACCTTTTAAAAAATAGCCAGGCAATTTTCCATTTTTACCATATTTATTTACTAATGCAATATAGTATTCTATCATTTCTTTATCATTTAATCTTTTTCCATTAACGTGCCTTACATGAGTACCAGGTTGTACATTATCAGGAACATTTTCTAAAAATAACCCTTCATCTAAAGCAATGGTAGCCATATTACTCAAATTATTATAAGCAGTAGCTTTAATGATAGCATTTTCGATAGGATTTTTGCCATTTTCATCAACATCCACATTAATATTTAAATCATTTAAAGTTACTATATCAATACCTTTATCTTTTAATTTGGTTCCATAATATCTAATTTTTGCTTTATTTGTAGTTGCTAATAAATACTTCATCTTTTCACTTCCAATCAATAATATTATAGCATCTTTAGTGACTTTTGAGCAATTTAGAGAGAAATGCTAATAATGATTGATTATATATTAAACGTTTAAATTTGTGCTATAATGTAAAGCATTTTATGGCACATCTTGAGTAAAAAAAAAGATGTGTCATAAAATTATTGTACCTAATTTCTGA
>CANQEJ010000022.1 GCA_947594925.1 uncultured Bacilli bacterium
GCAGCTTTATCAATAATAGTTAAAGCAATTTCTTTATTTTCTTCTAAGAAGAACTTTAAATTATCGTAAACAACACTTTCTACGGCACTTCTAGCTTCAGGAGTTCCTAATTTACCTTTTGTTTGTCCTTCAAATTGTAATTTAGCTTCCGGTACTTTTAAGTTAATAACAGCTGTTAAACCTTCTCTTACATCACTACCATCAAAGTTTCCATCTTTACCTTTAATTAAATTATTTAATTTAGCATAATCATTAAAAGCTTTAGTTATTCCTGTTTTAAAACCTACTTCATGTGTTCCTCCATCACTTGTTTTAACATTGTTAACAAATGACATAATACTTTCATTATAAGCATCGGTATATTGTAAAGCTACTTCAATTTCAATATCTGCTTTAGTTCCTTTAAAGTTAATAACTTTATGTAAAGGCTTTTTAGATTCGTTCATATATTCAACAAAACTAATTAAACCGTTATCATAATGAAATTTAGCATTACGATTATCTTCTTCATCAATTACTTCAATTGTTAAACCACTAAGTAAGAAGGCACTTTCTTGCATCCTTTCACAAATAGTTGTATAGGAAAAATGACAATTTTTAAATATATCTAAATCGGGTGTAAATGTTACCATTGTTCCCGTTTTTTTCGTTTCGCCAATTTTCTTTAAAGGGCTATCAACTTTTCCTCCATCTTTGAAACGAATATTAGAAATAACTCCATCACGATAAATAGTAACGTCCATACTTTTGGATAAAGCATTAACAACACTTGCCCCTACACCATGTAGTCCTCCACTTACTTTATAACCAGCTTCACTAAATTTACCGCCGGCATGTAAGACAGTATAAATAACTTCGGGTGTACTTTTTCCGCTGGCATGCATACCAATAGGTACTCCACGTCCTGTATCACAAATTGTTATCGTATCGTTTTTATGTAAAATTATTTTAATATAATTACCATATCCATTTATTACTTCATCAATGGCATTATCTACAATTTCCCAAACTAAATGATGTAGTCCTCTTTTATCAGTAGAACCAATATACATACCGGGACGTTTACGTACTGCTTCTAACCCTTCCAAAATTTTAATTGAGCTTTCATCATATTTTGCCATATTTTATTTCACCATAAAAAATTATATCATGAAAAAAAGATTCTTGAAAGAATCTTTACATTTACATTTACTTATTAATATTAAATGTTTCGTTATTAAAATTTGGTAATCCTGTTTCAGTATCAGCATCTGGCGTTGGCGTTTCTGGTGTTGTTTTCGCTAAACTTGGCATTTCAAAAGTATTTTTAGGATTAATTTTAATATCCGTAGCAGTTTTTTCTAATTCTTCTTCTGCTTCCCCAATTGGTTCTAATGGTGGAATTGTATCAAACTTTGGTAACTCAAAGGAAATTGGTTCAGGAGTTACGGGTTCAGGTTGTTCTACTGGCTTAACTTCTGGTTTAATTTCCGGTTTAACATCAGGTTTAATATCAGGAGCAAATTCTGGAATTGGAATATTTACCTTTGGAGGCTCTGGAGCCGGTGCTACTGGTTCAGGAATTATTGGTTTCTCTACAGGAGCAGGCTCTTCTTTTACTTCTTCTTTAACCTCAGGAGTAGCAGGATTAGGATTTAAAATTGATGTAAATAATGTTGGGTCATAAGGTGGTTTTTTAGGTTCCTCAATTGGTGCTGGTTCCTTTGGTTTAGGTTCTTCTTTATTGATATAAACTGAACTAAATTGATTTGGCATTTGAATTCTTTCTTTTTGATAGTCACCTAATTTTGGTTCAGGAATTGGAGCTTCCACTGGAGCCTTAACTTCTTCCTTTTTAGGGGGCTCATTAAATGTTGGCATTATATCATTAACACTTGGTGTTGGTACTTCTTGTGGTATAGAAGGGGCAACATCAGGCGTTGGATTTTCGATATTTAATGGAACATCAACAGAAACTTGACTTAAATCTGGAGCTGGTTCAAATAGATTATTAGTTAAATCATTTTCAGGAGTAACTACACTATTTTCGCCAATAGCTACTGCATTAATTTCTTCTGGTTGAGAAGGCTCACTTACACTTGCTGGCTCTTGTTCATTTAAAGAATTAGCAATACTTTCTGGCATACCATGGAAAATACTAGTATTAAATGAAGGCTCATTAGCTGGTGCTTCTTTAGCAGACATATCAACAGGAGCAGGAGCTTTCGTTTCTGGAACACTAACTGCTGGGTCAATTGTGACAGGAGCCGGAGCAACAGTTGGCATTTCAGGTGCTACTGGTTCTGCTTTAACTTCTGGCACTGGTGCTTGTTGCATTGGGTCAATTAAACTAGGTCCAGCACTTTCTGGTTGACTAGCAGCTTCTACCCCACTTGCAGCATTGACACTATTAATTGTTTCTAAGTTTTGTTCTAAATTATTATTTTCTTCTTTATTCACTTTAACTTCTTCTCTATCCTTTTTCTTCTTTCCGGAAAATACTAATAATAAAAAGACAATCGCTAGAATTACTATAACAATAAATAATCCTATAACAAAATAATCACTATTATATATTTTGCTAAGCATGTCTTTCATATATTCCACCACCTTTTACTCTTTTTTACTCTAAAAATAGAATAACATATTCAAATTTACATTTCAAGGTTTAATTTAAGGAACAAGACTTAAATGCCCTATTTATAGGCAAAAAAATAAAAAGGATTTTTTTATATCCTTTTACATATACCTATTCATTTGGTTCATCATTTGTTTTATTTGTTTTTGGGAAGGCTTTCTACCCATACTACTCATTAAAGCCTCAATCATTTTTTCATTAATGGGAGGATTATCTTTTAAATATTTTTTAGTCAAGCGTTTAGAAATTAAAAAACCAATGATAATTCCCACTACAAGACCAATGACAACTAATAATATATCTCCTAACATCGTATCACTCCTTCTTTCAATATTTTACTAAAATATATGCTTTTTTACAAGTTATACTGTTACTTCTTGTAACCAAAAATAATCTTTATTTTCAAAATCACAAACAAACATGTTTTCTAAATCTTTTAAAAAGTTTAAAAAGGTAGGAGATGCTTTAGTACTTCTTAAAAGCATAAAGGAAGAATTAACAATTAATTTCGTTTGTTCATCACTATAAAAGTTATTTATCATATGGGTATTACGAAACTTAGTATAATAATCATCTTCTTTAAATTTTTCATATAAATTAAGATTTATTTTAGTTTTATCAAGAGGTAATATTAATTGTTCATAAATATTATAAACTGCTGCTATATCATTAGATGAAGCATAATAAATTTGTTCCATGCTCCGAAATAAATTATAAGGACAATTTTTAGTTAAAATAGCAAATTCTTTATTAATTTTAAAAATATAAAAAGTTCTCATTAATATCACCATTTATATTTTAACAAAAACTAAAAGCGTAATTTGTAGAAATATGTTTTCTCTTATTTTTTAAGAGTAACACTTGGCATATTAATCCTTGGATTTTTTTGCTCTTTTAAATGACTATTATTGTTACTAATCATAAAGATACATAAGATAATCAGAAGATAAAATAACACTACTCCTTTAAATTCTTTAATTTTGTTTTTCATTTTTATCCCTTCTTTCTAAACTAAGAATAACACGAACAAATGTCCATGTCTAGACATTTTAGAACAATTGTTTGACTTTTTACATTTTTTATGTTAACATGAAATTGGAGGTAAGTTATGAATAAAAAAATAACTAAAAAACAACAAGAAGTTTTACAATATATTAAAAAGTACACAGTAGAACACGGGTATCCCCCAGCTATCAGAGAAATATGTGCCGGGCTTAATCTATCTTCCCCTGCCACAGTCCATGTACATCTAAAACATTTGGAAGAAGCAGGCTGTATTAGAAAAACTAATTCCAAATTTAGAACTATTGAAGTCTTAGTCGAAAATGAGTTTGAAAAGAAAAACGAAGATATTATTAAAGTTCCTCTTTTAGGTAAAATTACGGCTGGAAATCCTATCGAAGCAATTGAGATGCCCGATAATTTCTTTTCACTTCCTGCTTCTCTAGTAGCTCATAAAAAGGAAGTGTTTACTTTAAAAGTAAGTGGCGAAAGTATGATTAATGCCGGAATTTTAGATGGGGATATTGTCATAGTAGAAAGAACAAAAGTAGCTCGTAATGGACAAATAGTTGTAGCGATGACGGCGGAAAATGAAGTTACTCTTAAAACATTTTATAAAGAAAAAGACCATATTCGTCTTCAACCACAAAATGATACAATGGACCCAATCATTTTAGATAATGTCACCATATTAGGAATTGCTGTGGGCTTATATCGCGAAATTTAATTTCAAAAAAAAGATACGTTAGCAAAACGTATTTTTTTTAATACTTAATTAACATAAATAATAAGAAAATGACCATTAAGATATAAACAATTATACCATTTACCCTTTCTGAAGTCTGAGTTTTATGTTTAAGACCAACAGCCATTGTTGCTAAAATTCCCCCAATAAGACCGCCAATATGAGCCATATTATCAATACCTGTAAAGACAAAACCCATAATCAAGTTAATACAAATTAAAGGAATAAGTTGGGTTCTTAAAATATTACCAAAATAAACGCGATAATGGTAACCAAAATAAGCAAGACTACCCATTAAACCAAATATAGCTCCTGATGCTCCAATAGAATTAGAGTGCAAGATAACAACAGATAGTAAACTACCCATTAAAGCCGAAGCAAAATAAATAATTAAATATTTCCATCTTCCTACAAAGCTTTCAATTTGGGAACCAATAACGTATAAAGCATACATATTAAAAAGTAAATGAATTGGCATATATAAAGGACCAGCATGTAAAAATGTTCCAGTAATTAAACGATAATATTCCCCATTTTCAATAGCCATGGCATTAACGGAAAATAAGCTTTCTAAATTAATACTCCCTTTAGATAAGAAATATAGAAGATACGTTAAAATAAAGACAGCTACATTAATACCTATTAAAATATGGGTAATTAATATTTTCTTAGGTTTAAAAATATCTTCATAATCTTGATTTTTCTTGGCCGTAGTTTCATTAATATCTCTTGTCACATTAATAAGTAAATCTAAGCCTTTATCATCATTTAATGGATTATTTTTAATCGCTGGAAATATTTTACCTAAACCTTTAGATGATTTTATATCTTTCACATTTTTAATAACTAAAGAATTAAATACTTTATCATCTTTTACTTCGATATCTTCATTAATATCTAACAGGATATTTAAAGCATGCATTTTTAAAGATAAAGTTTTCTTTTTAATTTGTTTAATAATCTTACGAGCTTTAAACATATCAAAATTATATTGTTCTTCATTATGTAAATAATTAGCATTAATACGAATAATTTTATAATAAGAATCTTGATTTTCTAACCAAATTTCATCTTTAACTCCATTAACAATAACAGGGGTATAATTTTCTTCAGTTACAAAATAATGCATTAATTTCATAATTATTTCATCTTTTTTGCTCACAATTAATTTGTCCATAGGAAACCTCTTTCTTCATAATATTTTAATATATTTCATACAATTAGTAAAGGAGAGATGAATTATGAAAATTGTAATTTATATTTTAATTTATATTGTTAGTTTAATCCCTTGGTTTATATCAAGTATCCTATTTCCTTTTAATCAAAACTTTTATCAAACTTTAAATTTACCAGTTTTTAATCCTCCAGGAATAGTGTTTGCTATTATATGGCCTATTTTATATATTTTAATAGCTTTATCCTTCTTTTTAATTTTAAAAAATAAAGAAGTAACTAAAAGCTATATGTTTGCTTATTTAGTAAATTATATTTTAAATCAATCTTTTTCTTTATTTTTCTTTTATTTAAATAATCTAACTTTAACTTTATATAATACTATTCTTTTATTTTTAAGTACTATTTATTTACTAATAGAAACTAAAAAAGTAAATAAAACTTCCTTTTATTTACTTATTCCTTATCTCATTTGGATTATATTTGCAACTATTTTATATGGGACAATTTATTTTATTAATTAATTATCTTTCTGAACCTAATCCTATATCTGAATCAGCAGAAAGTGAATCTTCAATAGCAGATAAATTAGCATTTAAACTTTCCACTTCAGATGATGTATCAGTTTCATTTGCAATAGTTTGAGCAGCGTATTCATGCATTATTTTTGCTAAATTTCTAAATTTTTGTTCCATCTGATTAGCAACGTTTTCATGTGTTTCTTTAAATCTTTCAATAGTAGATGCTAACTTACTATCTTCAGATTCAATAATACTTGCAATATGATGTAATTTACCTGCCCGTGAATTATAAATTGTTATTGCTTTTTCAGTTTGTTCTTCTAATCGTCCTGCTTGTCTTTCTATTTCTTTTGCTGTAATTTCCATAATTTCCTCCTTTTATCGTTCTGAACCTAAATCCGGACCGGAATAGCCAGTTCTTTCATTAATTTGATATTGTCTATCTTTAAAGTCATCAATTACTCTAATAAGGTTTCTATTTTCATTTTCCAAATTTTCAATATTAGTAATTAATGCTGATAATTCCGTTTTAAAACCACTACCAACTGTTGTCTCATCAGCCCACTCAGTCAAGCTATTAACAACATATTGGAAAGTATTTAAACAGTCTTCAATTTGACTACGAGAACTATCAATATCGATTTGTTCAAAAGCAATATCATTTAATTGTGTTCTACCTAATGCCATATTTTCTACCTCCTTGTCCTAATAGTACCCCCCCCGGACATTTGTAAAGACATTTTTTAAAAGTTGACATTTTTTTACAAAAAAAGAGAAATCGTTTCTCTTATTTTAAATTATTAACAACTTCTTTAAACTCTTGACCACGTGTTTCAAAATCTGGATATTGGTCCCAAGAAGCACAAGCTGGAGAAAGAAGTATTACATCATTTGGTCTACTTATTTCGTAGGCTTTTTTCGTAGCATCTACTAAGTTATCCATGACAATAGCATCTTTATTATTTTGTTTGGCAAATAAAGCAATCTTCTCTTTAGTTTGACCAAAGCAAATGATTGTTTTGACATGAGTTAAATAAGGAGCTATTTCATCAAACGGAATATTTCTATCTAAGCCTCCCATTAAAAGAATAGTAGGATTATTAAAAGAAGATAAAGCAATTATAGTGGACTTATTATTAGTAGCTTTAGAATCATTGTAAAACTTTCGTTCTTTTAATTCTCTTACAAATTCAATACGGTGTTCTACTCCTTTAAATTCTTGGAAGAAAGTTTTAATTATTTCATTAGAAACTCCATATTTCTTAGCAATTAAAATAGCAACCATGATATTTTCGTAATTATGAATTCCTTTAACAGTTATATCTTTAGTCGATATAATTTTTTCATCATAACAAATTATATTATCATTTTCTAAATAAGCATCAGCTGGTTGTTTTGACGAAAAATATAATTTAGAAGAAGGAATATCTTGAGTTAATTCTAAGACATCTTGGTCTTCTTTATTTAAAATGGCAATATCATGTTTTGTATGATTATTAAAAATTTTCTTTTTAGTATTTTTATATTGCGTATAAGAATTATCATGGAAATCTAGGTGAACTTGGGATAAGTTAGTTAAAACACTAATATTTGTTTTAAAAGTATCCATATCACATAATTGATGGTCAGATATTTCTAAAACTAATAAACTATTTTCTTTTATTTCTTTTACGATACTAGCTAAAGGAGTACCAATATTTCCTGCTAAATAAACATTTTGGCCACTTCTTTTTAAAAGTTCATAAATCATTGTAGTTGTTGTAGTTTTACCATTAGAGCCGGTGATACCAATAATTTCTAGATTGGAAGGCAAGAAATGATAACTAACTTCTAATTCATTGATAACGGGAATATTTAAACTTTTAGCTTTTTGAACACTAGGATTATTTTTATTAATAGCCGGATTTTTAACAACCATATCAAAAGAAGTATCTACCAATAATTCTTGTTTATCAGTAATAACTACTTTAATATTTAAATCCTCTAACTCTTTTACAATTTTATCATCTTGCTCTTTTAAATCCGTAATAACAATTTCATTATGATAATCAGCTAACAATTTGGCAGCAGCGATACCACTACGAGCCATACCTAAAATTAATATTTTTTTATTTTCAATCATTTAGTTATCCCTCTTTCTTTTTCATAATGGGGATTTAAGGTATAAAATACATAACGACTGGTATCTTCTTCATAATCAATGGCTTCTTCATGTTCATAATCACGACGCCACCCTAGTTTTTCCATGACCTTAACCGAAGAAGCATTATCAAATTCAACTTGACAAATAATTTCTCTACAAGTTGGATAATTAATACTATTTTCATTAACGATTTTATTAGTGGCTAAATAAGCAATATTGTGACCTCTATAAGAAGGTAAAACATAAATCTGAATTTCTAAATCCCCACGAAAATAGCCTAAATTAACTAACCCTACTAAAGTATTTTTAAAATAAATACCTAATAAATCTTGAGAATAATAATTGATAAAAGTTACATATGGGTCAATTCCACGGTCTTTAAAACTTTGATTATCTTGCTTAATTGTCTCTTTTATCTGCGCATACTCTTCTTCACTAACATTTTTAATTTCTATTTCTTCCATAATACCACCTTACTTCTATTTTTCTTCTTCTAATGTCTCTAAATAATCTTGAAACTCTTTAGGAAGAGGACAAGAAAATTCATACTTTTCTTTTGTGATTGGTTCCGTAAATTTAATATTAGCCGAGTGTAAAAATTGACCAAATTTACTACATTTTTTATCTGTATATACAGGGTCATTATAAATAGGATATCCTATATATTTCATATGCACTCTAATTTGATGGGTTCTTCCTGTATCTAATTTTAATTTAACTAGTGTATGGTTTTTATATCGTTTTAAAACCGTCAAATGGGTTATAGCATTTTTAGAATTTTTGGCTGTTACAGCCATTTGCTTACGTTCGTTTGTATCACGGCCGATAGGAGCATCGATAGTTGCTTTATTATGGGGAAAAACACCATTAAGTAAAGCAATATATTCTCTTTCTACTCTTTTATGTTTAAAGTCTTCAGCTAAAATTTGATGAGCTTTATTATTTTTAGCAACTAATATTAATCCCGAGGTATCTTTATCAATTCGATGGACAATACCGGGACGAGCCTCTCCATTTACATCACTTAAATTTTTAGTGTAATACATTAAACCATTAACTAAGGTATTATCGTAATTACCACTACCAGGATGGACTGTTAGACCACTAGGTTTATTAATTAATAAAACATTTTCATCTTCAAAAACAATATCTAAATCCATTTCCTTAGGGATGATATCAGTTGTAATTTTAAAACCATCTTTAATTGTAATTAGATCTTTTTCTTTTAAAGATTTACTTGGTTTACAAGGTTTATTATTAACTAAGATAAAACCATCATTAATCATCTTTAAAATAGTAGAACGACTTTCTTTTAAATGGTCAGTTAAAAATTTATCTAGCCGTTTTTCTTTTTCTGTTATAACGATTTCTTTCATTTACTTCTTCTCCCTTAAATATGGCAATAATAAGTAGGAGTATGCCTCCGACAATAGCCATATCACTAATATTAAAAATTGGAAAATTATACCCAAAAATATAAAAATCTAAAAAATCACGAACATAACCAAAAATAATTCTGTCTAGTAGATTACCAACAATTCCTCCAATTAGCAAGCCAAAAGCTAAAATATTTCTTTTATTTTGTTTAAAAGAATACATATAACGATATATGATAATTAAAACCAAAAATGTTAAGATGATTAAAAGAGGAATTTTACTATTCATAATCCCCCAAGCTGCCCCTTCATTATGATAATATGTTAAATAAAAGAAGTTTTTGATAATAGGTATACTACTTTCTAATTTAACAGTTATATCAATAATAGCTTTGCTTATTTGGTCTAAAGCAAGAATAATTGTCGATATAAGTAAAATCTTTTTATTCATATGGCATCCCTTAAAAAATTATATCATAACTTTACTAAGATTACATCTTCTCCAATTTTTTCAATGTTGGCAAACGTAAACTTTGTTTCATTTTCTTTGCCAAAAAGTCTTTTAAAAAAGTGGCGTTGTTCTGCAACAAAATAGTGAATTTTCCCATCTTCAATATCGATGTGAACATCAACAATTCTTCCTAATTTGCGTCCATCGATAACACTTACTATTTCTTTAGCTTGTATATCCGATAAATTCATGAAGTCACCTCGTTAAAATATATGCAATTATTTAATTAATCTTTTCACATTATTGATAGCATTTTTTTCAATACGGGAGACTTGGGCTTGAGAGATAGCTAAAGATTTAGCTATTTCCATTTGGGTTTTACCAATTATATAACGGTCAATTAGGATTTCTCTTTCTCTTTGTTTTATTTGTTTTAAAGCTTTATTTAAAGATATAAGCATATCTTTATCTTTTTTACTTTCTTTTTTATCAGCAATTTGGTCAAGTAAATATATCGTATCACCACCATCATTATAAATAGGTTCAAAAATACTCATTGGTTCTTTTAAAGAATCAATAGCATTAGCTATTTGATACTCCTCGACATCTAATTCTTTAGCAATCATTTCATTTGTTGGTTCTTTTCCATTTTTGGCAAAATAAACTTCTTTATATTTTAAGATTTTATAAGCTAAATCTTTGATACTGCGACTGACGCGAACTGGACTGTTATCCCGCACGTATCTTTTAACTTCTCCAGATATTAAAGGCACAGCATAAGTAGAAAACATCACGCCATAATTAGGGTCAAAATTATCTATGGCTTTAATTAAACCGACACACCCAATTTGAAATAAATCATCCATATTATATTTTTGATTATTAAATTTGCGCAAGATACTTAAGACTAACTTAAGGTTACCTTCTGTTAATAATCTTTTTGCTTCTTGGTCTCCCTGTTTATATTTTTTAAATAATTCCATTTGTTCTTCACTTGTTAAAACTTTAATATCATTAGTATTAATACCTGTAATATCTACTTTATATTTGCTCATTTTATTCCTCCACTTACATACTGAGGAACTTTTCTTTTTTTTATTCAAAAAAAATATAGACAAATCTATATTTATAATTCTAAATGATCTTTATCGGAAAGCAATGGTGTATTAATGGCATGAAATCGTTTATCATTACGGTATAAGTATCTTAATTCATCAAAATTTTTATCAATATCGAGCATTAATACTGCTAAATCATCTAATTCTTTCAACTCATCAATAGAAAGATTAAAAAATTCTTTTTCCTCATCAATATAGACTGGAAAAAATAAATAAGATACTTCATCGTTCATAATTGCATGAAAATCAAAAAATAAAGCTTTAGCTAACATATCTAATCCCTTAATATGTGAACCATGTAAATAATTATTTAAATCATCCTTGCCACTTCTTACATTAAGCCATGCTTCGGCAGCATTAATATATAGACTATTTTTGACATCCGTATTATCGTAATTTTTATTACCTTCCACTTCAATTATATCAGAATCGATTTGAATCCATCTTTTGCTTTTTTCATTATAATATTCTACTAACCAGTGGTCACAATTAATTGTTTTATCAGCTAAAGGCGTAAAACCCGAACGTACTCGCGCAGGAATATTTCGCGCTTTTAAAATTGAGGCAAGTAAAATAGCACTATAACGACAAGTAATAATTACTTTATCAGCAGTTTTTCTATTATCGTGAAATCCTCTATTATCTAAGCGAAATAATTCACTTACTATCGCAGGAACTGTAAGTAATATATCATCATGCGAACGATATTTATACCAAGGATATTCTTCTTTTATTTTACCGTTTAATAAATATTCTTTAAACAAAATAGTTCTATGAATATATTGTTTATTTATTAATAAGGTTAATTCTTTTAAATCTTGAGGCAAACTTTCACAAAAATATTTTTTATAAAAAGAATAGTTAGTATAGATACTAGTTTTTAAATAGAATTTTTTTATTTCATCAGTCATTTTAATCACCTGTAAAAAATTATAAAACTTTTCTAGTAATTAAATATTTACTAATATTGTACAAATTTTGTATAGATGCTAAAATATTAATGTGATTACTTATGAATATTTATGAGGCATTAAATAAAGTTATAACTTATATTGAAGACAATCTCGATAAAGAAATTAATATTAATAAAATAGCCCAAATATTAGGAACTAATAAAGATACTGCCAAAAGATTGTTTTCTTTAATTACTAATATTTCTTTAAACGAATATATAAAAAAGCGTCGTCTTTCCAAAGCTGCCTATGATATTGACGTAAAAAGAGAAAAAATAATTGATGTAGCCTTAAAATATGGGTATGAAAATCCTGTTTCTTTTTCGCGAGCTTTTAAAAGATTTCATGGTAAATTACCCAAGGAAATAAAAAAGAAAGCTAGCTATAATAATTTTTTACCATTTAATTTTAACATTGATAATAATAACGATTTAATTTCTTTAACTATTAAAAATATAAATAGGATGGTTTTATATGGTATATGGACAAATGTAGAAACTTCCAATGTTCCTAAGAAGAGTACCCCATTTTGGAATGATTTTAAAATATGTTCCAAAAATGCTATTCGTTATGGTGTTTTAACATATAATTCTGAAGATACTTCCAAGGGAAAATATTGGATTTGCTTACCTTATGAATTTACCGGTTCAGATAAATTAGTAATCAAAGAAGGTAAATATCTAAGTATCACTTGTCCTAATACTCAAGCTAATTTGATTAAAAAAATAACAGATGCTGCCTATTTCCGAAATAGCAAAGATAAAGATTATAAACTAACTTTAGAACACAATATCGAAATTTATTATAATAATCAGGTAGAAATCTTGTTACCTATCCATTAAAAAAGTAACTATAAAACACAGTTACCATTTTTAAAAATTGTCACTTCTTCATCTTTTTCAGTAATACCAATTATTTGTAAATCTTTAGTACCAATCATAAAATCAACATGATTTTTAGATTGATTTATTCCTAGTTTTTCTAATTCTTCTTTACTTTTCTTTTCCCCATCTTTAATACAGTCACTAAAAGCTTGACCTAAAGCTAGATGACAAGAAGCATTTTCATCATATAAAGTCGTATAAAATAACATGTTAGTATTAGATATCGGTGAATCATAATCAACTAAAGCTACTTCACCTAAGTACTTAGAATTTTTATCAAAGTTAATAATATTTTCTAAAACATCTTTACCTTTTTTAGCATCATAATTTATGACTTTCCCATTTTTAAATTCTATCCAGAAATCTTCAATAACTTTTCCTCCATGAATTAAAGGAAGAGAAGCATAAACAATCCCATTTGTTCCTTTGTTATAAGGACTGGAATATACTTCTTCACTAGGCATATTAGGGAATATAATACGACCATCGGCCAGTTTCATCTCAATATTATGGAAAACATAATTTTGGGGAAGTTCAATAGTTAAGTCCGTTCCTAAACTATTACGATATTTTAAATATTTTAATTTTAAATTATTTAATTTCTGCGCGCGATTATGACTAATTTTTATTTTTTTATCTAAAGCCTCTTCGGGATTTCTTTTACTAATTAGACATATATCAAAAATAATTTGCCAAAGCTTTTCTAAATTATTTTTTTCTTTTGGAAATAACTTATCGGCCCAATCTTGACTAGGTACAGCAGCAATACACCAAGCTAGTTCATTTTTTCTTCTTCTTTCATCAAAAGTGGGACTTTCATTGGTAGCATGCATTTGTAATTTAGTTAAAATATTAGCATCTACATCACTCATTAAATCAGGATATTCGGCAGTTAAGCTTAAAAATGCCCCACCCTTTTTAGCATATTCTTCTAAGGGTTTACCACTCCATAGTTCACTTTGTTTTAAATCTTCTAATTTTAAATTTTGTAAACTACTATGTTTCATATAAGCATCTTTTAAATTAATTTTAATATCTTTAATTCCCATTTTATAAGCTTGGTCGACAACAATTCGCACAAAATCATATCTTTCCATTGGTCCTTGAATAAGTAAAGGTTCCCCCTTTTTTAATTTTAAACATTTTTTTAATAAAATCTCTGCATATTTTTCCATATATTTTTGCATGTTTTCACCTTCCTATAATAGTATACCACTACTTCTAAGTTTTATAATACAGAAACTTCTTTAAAAGCTTACGAATTTCTTTAACAAAAATAGATTCTCTACTTTTACTCGTATATAAATAAACTTTGTTTTTACTTCTGGTCATAGCTACATAAAAAAGTCTTCTTTCTTCGGCATAGGGATACTCATCTTCAGGATTAACATACTTTAAAAGCGTATTATTTAAAACTTGATTAGGAAATCCATATAAAGCATTTTCTAAATTAATGATTATAACATTATCACTTTCTAAGCCTTTGGCTTTATGTACAGTTAAAAAGCGAATATTGCAAGGACGATTATCTTTAAAAGTAATAGAACCATTTTGGTCTAAATTAAAGACATCTAAATCTAAAAAGCGTTTTATATCAAAATTATTTCTTCCCAATATAAATAAAGAACCAGAATTTATTAATTTTTCAATTAAAGTAGTTAAATCTTTTTTTATATTTTGATAGTAAATAATTGCAATGGGTTTAGAGATATTTTTTAAAGCTATTAAATTTTTTGGTAACTGATATGGATTTTTCATAATAAACTTTCCCGCAATATCAATTAAACTTTGCGCATTACGATAAGTATGGTTAATATTTAAGGTAATACTTTTAGAAAAATAAGTAGAAAAATTCAAAAAACTTTCTAAAGAACAACCACTAAAACGATAAATAGATTGCCAGTCATCACCTACAACCATTAATTTAGCATTTAAAAAATTTGTCAGTTCTTTAATTAATTTATAACGTAAAAAAGAAGTATCTTGATATTCGTCAATAATTATATATTTATATTTTAAATGACAATTAGATACATTTAAAATAGCTAGTCTTATCATATCATCAAAATCAATTGTTTGGCGTGATGCTAACTCCCTCTCATATTCTAAATAAATAGCATAGATTACGATTAACATTAATCTATCTTTCTTTTTAAAAGGTTTATAAATAAATTCTTTGAAATTTTTACTTTCAAAACCATGGGCTTTAAACAAACGAATAAAACTTAAAATTGTTTTAACAAATGGAGAAAACATAACATCATTTTGGAATTGTTGATATTTTATTAAATAATTTTTTTCTTTAAAACGAATTTTATAATATTTTAAAATTAATTTAATTAAGAAAGGATATTCATAGATAGTATTTTCTAAAAAGATATTAATAATTATTTCTAATTCATCTTCTAAAGCAATATTAAAAGAAGAAGTTAAAATATTTAAAGAAAGTTTATGAAAAGTTAAGACATCAATATTATAACCATAATTATTATATATTTTATTTTTTAAAGCATTAACAGTTTCATTAGTAAAAGATATACATAAAATATCTTCCTCTTTAAAGTTTTTAATAGAAATCAAATAATTTATTTTTTCTATAATTGTTAAAGTTTTCCCTGCTCCTGCTCCAGCGACTACTAATAAGTATTGAGCATTATTTTGAACTACTTCTTTTTGGTCAACATCTAAAGATATTTTGTTCATAAATCCTTCTTTCGTATTAATTTATCTTGACTTAACTTTGAAAGTTATATTAAAATTTAAGTGGATACACCAAGTCTTTTAAGGCTCAGTGCTTTCCTAGCGGAAAACACCGATGACCCCCTGTGGCACCGGTGGTCTTTTTTTATATGTGTATCAACCATTACCAAGTATGTCAAATCTAAGTTGTCATCTGGTCTTATCTAAGTTGCATATGAGTAACTCCTACTTATTCAAGATAAGTAGTATTATTGTTACTAAAAGAAACACAATAATTAATTGTT